>JAKQOD010000730.1 GCA_029565465.1 Deltaproteobacteria bacterium
CCGGCGCCAGCGCCTGCACCTGGCGTTGGCGTTGGTGCTGGAGCTACGTCAGGTGCAAGCGCTGGCGCCGGTGCCGGCGCCAGCGCCTGCACCTGACGTAGCTCCAGCACCAACGCCAACGCCAGCGCCAGCCGCTGTGAAGCATAGCGCGCCAAAGGTCAAAACCACCAAGCCTGCGATTTCCGATCCATTTGCGGAACCAGCCAAAGCCCCAACCAAAGCGCCGGTCAAAAAACCAAAGACGGGTGGCAGTAAACCAGCCATCGTTGACCCTTTCTGAGTTAAACGGTTCGTTTTCGTTTAGGCGGCCATCATGCGGGGGGCATGATGGCCGTTTTTTTTGCGTCTCCGACGGTCTTTCGATGCAACATTCACGTTGCACTAGCGCGACATGTACGTTAAAGCATCGGCGCAGTGTGGCCAAACGCCGCACGCGGAGGTCCCGTGTTTTCGTGCCGCAATCTTCGTACTCTCGCTGTGTATTTCACCGTAACTTCGTTGGTCGCAACGCCATCATTGGCGTTAGCGCAACCTGCAGCAGGCGCTGCAGCAGCGCCTACAGCTGACCAAATCGAAGCTGCCAAAAAGCTCTTTGCTGAAGCCAAAGCGCTCTACGAACAAAAAAAACTCAGCGATGCCACTGAGAAGTTCAAAGAAGCCTACAAGCTGTCGAAAAAGCCTTTGTTGCTCTACTACGTTGGGCTTTGCCTTGATGAACAAGGCACCAAAGAACTGGCGTTGCTGTACTACAAAAAGTTCATGGCCGAAGCGCCACCAGCAACCGAGCAACGTAAAGAGGCCGGCGACCGCATCAAGGTTCTCGAAGCTGATTTGTTCTCGGCAGGCACCGGCACGCCGACGGGTGATGGCAAAACCACCACGCCGCCAACTGGCGATGGCAAGACCACCACGCCACCAACCGGCGATGGCAAAACCACCACGCCGCCAACCGGCGATGGCAAGACCACCACGCCCGGCAAGATCAAGCCGGCCGGCACATACTCCGCAACGGACGTCCAACACAGCGTGGTTGAAGACGCACCTCCAGGTAAGCCGCTCGACCTCACCGCGGTGGTCCCGGACGACTCGGGCTTTGTGGTCACGTTGATGTACCGGGCCGCAGGCGAAGAAAAATTCGTCGCGAAGACCATGCGGAAACGCTACAACGAACTGGTTGGCCGAATCCCTGTCGACAAAATCAAAGCGTCGTCGGTGCACTATTACATCGAAGTCAAAGACACGGCCGGTAACGTGGTAGACCGTCGCGGCAAGCCGTCGAGCCCGAACATTATTTACCTCGACGCTGCGATACAGCCTCGTTACTACCCTGATTTTACCGATGAGCCAGCCGTAGACGTCGCCCCCACCCCAACCGGCAACGATGTTGAGGACGACGATCCGTTTAGCAAAAAAACGGTGAAGCCAAAGAATATCGTGGTTGCCAACAACAGCAGTTCACAAGATGGCAACTCACAACTCGTGACCGGCAACGGCCTTACCGATGTGGGCTCGACCAAGTTCACCTACGCCAAATGGGGTACGACAGCAGGCGCCGGCGTGTTCTTAGGGTTGGGCCTGCTGTTCTATGTTCGCGCGAGCAACGCGAACTCGGCCATCGAAGCCGATGCCAAGAGCTCAACCAGCGGCAACTGCCCTGGCGGCCCACCGTGCTTGACGTTTGATAGCATCGAACAAGATGTGCAAAGCACTGGCCAAACGAGCGGGACCATCAGCCAAATCACGGTTGGGCTTGGCCTCGCTACCGCAGCCGTTGCTGGTTACTTTTGGTACAAAGACATGACCGCTAAAAAGCGTGTCTCAGGTTCTGCCTCGCGCAACAAAACCATCCGCGACTCGTTGGTGGTAGCACCAGCGATCGGTTCGGATTACGCCGGTGCTGCGGCGCTGTGGTCGTTCTAATTCTTGCTTAACGGATGCTTATGAAAACGTTGATTTTCACTTCGAACGTACTGGTTGCATCGCTGCTCGCAGCCTGCAATCCATATTCGCCTGACCTTCCAAACGCACCGTTTCGCTGTGGCACCGCCGAGCCGCGTTGCCCAGATGGCTACGCCTGTAAAACCTACAGCGCCGACCTGCAAGTCTGCGAAGCTGGTGATTCGACCGTTGATGCCCGCCCTAGCGATGCCAGCCCACTGGTGTGTAACAACGACCAAGCATTGGAACCCAATGATTCGCTGGGCAACGCGCGGGCGATTCCGGCCAAGCCAATTGGTACGCCGTTCAAGTTTGCGGGCGTCGCGATCTGTCCCGAAACCGACAAGGACTACTACGCAATTACGGTTGATGCGAATACGACCAACGTTGAAGTCATCGTCGACTTCTCGTCGGGTTCGCCGCTGACCCTTTCGATTCTCAACAGCGGTGGCACCGCCGTCGCAACCGGCGTCCAAACCGGTGCCAAAAACCGCGCGTTTCTGGCGAACGCCAACGCAGGCGTTTTCTACGCGTTTGTTGCAGGCGGCAAGAACAACTACGACATCACGATTACCCAAACGCGCTAATTTCACCGAGAACCGCGTGACAAACGCGTGGCCGTCACAACCGCGCCCGAGGCTAAACCGCCTGACAAACGTGCAGCGCGACCGGACCAGGGCCTAGCCAACGCGTACTTACATAACTTACCTACGATTACACTACCTTAGCGGTCCGTTGGTTTGACTCCCACGTAGTGGGGGGCTACGATCATTTTCTGCAATGTCGTTCAAGCCTCGGGAGACTGGCACATGAGCCGAATCGGAGAGTTGCTGGTCCGCGAAAAAATGCTTTCGTTGGCGCAGCTACAAAAAGCGCAGGATGAATCGAAACGAACCGGCAAACGCTTGGGTCCGACCCTCGCGAAGATGGGGTTTGTACAAGACCAAGATCTGCAAGCTTTCGTAGCCAAGCAGTACAGCTTGCCATCGATCAATCTCAACGAGATTGAAATTGATCCGTCGGTGCTCAAGTTGGTTTCACGGGAAATCTGCGAGAAGCATCAAGTCATTCCAGTCCGCCGAAACGGACCGACGCTGGTTGTCGCGATGGCCGATCCGTCGAACATCTATGCGATCGACGAACTCAAGTTCTTAACCCAGTACAACATCGAACCCGTTGTTGCGTCGGAAGGCTCGATCGAAGCCAATCTGTCGAAGTACTTCGACAAAGGCCCAGATCTTGATTCGATGATGGAAGGCTTCGATGTCGACAACGTCGATTTCGCAGCGACCGGCGACGACGCCACCAACGTCGTCGACTTGGAAAACCAAGCCGGCGAAGCACCGGTGGTAAAGCTGTGCAACGCGATCCTGTTGTCAGCAATCAAGAAGCGCGCATCCGATATTCATATCGAACCCTACGAGAAAAGTTTCCGCGTTGGTTTCGCATCGACGGCATTCTGCAAGAAGAAATGCGGCCGCCGCTCAAGTTACGCAACGCGATCACGAGCCGCCTCAAGATCATGGCGTCGCTCGATATTGCCGAACGGCGCTTGCCACAAGACGGCCGCATCAAGCTCAAGATCGGCACGAACAAGGAAATGGACTTCCGGGTTTCAGTGTTGCCGACGCTGTTTGGCGAAAAGATCGTCATGCGGCTTCTCGACAAATCGAACCTGCAGCTGGACATGACCAAGCTGGGCTTCGACATCAAACCGCTTGAAGATTTTAAACAATCGATCAAACGGCCGTACGGCATGGTGCTGGTCACCGGCCCAACCGGGTCGGGCAAGACCACGACCTTGTACTCGGCGCTGTCGGAGCTCAATACGCTCGAACGCAATATCTCGACGGCCGAAGATCCGGTCGAATTCAACTTGCACGGCATCAACCAAGTACAGATGCACGACGACATTGGGCTCAACTTTGCGTCGGCATTGCGATCGTTTTTGCGGCAGGATCCGAACATCATCATGGTCGGCGAGATTCGCGACTTTGAAACCGCGGAAATTGCCGTCAAAGCTGCGCTTACCGGCCACTTGGTGCTTTCGACCTTGCACACCAACGACGCCCCGTCGACGATTTCGCGGTTGTTGAACATGGGCATCGAGCCGTTCTTGGTGACGGCGTCATGCAACTTGGTGGTGGCCCAGCGCTTGGCGCGCCGGATTTGCGGCGAATGCAAAATGCCTGCAGAAAAACATCCGGATGCGCTGCGCAAGTTAGGCATGAGTGAAGAACAAATTGCCACAGCCAACATCATGCAAGGCAAAGGCTGTGGCACGTGCAATCAGACTGGCTACAAAGGCCGGGTCGCCTTGTACGAAGTGATGCCGCTGCTCGATCCGCTCAAAGAATTGGTGCTGCAAGGCGCCTCAGCAGCGGAGATCAAAGCGGAAATGATTCGGAACGGGGTGCAAAGCCTGCGGATGGCCGGTATCGCGAAGATTCTCGCTGGCATGACAACGCCTGAAGAAATTTTGCGCAGCACGGTGGAGGACTAATGGCAGCGATTACACTGCAATCGTTGCTCAAAACGATGCTCGATAAAGGCGCATCGGATTTGCATGTGACCGCCGGCTCGGCGCCGCGCTTGCGCATTGACGGTGAATTGGTGCGGCTGCAAACCGATGCTCTCAGTGCAGTTGATACCAAGCAGTTGTGTTATTCGGTCATGAACGATGCGCAGAAGCTGCGTTTCGAAGAAGACCTGGAAATCGACTTTTCGTTTGGGATTCGCAACATGGCGCGCTTTCGCGCCAACGTGTACATGCAGCAATCGTGTGTCGCCGGCGCGTTTCGCTTGGTGCCGTACAATATCATTCCACTCGAAGACCTTGGCTTACCACCTGTGGTTGCCGAGCTGGCCGAACGGCCGCGTGGCTTGATCTTGGTGACCGGCTCAACCGGATCGGGCAAGTCGACCACGCTGGCATCGATGATCGACCGCATCAATCAACGGCGGCGCGGCCACATCGTAACGATCGAAGATCCAATCGAATACCAGCACCAACACCGCGGCTGCCTGGTAAACCAACGTGAAATCGGCCGAGACAGCTCGTCATTCAAACGCGCGCTTAAATACATTTTGCGACAAGACCCTGACGTCGTGCTGGTCGGCGAAATGCGCGACTTGGAAACGGTGGAAGCCGCGCTTACGATCGCCGAAACCGGACACCTTTGTCTGGCGTCGTTGCATACCAACAACGCGATTCAAAGCATCAACCGGATCATCGACGTGTTCCCGGCCCACCAACAAAGCCAAGTGCGTGCGGTGTTGTCATTCTCCCTTGAAGGCGTGATTACCCAAGCGCTATTGCCACGCGCCAGTGGTTCGGGCCGCGTCCTGGTGTCGGAAGTGATGGTGCCGAATGCGGCAATTCGCAACTTGATTCGGGAAGACAAGCTGCATCAGATCTATTCGCAAATGCAGATTGGGCAAGCCAAATACGGCATGCAAACGCTCAATCAATCGCTGCTTGAGCACTTCCTCAAAAAGAACATTACGATGGAAGAAGCCTTGGGACACACCAGTGAAATGGATGAGCTCAAAACCATGATTCTAAATGCTGGCGCTTCGAGTGGCTCACAGACGCCAGGCACCGCTGCCGCAACCAAACCTGAGCGCAAGTAGGAGAACGACGTGGCCAAGTTTCAATGGGAAGCAGCGACACGCACCGGCGAAGCACGCAAAGGTGTGATGGAAGCAGCCGACGCCGAAACGGTGGAAAACCGACTCAAGGGCGAAGGCCTCACGATCAAAAAGGTGAAGCGCGAAGCGCGGGAAATTCACATCCAGATCGGCACTGGCGTTGGCCCCAAAGACTTGCAAGTCTTTACGCGGCAATTGGCAACCATGATCGATGCCGGGTTGCCATTGGTGCAGTGCTTAGACATCTTGGCCACGCAAACCGATAACAAATCGTTTGCGCGGATCTTAAGTCAAGTCAAAGCGTCGGTCGAACAAGGCGCGACGTTCTCCGACTCGCTGCGCAAACATCCCAAAGTGTTCGACGAGCTCTTTGTCAACTTGGTGGGTGCTGGCGAAATTGGCGGTATTCTCGACACGATTTTGAACCGCCTTGCGGTCTATATCGAAAAAAACGTCAAGCTCAAGGGCCAAATCAAGAGCGCAATGTTTTATCCGGTCGGCATTTTGGTCGTCGCCATGGGCGTTATCGCCGTCATGATGATCAAAGTTATTCCGACCTTCGAAGCGATGTACAAAGACTTCGGCAACGCAACCTTGCCGGGGCCTACCCAAGTCGTCATCAACATCTCGCACTTCTTCGTGAAACGTTGGTGGATGATCTTCTTGGGCATGATTGCAGCAGGCTTTGGACTAGGCATGTTGCGGCGCACCGACAGCGGGCGCGAAGCATTCGACCGGGTGTTGTTAAGGCTACCCGTCATTGGCCCTACCCTTCGCAAGATCGTGGTTGCGCGGTTTACTCGCACGTTGGGGACCCTGCTCGCTTCCGGTGTGCCGATCCTTGACGCGTTGGAAATCTGTGCCAAGACGTCCGGCAATCGCGTTGTGCAACGCGGCATCATGCGCGCGCGTGACAAGATTTCGGAAGGCCATGACATGGCCGGCCCGCTTGCAGAAAGCAAAGTATTCCCGTCGATGGTGGTACAGATGATTGGTGTTGGTGAACAAACCGGCGCCATGGACCAGATGCTGCAGAAAGTCGCCGACTTCTACGAAGAAGAAGTCGATACCGCCGTAACGTCGATGACGTCGTTGATCGAACCAATCATGATGGCCTTCCTTGGCGTGGTGGTTGGCGGCTTGATCATCGCGATGTATCTGCCGATCTTTAAATTGGCGGGCAATATTCAAGGTGGATAGTTCGGCGAGCGATTCGATTGCTCAGCTCGGTGCGCTGCAGCCCGCCGAAGCAACCGAGACGACTGAAAATACCGACTTGCGTCGTCGGCTAGCATGGCTGGCGATCCTGCGCACGTTGGTGCTGTGCGCTGCGCTAGGCGTGAGCATCTGGGTGGCATCGCATGATCAAGACGTGCCTGGCACGGCTGCGATTTGGATGTTGTCAGGTGTTGTGGCGCTCACGTTAACTTGCAACGTTGGGTATGGCATTGCGCTGCAAAAAAAAATCGATCCAACACGGATCGCACGTGTGCAACTCGCCCTCGACGTGCCGATTACCTCAGTCATGGTGTACCTCACGGGCGGCGCCAAAAGCCCTTATGTGCTGCTCTACGCACTGTCGATCGTCGCAGCAGGCGCCTTGCTCTATCGACGAGGAGCGGTCATTTCGACGTTCGTCGCGCTAGGCAGTTTTGCCTTGGTGGCGCTGCTGTCGTGGAAGAATGTGGTTGCTTTGCCGTTGGCGGCACAAATGCGTCCGGCGGATTTGAGCTTAGGGGATTTTGTGCGCGCGCTGAGCGGCAACGGCGCCGCCTTAATGGGCGTTGGCGCGCTTGGCTACATTTTTGGCGATCAGCTGCAGCGTGCTGCCGTGTCGCTCGAATCGGAACGGCGAACCGTCGGCCAGCTATATTCGCTACATCAGGACATCGTGCAGTCGCTGTCGTCGGGCTTGGTAACACTCGACAATGAAGGTCTGCTGCTGACGATCAACACTGCCGCCGCCGATATTTTGCAACGCGACGCGACCACCGCACGCGGTCAATCGGTGGAGGAAATTTTGCCCGGCTTGCTCACCAAGATCCGCGAACAACCCGGCGGCGAGCTACGACGTGGCGATTTACAGGTTGTTGCGGCCGGCCAAGACAAAACCCTCGGCATCTCGGTCTCGGCACTCTACGACGCAACCCAGCGCGTGATTGGTCGGGTTGTAAACTTTCAAGACCTCACAGCGTTGCGGCGGATGGAGCAACACGTGCAACGGGCCGAGCGCTTGGCAACCGTTGGGCAGTTAGCTGCAGGCGTTGCCCACGAAATACGCAACCCACTCGCGGCGATCTCTGGCTCGATTGAACTGCTGCGCGAAGCGCCACAGGTGTCTGATGATGATCGCGCATTAATGGCGATTGTGACGCGAGAAATCGATCGCCTCAATGGCTTGATCACCGACTTGCTTGACTACGCAAATCCGCGGCCCCGCCAAGTAGTGGATTTTGATCTAGCAGCGTTGGTCGCCGAAACCATGCAGGTGGCCCAACAAGACCGCAGCCTGCAGGCATTGCAGGTAACGGCTGACGTCGATGGACCTTTGCCGACGAAAGGTGACCCTGCAAAGCTACGCCAAGTCGTATGGAACTTAGTCCGCAACGCCGCCGATGCCGCCGCGTTGGGTGGCAAAACGGTTCACGTCGCTGTCGAACGAACCGATGAAGCGTTGCAGATAGCCGTCAGTGATACCGGCCCAGGCATCGCAGTGGAGCAACAAGGCCGCATCTTTGACCCATTTTTCACCACGAAAGTGCGAG
>JAKQOD010000739.1 GCA_029565465.1 Deltaproteobacteria bacterium
CACGAAGAAGCCTGGCAGTTCCGGAGGTGCAACAGCCGATCCCGATCCGTCGCCTGAGCCAGCTGCTGCCGGTTGCGCGCTGCCGCTGCCACTGCCACTGCCACTGCCACTGCCACTGCCATCGCCACTGCCACTGCCATCGCCACTGCCGCTGCCACTGCCGCTGCCACTGCCACTGCCGCTGCCCACGGGTGCCACCACTGGTTCGCCATACGGCGCCACGGTTGCGTTCGCAAGAATGCCTGCTTCGATCTGGTCGAGCAACCCGGCATCAAGTGGGGCTGCTATGATCGCTTTGCGCAGCGCTTCGAGCGCGGCTTTCTTTTGTGCCGGGTCTTTTTGCTTCGCAGTATCGGCGAGGAATGCATCAACTTTTTTGTCGATGCCATGCGATTGCAAATGCGCTTGGTAATACGAAATTGGAATCGCAAAACCTGGCGGCACCACAAAACCTGCGGGCTTGCGCCGCACAATTTCGCCGAGGTTCGCGGCCTTGGCTCCGAACGCGGCAACGTCGGTGGCTCGTAATTGATCCAACGGCCGCAACTCTTTCACATTGAGGTCAGCCTTTGGCACAACAACTTCTCGGGTTTTGGCCCGCTGGGCGTCGGCAGCGACAACTTCTTCGGGGGTGGCGAGGCGCAGTTCATGGCCGCCGGTTTTAGCGTCGAAATATACCATCTTGCCTTCAAGATCCCGGTATTGCTCAAGCGCTCCTTTGAGGCCAACACTTGGAATGCCCCACGCGCGCGCCCGCAAACTTACGTGCGATAGCGGTGTCGAAAACTCTTCGGTGATGATGCCGGCAACCGGCGAAATATCCGACAGCGATTCGTGGATAAGCACCACTTCGTTAGTTTCAAACGACAACGAGTTCTCGTCGGTGCCGGGCGGTACAATGCGCAGCTTGCCAACAGCGGTGCCAGTCGCAAACGCCTGGTAACTGGCGGCTTGATACAGCTCATCATTGAAGATGACGGGAATATCTTTGATCGTCTTGGCCAGCTTCTCTTGCCGCGCCGAGTCCGGCCGAAACGCAACTTTGTCGCCGAGATAGAACGTTTCTTTCATGCGCTTGTAGGCTCGCTGCACATGCTCTGCGGTCATGCGATCGCCGGCCCAAAATGCCAAGGTCCATTTGTCGGCACCCAAGTGGTGAACCAAGTAGCACATCGCGAACTCGGGTTTTACCTCGGTGTAGTTGCGGTCGAAAATCCGTTTGGAGGCAGGCGTTAACGGAATCTTGAGCAACTCATTGAATACAAAATCCTTATGGACGCGATAGACATCGACATCGAAGTAGTAGATTTCGTCGCTGCGTAAGTCGAGCACAAACTTGGTGAACCGTTCACCGCCGAGCTCTTTGGAATAGTCCATCAACGCCGCTTCGTCGCGAATTTCAGGCGTCCATAGGCGGCGTGGCGGCGTGGCGGTTATTGGTGGTTCAGGTGCTTCGACGGTCTCGCTACCACTGCCACGTTGGAGCGCGAGACTGCCGCTGCCTATTGCCGGTGACTGCGTCGAAACCAAGGCAGCACTGTCGTGGGGCTTGTCTTTGCAGCTGGTTACTGACGCGATGCAAATACACGCAATTCCCCACCAGATCCATTTGGTTTCGTTCGCCATGCCGTCTCGCTCCTGTTATCGCGCACACTGATGTTCCCATATTTGTGCTGCGAACCGCCGCTGCCTGTGGCGTAAAAGATCTTCTGATTGTCAGTTCACGCCTTGCACGACCGAGCGCGTAATCGTGATGCTTTTGGCGTTGGTACCGACGGCGGTCCCGGCGTCGGTGACGCTGCCCAATTTCACCGAGGTCCAGTGGCCGCCAGTGTTGCCAGTGATGACGGTGTCCGCAATGGTCAGCGTACCGCCGAAATTGTTGCTGGTGAAAAACACTCCGCCGCCAAATGCGTTGGCGCCGGCTGCGTTGTTCACAACGTTGTCGCCACACAACACAATGTTCACAGGCTTGTCGGGCGTCGAAATCCCATCACTGTACAACGCACCACCGTTGCCGCCTGAGCCAACTTGGTGTTGGCCGTTATTGATCACGCTGCATTTGGTGGCGTCGTCGCTGTTGGCATCGTGACCGGTGGCCTGATTGCCTTCGACCACGCTGTTATAAACTTCAAGATTGGAAAACAAACAGCCGATGGCCGCGCCGTTGCTTGCGCTGTTGTTGCGAAACGTGCTGTTGGCAACGATGATGCCGTGTTTGCTGCCGAGCATGCGGATCGCGCCGCCGCCGACATCGGGGCCAAGCGGCGCTGCGTGGTTGTCGATGAATAGCGAATCGATAACGGTTAAGTTGCCATCGCGCATGTAGATGGCGCCACCGTCGCCTGCGTTGAAGCCTTGTGAACACGGTGCGGGCGCAGTCGGAATTGGCTCCGTACCGGTGACGGCACCACCTTTGAATGTAATGTGTTGAATCGTGACGCGGGTTTCGTTGGCTTGAAAATTCGCGCTATCGAAACGTAAGATCTGCACGGTGCCGCCGCCGTCGAGGATGATCTTGTTGCCGCCGTCGATCACGGTGTTCTTGTTGATCGGCAGATGCATCGTTGCAGTGATGGGAATGGCGAGGGGCGCAGGCCCACAATTGAACGTGATCGTGCCGCCCGCTGCAACAGCAGCAGCCAGTTGGGCAAATTGGCAACTGCCTGGTGTGCCAGTGCCGATGACAGCGGTTGGTTGCGATACGTCGAGCGCGTGGCCAAGCAGTGGCAAGCCGGTGCTGCAAACACCAGAGGGATTAGCATTCGGATTCTCCGCGAGATTGGCGTCGGGTGTCGTAGTGACAGCATCAGCGTTGACTGCGCCGCCGCTGCCACATCCAGCCGCGCCGGCCATGGCAAGCGGCAACAAAGCGGCCCAGGTCCCTATCGTGGTGCGCATGCCTCATCATATGCCAGCGACACCGTAGTTGCTACGTTGCATGTAGCTCGCTGGACGGTGATAATGGCATCGATGCAAGTAAACAAAACGCGGTGGCTGGTTTCGCTTGCAGCTGTGCTTCCGGTTGTCGGATGTGGCGACGATGCGCCAGTTGTGCAAATCAGCCAAGGCGAGCTCACCGTCGAAGTTGATCCGAATGGACCCCAAATCAGCGTGTGGCGCGGTGGTACCCAAGTGTGGACGACGCTGCGGGGAGGTTCAGTCAAGGCGGGGGCTCCACCGTTGGCGTTCGCGGCCGTCGGCGTCGATACCGCCAAGACGGAATTTAGCTTTGGCTCGTTTCGATTTACTGACCGCGTCGAGACCCAGCGCTGGGCCGCGGTCGGGATTCGCTCGGCGGCGGTATCAAGCGATGGCCGCGCGATCGAATTCAGTTTGAACGCCGACGGCAAAGATGCGGGCACGGGGACGGTCGCCTTCGTCGACGGTGTCGCAAGCAAGCCGTATGTACAAATTACCTTGAACTCGCCGGACTACGGCCGCGTTTCGCTAGGCGCAACCTGCGCTGATGCCGAACATTTTGTTGGCCTTGGCGGGCAATCGTTCAACGTTGATCATCGTGGCCAAACGGTGCCGTTGTGGGTGCAAGAAGATGGCATCGGCAAAGAAGATCTCGACGACGATAACTACGCAGGTGTGTGGTTCTTGTCAGGGCGTCGGCATTCGACGCATACCCCGATGCCGATGACGTTGTCGTCGCGCGGCTACGCAGCGGTGGTCGATGCTGACGCACGCACGATTTTTGCGCTGTGCAGTGAACGCGATGATGTGGCGCGTTTCGAAACCTGGCAGCCCAAGCTGCAATTCAATTTGTTCGTGGGCAGCGACACCCAAGCCGTAGGTACAACGACGGTTGCTAGTGGTGCTGGCGTGCAAGACGCGTTGCATCAGATGCTGTCCTGGGTTGGCAAGCCAAGCAAAGCATCCATGTTGATGTTTGCGCCTTGGCTCGACGCGATTTTTGGCGACGCCAACGTTAAGCGGGTAGCGGATCGCTTGCGCGCCGAAGGCATCGCAACCTCGGCGATCTGGACCGAAGACTTTCGCGGCGGCGTACAAGGTGCGCTAGGGTACGCGCTCGATGAAGATTGGCGCTCTGACGCTGTGCTGTATCCAAACATTGATCAGCTTGCTGCGCGGCTGCACGGCCAAGGCTACGCGTTTCTGACCTACACCAATACGTTTCTCGATATGGAAGGTGATGTTTATAACGAGGCAACCTCGTCGGGCTACGCAATCAAAGACGCCACTGGCGCGCCGTTTATGTTCGACGGTGTGACGTTTCGTAAAACGACACTGTTGGACTTAAGCAATCCTGCAGCGGTGACCTGGGCCAAAGGTGTGCTTGGCGAAATGTTGCGCGACGGCGCCGACGGTTGGATGGCCGATTTCGCCGAATGGTTGCCGCATGAAGCCAAGCTTGCATCCGGTGTCGACGGCATGTTGGAGCACAACTTGTATCCGGTGCGCTGGGCCAAGTTTAACTATGAAATGTTAGGGCCACCTGCGAACCCGCTGCGTGACCGCTTGTGGTTCATGCGTGCGGCGTGGCTGCACGCACAGCCGTATGTGCAAGGCTTGTGGGCCGGCGATCAGCAAACCGATTTTAACGCTGGCGATGGCATGCAGTCAGTGATTCCGATGGGGCTTGGCTTGGGCGTAACCGGCTTTCCGTATTTCACCCACGACATCGGTGGTTACATCACGCAAGGCGATGGCATCGTCGCAACCACCGAGGAGCTGTACTACCGTTGGGTAACGTTTGGTGCGCTAACGCCGATCATGCGCACGCATCATGGGCGCGAAGCGAAATCGAATTACCAATGGGAAAACGATGCTGGCTCAGTTGCCCATATGCGCCGCTGGACTCGGCTGCACATGCAAATGGTGCCGTATCTGATGGGCAGCTCGGAAGCGTACGCGCTCACCAGCATGCCGCTGTTTCGCTTGATTGCGCTGCAATTTCCCGACGAGGCGTGGGCCTGGCAAGTGCGTGATCAATATTTGCTAGGTGATCGTCTTTTGGTTGCACCAGTGATGACGGCCGGCGCGACCTCACGCACCGTGCAATTGCCTAAGGGGATTTGGTGGCCGCTGTTGGGTGGACCGGCCGTTACCGCTGGAACTGCGCCAGCGTTGGTACAAGCGGCGCGCACTGAGATTCCGGTGTTTGTGCCTGCCGGTGCGATGTTGGTGTTGTTCCCCGACGGTGTTGACACAGTATTGCCAGCGCCTGCGGCACCAGGTGTGAAAACCGCCGCCAGCGTTGGTGATGATCGCGACGTATGGCTGTGGGCCGGCGAGGCGAGCGGCCCGACGGGTAACGCCGGTCAATGGCATGATGAACAAGGGCCCGCAAGTGCAACCCCGCAATGGAAGTGGAGCGGCCGCGCTGCAACTGCTGGTCGCCCAACCACTGCAACGTTCAAAGGCGCGCCGGTTACGATTACCGTCGACGGCAACGACGCTGTGATCAATCTCGTCGGCGATGGCGACTTGGTGTTCGCTGGCGGTGGCACGTTATCGATTCAGCGCGGCCATGCGGCGGCCAAAGTTACAGTGCGCTTGCGCGGCTAGGGCGTTGCGAGGGCTGTCTTAGAAGTAGCCAATCTTGCGCCTACGTTTGATGATCTACTCCCACGAGCGAATATCGTCGACGGTGCCATATTCACGATCGGGGCCGAATGAGAACACTGCAATGCCGCGCGCTCCGGCCGGCAACGATGCGCCGCACAGCATGATGTACGGTGTGCCCCACGGGTCGCGGCCATCAGCGTTGTTCATGTAGTCGTTGAGTTCAACCAGCGAGATGGGACATGTGCGCTTGGGATTGTTCATCTGCCATTGCGGGAAAGCTTCATTGGCATATTTGCCAACGGTGCCTCTTGCGACGCGGGTACGCGATTCGCCATGCCCGCCATGGTGCGTAGGTAACGTAACTGCGTAGCTCACCATCAATAACAACAACAGCACAACGCCGAGCGGGATCGTCCATTTACCACACGTTCGATTCGGCGCAGCCACTTTTTCCAACACGAATACAATCTAGCTCGGTTGCGGCGCTTCTCGACGATAAATTGCCATCGCGAAGCGCTTTGACGCCTTGGCACAGCTACCGCTCACGCGTGTGTCATTCTGTCAGCGCTTCGCCACTTGCACGCGCGCGTCGTTGAACGCGGCTTGGCCGCCGAGGTCGGCGAAGGTTTCAGGAATCAGCGCATTGGCGGTAAGGCCATTGCGCGTGTGTTTGCGCCAATAGCCTTTGGCGATCAGCGCAACGCCTGGCTTAAGATCACGATTGACGGCGGCAGCGCAAACAACTTCGCCGTAGTTGTTCCACACGCGGCATAGATCTCCGTCGCTGACGCCACGCTGTTGCGCGTCGGCCAAGCTTAGTTCTACTTGTGCAGGCTTTTGCCGCAATTGCCCAAATGTCGACGAGATCTGGGTCGCCAGCGCAGGTGAAATCAACGCAAGCGGAAACTCATCGGTGCTTGGATCCGGCTGGTACGTATACAAGCCGTGCGTCGCAGCTTGGTCGAGCGCGGCTGGCACTAAATGCACGCGTTGGTCCGGTGTCGACGGAAAAACGTCAACAAATGTGATCGGCCGCGCGCCGCTGAGCGGCACTGCAGCGCCGTCTTGTTTCAGCTGCGCTTGCAACTGCGCGCCATCGGGGCTTGCGGCAAACGTTGCGGCCACTAATTCGTCGTCGGTCATTGGGTCGCCCGCGCGGGTTAGCTCAAAACGCTGCAACAACTCGCCGAATAGTTGATTGTTGCTGCGGGCTTGGCCCGGCGCAGCAACTACCGCCGGCGAATCATACATGCGCATCGTGCCGTAACCGCGTCGCAACTCGCGATGCTCGACGAATGCCGTTGCTGGCAGCACTATGTCAGCAAGCAACGCGGTGTCGGTCATGACTTGTTCATGAACAACTACAAAGAGATCCTCGCGTAACAACTGTTCGATTAACGCTTGTTGGTTTTGCGCCGTCGCCACCGGGTTGCAGTTGTATACAAACAGCGCTTCGATCGGCGCGCCGCCGCTGCGTGGCCCATCGCGCAGCACCCGCGCGATTTCACTCATATTGATCGACCGCGTCGTCGGAACTGGCTCGGCGATTGCGGTCTCCGCTTTGACGCCCCAGCGCGCATCGCCGTTCGACATGGTGAACCCGCCAGCGCGCACGCCGAACTTGCCGGCTACCGCAGGCAGTGCCAAAATCGCTGCAATCGCGCTGCCCCCATTGCGGTTGCGCTCAGGCCCCCAACCAACGCGAATCACCGCGGGCGAGGCATCACAGTACATTTGATAAAACGTTTGCAGCGTGTCGACGTCTACCTGTGCAACCCGCGCGGCTTCGGCAAACGTCCAACGTTCGCAGCGCTGCTCAAGCTCATTGGCCCCGGTGCAGTGGTCATGCAAAAACGACCGGTCAGCGCCATTACGAAACAAGCCACGCAACAGCGCCAGCGCAACCGGCAAGTCGGTGCCTGGTTGCAACGCTACGTGCAAGTCCGCGCGCTTCGCCAGCGGCGTACGGCGAGGGTCGACGACGATCAACTTGGCACCTGCTGCCATCGCGCGTTCGATGATCGGCACCATGTGAATGCTAGTTGCCGACGGATTGGCGCCCCAGATCACGATCAGCTTGGCGTCGACGTAATCTTCAATCGCAACGCCTGGCATCACGCCATACAAGCCATGGGTTGCTGGCGTCGTCGCTGCTGCACACAACGTGCGTTCCAATCGCGATGCGCCAAGCCGACGAAAAAAACGCGTCGCCAACGCGCCTTCGGTCAGCCAGCCGTTCGAGCCACCGTAGTGATACGGCAACACAGCTTCAGCGCCACGACGCGCGATGACATCGCGCAAACGCGCAGCTACAAGGTCAAGTGCTTCGTCCCACGTTGCTGGCCGAAAGCCGCCGCTGCCTTTGGGACCGGTACGCACCAGCGGCGTGAGGACACGGTCGTCGCAGTACAAGTGGTCCGCCAAGTTGCGAACTTTGCTGCACACAAAGTTATTGGTCAGCGGCGAAAGTGCAGTGCCATTGATCTTGTTTACCCGCTCCGCGACACCGCGCTCAGCGTCGGCCGGCGCCACGGTCACGGCGAGGCTGCATAAGTCCGGACAATCGAGAGGGCACGCGCTCGCACGAATTTCCATACATCTACATTACCGTGGCACCTGTGATTACACTAGTCGCACAACCGCCTCCAAGCAGCACCATTTGATGTGGCAATCTGTGGCACCATGGAGCTATGTGGCTGCGCTTTGGATCGTTGTGTCTTGCCTTGAGCCTTGCGAGCTGTATCGAGTCGTCGTTATCACCGTGTGGTGACCGCATTTGCCCAAGCGATAGCGTTTGCATCGAAGCCACGCAAACCTGCGGCTCGCGCATGGCCGTTGAGGCTTGCCAAGGATTATCGCTCGGCGCTACGTGTTCTTCCGACCTAGTCGCCGACGGCATTTGTGCGGGCTACGAATGCCGCGCTCGCGGCTGTGGCAACGGCATCGTCGAAGGACGCGAAGTTTGTGACGACGGCAACACGGCAAGTCTTGATGGCTGCGCTGCGGATTGTCTCTCCACCGAAACCTGCGGCAACGGCATCGTTGACGATGGTGAGTTCTGCGATTGTGGCAGCGACGCGGCTACCAAAGCGGCAGGCTGCGCATCAGTTAACAGCGATGACCTCGCTGCACAATGCGACACCCAGTGCATGCGGTATTGCGGCGACGGGGTGGTCACCGGCGGGGAAGACTGTGAAGCAGGGGCAGCGTTGTCGAGTTCGTGTGCCACGCTTGGCTACTATCGCGGCACATTGGAATGCGCGCCGACGTGCCGGTTCGATGTTTCGCAGTGCGGCGGCGTATGTGGCGATGGCGTTGCAGAGCCCGCGTTCGGTGAAGAATGCGACCAGTCGGCACCATCTTACTCGTGTGTTGAAATCGGTTTTGACTACGGTGGGCTTAGCTGTAATGCGCGTTGTTTTGGCAACGTACAAACTGATTGCCATCGTTACGGTTGGCGCAAGATTGCCAGCGACAACATCGACGGCTTTTGGACCTCGGGCAATCGGCAGTTGCTCTTTGGCGATCCCGACGGTCTGGTTGAAAGTGTAGCCGGGCAACGCACGCCGCATCCCGAAATGACAAAGTTCTCTCGCAACCTTGCGTTTGCCATTGCTGCATCGCCGGCTGAGGTAACCGTGTTTGGCGCGGCTGGTGACCGCACGATCGCGCTTCCCGCTGCGCTGCAGGCTGCGGGCTTTGACCTATCGGTAACGTGGACCGGTGAACCAGTCGCGCTCGACGACCAATGCAACTATTGGCAACACAGTAGCTTGGGGTGGGCCGCGAGTGCATTGGTGCAACGGCCAAGCGCAAACGGTACGGCAGTGCGGTTAGTAGACTGCTCGCAAGTTGTCGCGACGCGCAATAACGGCGCGTTGATCGTGTCGAAGTCGGGCTTGTCCTACATCGCACCCGGCGCGCAAGGTGGGACTGTCGAAGCCGTTTCGCGCAGCAAAGGCGCAGGATGCGAGCTATCGCAACCGACGGCGCTTGGTGGCGTGGTCGTGGCCTGCAACGAATTTAGCGGTGTGGTCGCGAAGCTGCACCGAGACGATCCAAATG
>JAKQOD010000748.1 GCA_029565465.1 Deltaproteobacteria bacterium
GATGAGGCCGATCGAATGGGGCGTACTGAGCCCGAAGGTTACGCTTATGCGCGAAATAGCCCTGTGGCGGTTACTGATCCAACTGGGAGTTCCTCGGATACAGAATGTAGTGGGCTGCAGCAAATGCGAATACTCATTGCATCTGCTAGGGCTGAAATTGAAATCGATAAGTGCATAAACGGCCTATGTGGCGAGGCCGCCGGGAAAGTGCTGCGTCAAAATTGGATCAATGCCCTGAGGTCAACTGTGTTTAGATGCCCGAAACCTGGGTATGACTCGAATGAGTTTTATTTAAACGACGACGATGGCACAGGGCTCTTTGTCAAAAACCCCCACCCCGAAAATAAACAACCAGACCGGTTTGGATATGCCCTTACGTTTCCAGAAATGGCGCCTCCGGTTACCAACCTTCCGCCAGGGTCGTTCGGTGATCTTTCGCCTTTAGCAACAACCGGCAACGCAAGTTGCCTTGCTCAGCAGCTTGCCCACGAAGCGTTGCATTCAGCGGCCTACCGCAGCTTGTCACCCGCCAGTGGCATGCTTGGACTTATGGGATGGCCATTGCCAAAAAGCATTTCGCTGTTCGGTTGGACAAGTTCGGCGTCGAATATTAGGAGTTACCTGTCGGAAGGGTGGACAATTTACCTAGAAACCGGCCTCTACGACGCCCACGAAATTTGGGTCAAACAACTAAGCAGCGATTGTGTAACATGTGGCAAGTAGGTCTTGTCTCCGCGGCACTGGTCGCATGCGCGAGCCATGAAGAACCGGCAGGCTCGCCGCTAGGGGAAGGCACGTATTGGCTCGATACGCCCCCTGAAGAGCAAGCGCGGCTTTTCCAGTTCGTTGTGGCACGCCGCCTGTCCCCAGAATTCGAAGAAGCCACTAGGGCGACGCTGCTAAGCCTTTGCAGCATCGAGCGCCCCAAGGACAAAGGCCTACAATCGTTCATGCGGGAATGGCCGATTGAGGCAATTTTCCCGTACATACCCATGCTCGATATCCGCAGTGCCGGCTGCGGCACGTATAAAACGCGGCAAGGCCAGACCATTACATTGCCATTGCGCAGTTGGTATAATGCGCAAGCAAGGCTTGTACCTTGATGCGCGCCGTTAACGCCGTAAGCATGATCGCAAGCCTCGTGGCAAGTTGTGAAACGCATGCCACGAGCACCACAACGCCGACCATCTCCGCAGCCACGCTCGCGCCGAACGATCCAGTATTTGCCGCGGCGGCCGACCTGCTCATTTGGCGACTAGGCCCCAACGCGGAAACTCGCGAGCCCTCCGTCGTTACAGCATCGCTCAGTCGTATTGTTTGCAAGCACGATCCCACGATTGAGCCGGCCGCCGCCGGTGCAGTGTTGGCGGCATCCATACGTGATGCCTATCCGTCATTTTATGGCAAGCCGCTACCGACGGCCTTGGCGTGTGGTCGCTTCTTTATCGATTCGCAGGAATACGCGGGAAAAGCGTTGCAGCAATATCGATTGCAACATCCCAACATAACGCCACAGCCGATGCCGCCACGGCTTCCGCCCATCGACGAGACTATCGTGCCACCTCCCCCGCCCTGAAAATTCCTCCCCTCGCCCATCGCGTCGATGCGCGCGGGGCTGTATGCAGTTGCGGCTGTGAATCCGAGCCAAGCCGCCGCTACGATTGCGTTGCCGAAGATGGGCTGGCGCGCGCACACAGCGCTGGCAGTGCCGTTGGCTGCGCAACAAGTGGGCTTGCAGATGATGGGCGCCGTCGATGTCGCGATGCTGGGCCATTACAGCGCGGATGCGTTGGCGGGCGCTGGGGTTGCCAACTCGTTGGTGTTTACGATCACGTGCGTGGGCATGGGCGTGATGATGGGGCTCGATTCGATTGCGCCCAAAGCGATTGGCGAAGGCGATACGATGACGGCGCATCGCGGCTTGTTCGGCGCAACCCGATTGGCGCTTTGGGTTGGCCTGGGCTGCATGCTTGCCGTCATTGCGTCGCCGCATTTGTTATCGCTGACCAACGTCGACGCTGGCGTGGCACGCGAAGCCCGGGTGTTTGTGTACGCTCGCGCGATTGGCGTGGTGCCGTTTTTGCTCAGCGTTGCGCTGCGCTGTTATCTCGCAGCGTTTAGCCGCACTCGCGCGCTGCTGATCGCCACCGTGGCGGGCAACGTGGTCAACCTCGGGCTCGACTATCTATTGATCTATGGCATCGACGCCATTGGCCTGCCACCACTCGGCGTGTTGGGCGCAGCGATTGCCACCAGCTCGGTGCAAATCGTGACGCTGCTGGTCTACATCGGCGCTGCGCGCAAGCTGCTGGCCACGGCGAAGGATCGCGTGTTGGCAACCACCGCCGACGTACGCGCGGTCGCTGCGTATGGCATTCCGATCGGCTTACAAATGTTGGCCGAAGTTGGCGTGTTTGCGCTTGCTGGCGTATTAGCCGCCAACATCAGTGGCGTTGCTGCCGGCGCCCACAACGTTGCAATCACGCTTGCGAGTTTTTCGTTCTCCGCTGCGGTTGGCATTGGCGCGGCCACCTCGACCCAAGTCGGCTACGCCTTCGGCGCTCGCAACATGCCAGGCATGCGGCGCGCGGGCGGCATCGGCCTCACGCTGGGCGGCGCGTTGATGGCCACCTGCGCATTGATCTTTGTGATCACGCCGGAGCCGTTGATTGCCTTGTTCACGAATGACACGGCGGTGCGTGCCGCGACGATTCCGCTGATGCGCATTGCTGCTATCTTCCAACTTTCCGATGGCGCCCAAGCCATTGCGGGCGGCGCGTTGCGCGGCATGGGCGACACCCGCGCGACCTTTGTGGCCAATGTGATCGGCCATTATGGCGTGGGCCTGGGCGTCGCGCTCACCCTGGCGTTCGGTTTTGATTTGGGCGTGGCCGGCCTGTGGTGGGGGCTATCAGCGGGCCTCACTGTGACCGCGTTGGTGCTATGCCGCCGGTTCTTCCACATGACTCGGCGCCAAGACAATTAACGCAGTTGAAACAATTAGATACAATCGAACTCGAAAGGCCGAAACCGAGGCGTACCCACAGCGATCCCGGGGCCACTCAGCCGTTGCAGTTATCAGCTGTTAGCCCGGTACGTGAGGGCCTGTGCGTTTCGGCATATTCGGTTTGGCCAGACTTTGTTAAGGTGCACGCCATGTTTGGACGTACGCATCTAACGATTGCTGCTTTTTCCTTAACGATGACAGCGCTAACTGCGCACAATCTGCCTAGCGCAGCTGCGCAAAGCACGCCGTTGGTGCTCCGCGGCGGCCATTGGTGCGGCACCCCGCAAGTGATGCCTACGACCTATCAAGCACCACCTGCACCCTCGCCATTTTTGGCTGCGCAACGCGTGATCTGGCTCAATCGCGCTGGTGGCACTTACAGCGGTGGCCCCAACACCAACTCCGCAACCAATACCGTGAGCAGCGGTATTTTTGGCAGCGGCACGTTTACGGTCGCCCCGATGTCGAACAGGTTTGACTGGCCAACCCTGGTTGCATGCGTCAAAGAACATTACAAGCCATACAACGTGCGGTTCGTGGAAACCAAACCAACGTCGGGTAAATATGTGCAAGCCGTGGTCGGCGGCACGGGCGATGAAGTCCGGGTCGGCGGTGGTGGCCTGTTGGGCATTGCAGCAGCGGACAACTTCTGTGGTGTCACCGAAGCTGGCATTGCATTTAGTTTCTCCGAGGCACACGTCGGCATTTCGCGTCAAACTGAAGAACTGTGCGCAACCGTTGCCCATGAAATTGGCCACGTGTTGTCGTTGGAACATGAAATCCTGGGCAAAGACACGATGTCGTATGTGCCGATTTCATCGTCGGTAACCAAGTCGTTCGTCAATGCCGAATCGCAGTGCGGCACTGAGCCGGGCCGCACCAATGCATGTTCATGCCCAATTACCTCGGGTTCGAATAACACCAACAGTGGGAAACGCTTGCTCGAAGCCCTCGGCGCACGCCCAACCGATAACGTTGCGCCAACCATCACGATCGATTCACCAAAGGCTAACGCAACCCTCGGGCCGTCGTTCCCGGTAACCGCAACCGCGACCGACAACATGGGCGTTGAATCGGTTGTACTGTTAATTAATGGCCAAGAACGCGGCAGCGATGAAATGGCGGACACCGGCAACAAGTACATCGTCAACGCGATCAACCTGCCCGAAGGCGAACATGAAATCATCATGCAAGCTACCGACAACGCTGGCAACATCACCAAAACCGCGCCGATCAAAATCACCGTGGCCAAACAAGTCACCGGCGGCGATTGTTTGAGCAACTCCGATTGCAAAGGCAACCTGTGCGCCGACGACGGTACCCAAAAGTTCTGTACCGAAAGCTGCAGCCTCGATAACGATACCTGCCCAAGCGGCTTCGATTGTGCAGCGGTTGGCGCCACTGCGGTTTGTGCCTTCTCGGCTGACGACGAAACCGGTGGGTGCTGCGATGCTGGCAACAGCAGCAGCAGCGCTGCGATGTTTGGGGCCTTCATGGTGGGCCTCGTGCTGCTGCGCAAACGCCGCACGGCTTAGCCCACGCCAACGCAAGGCTGCTGACGTGGCTTGTTTATTTTCATGAGGTGTCTATGTTTGAATTTCGTACCGTCGCACTAGCCTCCGTTTCGCTCGCTGCGGTGCTTGCACCTAGCACCAGCGCCCACGCCGAAAATCTAGTTAATCCCGTCACGGGCGGTCATGAACACTGGTGCGACACACCGCAAGTGCGCGCCACCAACTACCAAGCGCCGACCACGCCATTCGCGGCTGGGGCCCGCGTGATTTGGCTCAACCGAATTGGTGGTGCGTTCACGAAAGGCAGCAACACCAACTCGAACACCAACGTGATCGGAAGCTGGGTCAACCTGCCGTCGAGCTTCACTATTCCGCCGATGTCATCGGCATTTGACTGGCCATTGTTGGTGGCGTGCGTCAAAGAAAAGTATAAACCGTACAACGTTCGCTTCGTCGAAAGTAAGCCAACCTCGGGCAACTATCTGCAAGCCGTTATCGGCGGCTCAGTGGAGGACGTTGGCCGCGAACAAGGGCTATTAGGTACGGCGGCTGCGGATAACTTCTGTGGCGTCACCGAAAATGGCATTGGCTTCGTCTTTGCCGAGTCACATCTTAGCGTCGGCCGGCCGCAGGATTACCTGTGCGTCTCGGTCTCCCACGAAATTGGCCACTTGCTTTCGCTGGAACACGAGATTTTGTCACCCGACATCATGTCGTACTCCCCGGTCACCTCCAACGGCAAAACCTTCGTCAATCAAGAATCACAATGCGGCGTCACGGCCAGCCAGACCAACGCATGCTCGTGTCCGATCACGTCGAGCCCCAACAATACCAACAGTGGCAAACGCTTGCTTTCGGCGCTGGGCGCCCGTCCAACCGAAACCATCGCGCCAACCATCACGCTCGATGCGCCGGCAGCAAACGCAGAGCTGACACCGACGTTTACCGTCACGGCAACCGCCACCGACAACGTCGCCATCGAAACGGTGGCCTTGCTGGTGAACAACTTCGAACGCGGCGTCGATGATATGGCCGAGACCGGCAACAAATACA
>JAKQOD010000638.1 GCA_029565465.1 Deltaproteobacteria bacterium
TTCGGTGTTTTCAACATAGTGGCCAGTTTCGTGCAAGATGACGCTGTCATCGTAGCCATCGTCGTCGGCCGACTCGCCAAGCAAAAAGATCGAAGCGCCGCTACAAAACGTGCCGTTGCTGTTGCCGCGTGACCACACAGCCTTGAGCGGCGTTGGTGTCGGGTTGCCCATCACGCGCACGATGGCATCCATGGTGTGCACGCTTTGATCGAAGATGTTAAAGGCTGCCGAGGTTGCGCTAGCGTCGGAAATCGTCAGGTCGACTTGGGTTGCAGCCGAACCAGGAAAGCTTGGCGATGCAAAACCGTGCGTAGTGCCGTTGGGCAACGTTACATTGATCGGGCGCAGCAAGGTTTTGCTTTGTGCAACTGCGGTTACGTGCACCATCGCGGCCGTTGGCGCCACGCGCAAGACATAGGCGCCGGCGTCCGAGGTCATCGCGGTCGCCAACGTGGCTTTGCTAGCGTCGTCGATCAGCACAACCGTGATGCCCCGTGCTGGTTGCTTGCGAATCGGCCCAAGCTTGCCATCGTTGAGTGGTGGTTTATCTTCGTAACTAATGTCTCCGCTGATCGCGATGGTATCGGCTTTGACGACACAGTCGTAGCCCACGCTACCGTCGACGAACGTGCAGGCGCCATCGTCTGGGCATTCAGTCCGCGTGACCACGCCAGCCACGCACTTGGTAACACCGTTGTCGCTGCATACGCCAAGCGGCCCAATCACGCTGCACGGATCGGCAACACAGGTAGACCCCGTGGCGGCGTTCACATAGGTGCAGCCCATGCTCTCGCTTGCACAATCCCGCGTCGTGATAGCGCCATCGACGCACGTGTTGAGCACGGTGCCATCGCACAAGGTGCCTTTGGTTGCGGTGCAGGCCGCGCTGGGATCATCGGAGCATGCGGCCCCCAATGTTGCGGTGAAGCAGGCTGCTGCCAAAAGTAAGTGCCGCATTAGCGTGCCTCGTTAACCACGGTGCCGTCGGGCAGCGTGATGGTTGGCGTGGGTGCTTTGGGCGCAGCCGCAACGCCGATCTGGATTGCAACAGCTTTGTTCATGCGGCGTCCGTCGACCAACATGCGTGCAGTGCCAATGATGTCGCGGCTCGGTTTGCCACCGAGCTCAACGGTTGCGCTGTGTGTGGTGACGACACCCTTGGCAAGCGTGCCGATGACGAGATCGCGTCCGTCGATCGCCAACGCCAACTCGGTGACCTCGGCCGTTGGGCTGGCGGTCAGCAGCACTCGATACGTGGTGGCGTTTGGTGCCGTGCGTTCAGCGTTGATGGTCAGGCCCAGCGGTGCCGAGGGCTTGTGCGGGCCTTCGACTTCTAGCGTCGACGTGTTTGGCGTGGCGGCCGCCGGTGCGTTTGGTGCAGCCACTTGCGCCGAGGTTACGGCTGGTGGGCCGGAATTTGCGCAACTCCCTGCGAAAAGCAGGGCGCCGAGCGCAAGCAACGAAGCTCGAAAAAGCATGGCTGCATCCTACGCGAACTGCCGTCGGTTGAAACCCTTTTGCGTCGGTCACCGCACAAAATCCATGCCGCACTCGATGCCGCGTGTCATAGCCCACGCATGCGTGGAATTTGCATTGCCGTCAGCGTAGCGCTGGTGGCCGCACCGGCTTCGGCCCGCGAACGAGGTGCCGCGTCCGAGCAGCCCGAGCGGCAGTGGTATGCCGACCTCGAAACGCGCATGATTGCCGATATCACGGCGGGGCGGCCCATTGTTGCGAACATCATCGCGCCGTTGTGTGAAACCAGCATTTTGGCGTGTGGCAATGCCAAGCTTGGCGATGGCGATAGCCTGAAAACCAATTTGTATTGGGCGACTACGGCCGGCTTCGGAGAGTGGTTTGGCCGGCGCCGCGGCGGATGGCGCAAGCTGCTGACGCTGACGGGCGACGATACCGGCGACAAAGATCGGTTGGCCACCCTCGTGTATCAACGCACGATCAACACGCCCAAAGCGTGGCAGCAGCGCGGCGCTCCAAAGACCTATGACTTATTCGTCGTCGTCAATGGTTGGCGTGGCAAAGCGATTGATCGCGCGTTGGCAGCGTACGCTCGCGAAGTCTCTGGGCTCGATAGTCGTGAGCTGGAATTGCCGGACCATCGAAGGTTAACCACCGGCGGCAGCGCGCATATCGTGGCGTACTCCGGCCACAACCGGTTGATGGACGTTGACGCATTTACGTGGCCTGCACCGTCGAAGCATGTGATCGGCGCAATCGCGGTGGCATGTTTAACTGCCGACTACATGGAAGCCCCCGTGCCTGCGCCGACGCGCGTGCCGCTGTTACTCACACGCGATTTCCTGTTTGCCAATGCAGCGCCGGTGGAAGCCACGATCTTGGCGGTGGCCACCGGCCAAGGTTTTGCTGCGATTCGTCGCGATGCAGCGGCTGCGTACGCGCTGGTGCAAGAGACCTCCGCGAAGCGCGTCTTCGGCGCGTTTACTAATCCAGCGGATCGTCGGTGGCGTGTAGCACCGGCGCAGTGACGCACGATTTACTGCGTTGGATATTTCAGCACGGCGGTAACTGCCGTATTGCGATTGGACAGGTAATACAGTGGGCTAGGTGGGCGGTTGACGAACTCGCCGCTCCACGCGAGATATTGTCCATTCGGCGACAACGTGGCGACGTCGGGAAAGACGCCATATTTCTCGACGATGCCAGGATCGTGGTAGGAGCCAGTGAGCGCGATGGCATTGTCGGTCGTCCGAAGCCCTGCGCCGCCCCAGGAGCAATCGTTGATGAGTGCGACGGGCTGATTTGCTGGGTTGCGGCCAACTCCAAAAGCATGGCAAAGGTCACCGCCAGCGTCGCGTTGGATGAGTTGCCGCTGTTCGGTGGCGGTCTGATACGCCGTCCAGTACTCCTGGTAGTATTCGTTGAACAGCCAAATCGCGCTGTCGCCAACGACGGCGAAGAAAACTTCGTAGAACTGAAATCCCGGCCACTCGGTTTTGCGAAACGTATCCCGCAACCGAACGCCACCGACGGAGTAGCGTCGGAATCGCCAGTACGTAATCCAATCATCATCTTCTTCTTCGATCAGCACCCAGTCGCCATTGCTTGCTGCGCTGACCGCGACAAATTTGAGACCCATTGCAGGCGTAACGGTGCTGACTGCTTGGCCGGTCGAATCGAAGATGTGCAACACGCTCGCTGTATTGTCGATCATCGCAACATCGTTGTTTGGACCGATCGCCATTTGCCGTTGGCGTGCTGCGGTAACTGGCGCGGTCCATTGCACGGTGCCGTCAGTAGCCCATTTGCGTCCATCAGATGTTAGAAACGAGCCGTCGTTGGCAACCGCGAGGTCGGTGATATTCGGCTCGTTGCGCGACCACAGAATTTCGCCAGTGACGCCGCGTTTGCTCAGCGTATCGTTCACGCACAACATTTCACCAGTATTGAGCGCTGCGACGCGGCGGCACGCGGTGGTGTCGCTCCATTGGTGGATTGAACTTGAATCGAGCGCCCACGAAACGTGAAAGGTATGGTCGGCCGGTACTTCATATCCGTCGGTGGTTGGCAAAATGGTGACTGGAAAGCCAAGCACGTGGTTTGCGCTGAAATCAAAGCGATGGCCCGGCTCAATCGGAATATGACAGGTCTCGGTGCAAGATATTTCGCGTTGGGACCACGGCGTATCGTCCAAGATAACCGTCACCAAGGTTACGCCGTGAGCGTAGCTCGTTGGTGGAAACTCGATGATGATTTCGTTTGGCTCCGCAGGTGCGTCGGGCATAGCGTCATTTGCTGCATCGGCGGGTGCATCAGTCCGCGCGACAGCCGACGCATCGGCGGGGGCGTCAGGCGACGCATCGGCGGGTGCATCAACCGGCGCATCAGGCGGTGCATTAGGCGGCGCATCAGGCGGTGCATCAGCGGGGGCATCAGGCGGCGCGTCAGCCAAGGCATCAGGCCGCGCATCGGTTGCTACGACCAGCGCATCAGGCCGTGCAGCGTCATCGTGCAGCCGCGTGTTGCCACCGCTGCAACCTGCCAAAATCACTGCTAATACGCCCCCTCGGTACTTTCGCAATTCAATTGCCACACCAGTAAATGGCCGGTCGCGGGGCGTTTGATCGCGAAATCTTTGCAACCAGCGAAAAAGTTAGCGGGCACCGCGCGCGCCGCATCGCATGTGAGCGAGGCCCGTCGAACGGGCCACCGACCATCTAGTCGATCTACTTGCCCCAAACTTGAACGCGAGCGCGACCGCCACCTGGCAGGTTGCGATAGCTAAATTCGATCCACTTGATCACGCGATCATCACCTGGCAAGTCGATGACGCGAGTGCGGGTGTTTTCGCGGAAGACTTGGCGCACGTTTGGCGAAAACGGTTTGCCTTGGCCCATCTTCACTTCCATGTCGAGCATTTCGAGATCGCTGTCGAGCACAACCACGGTGAGTTGACGGAACTTGCCATCAGCTCGGCTGACCATGATCTTGTCTTTATCGCGGTTACCGTTGACTACCGTTTCGCCCAACATCATCCAGCCGGTGTTGCTCCATACGGGCGCCGGCGTTGGCATCGGAACGGGTTGTGGTGCTGGTTGCGGCGGTGGCGGCGGTGGCGGCACCGGCATAGGGGCCGGTGCGCCCGACAACCAACCCCACACTTGCACGCGTGCGCGGCCGCCACCTGGCAAGTTGCGATAGCGATATTGCACCGATGCGACGCTGCGATTAGCGCCCGGCAAATCGATCACGCGGGTCCGGCTGTTTTCGCGAAATGCTTGTTTGACGTTTGGTGAAAATGCTTGGCCACCGCCGACAAAGTTGACGGCGATGTCGTCCATTTCGAGATCACTATCGAGCACAACAAACGTCAACTTGGTGAACGTGCCAGCGCCGTTGCCGATGCGGACTTTATCGCGATCGACGCGACCGTCAACCGTGGATTCGCCCAGCATCACCCAGCCGCGATTGTCCCACATGCTGGCTGGCGCCGGCGGCAGTGGCGGTGGCGGTGGTGCAACAACCACCACCGGTGGCCGCGCTGGTTGCGGCGCTGGTTGCGCTGGTACCGGCGGATTCATCGGATCAACAAAACCGCCGGGGTTGCCGGCGGCCGGATCGGGTTGCGCCGCAGGTGGCGGATTGTTTTGACCTGCATAATACGGCGCCGGCGAACTTGCAGGCGCAACACAGGCACTCATTAGAATCAATAACAAAGCAGCTGACTTACCCATAAAACCTCTTCGGCGAATTTATCGTATATATGCTGCACTGCGACGGGCTGGACTGCGTCAAAATTCAACCATTTTGCGCCACGCTGTGGTGCGCTGTGCTGCAACCTTCAATGTGCAGTCCGTGGCCAATTCATTGGCCATTGACGCCCGACGACAAAACGCGTTTGATACAGCCATGCAAAAGCTCGTCGCCGTAGCATTGGTTTCGACGGCATTTTTTATCGGGTGTGGCGCTTCGAGCAAAGATTCACCCGACGGTGCGCCAACGGATCCGATTGCGTTGGCATTTGTAATGCCAGCCAACGGCGCCGAATTTGTAGCCGACCAAGTCAGTGCGGAAGGCGACTTGGTAGCCAAGATTCCGGTGCAGCTTGAAATCATCGGCGCTCCAAGCAAAGTTGTATTGACGCGTGGCGGTCGCATCGTTGGCAACGCCGACGCCAATGGCGTGGGCACCATCGAAGTGGCAACACCTGGTGCCGACCCATTGATCGCGATTGCCTACAATGCTGCCGACGCACCAGCGGCATCTGATGAAGTCGATGTGGTGGTCAAGGCGCCGCAGGTTGCCAATTGCCGCGCCTATCTCGATCTCTACAAGATTCCTTATACGGTAGGGCCAAGCATGCAAGGCGTGCCCGACCCCGTCACGATGCCAACACCCATCGCTGGCATTGAGTATCGTTACGTTGCAAACACTACGCGGCGCACCAAGATCATTGGTGATTGCAGCCTCGTGCTGTCTTTGCTGCGTGCCGCGCCAGTGTTGCGCGAGCGCAATATCGTCGAAGTTGCGGACATCGGCATCTATAACTATCGCTGCATTGGTGGCGGCGTGCCACCTGGGTGCACGTTGTCACAACATGCTCAAGCCAAAGCGATCGATATCGCAGGCGTGACCGATCGCGACGGCGTTTATTACAACGTTACCACCGACTGGATTATTGATCCCGCTGGGCAACAAACCTGCACCGCTGCTACCGTGCCCGGCAAAGATGCTTTTTTGCATGACTTGATCTGCGCACTGAAAGCCAATCAGGTTTGGAACATCGTGTTAACCCCTAACTACAACGCCGATCATCGTGATCACTTTCATGTGGATCTAACCACCAATGCCGACACCATTCACAAACAGCGTTGGGTGTTGCCGTTGGGCAATGACTGAAAAATTTGCTGCCGATTCCCGACGAAAGGTAGCAAAAAAATGCTGCGACACCGCTGCGACGCTGCTGCGACGGAATTGGCGTAGCGTGAGCGTGCTGCGTTTGGTTGGTGTTAGCGACGCGTTGTAGGGCAACATCACGATAAC
>JAKQOD010000792.1 GCA_029565465.1 Deltaproteobacteria bacterium
TGCACCCTGGTTTCTATCGGCTGCCTCGGCAAAGTCGATGAAGACGGCGGCGGCCCGGCCGACCCGCAAGCTGCCACCGGCGGTTGCAGCAGCAGCAACGGTGCAACCGGATTTGCGGCCATTGGCTTGCTTGGTCTGGTCGGCGTGGCTCGTCGCCGCAACCGCTAACATCGTCGTTGGCATAGAGTTTCATGCCGTCGGCGCTCACCTGCGTCGCTGGTGGCACCACGTTTGCGAGCCATGAGTATGATTCGGCAGGAAATAAAACTTCGCGCACCGGTTGCGAGCGATGGCACGGTGAATACAAGCTGGTGCGGGTTTGGGGCAGGGAACTTCCGGTTTCTGTGTTTCTGGTAGAAAGGCGTCGGTATGCTTACATCCGAAATCCTTGAACGGCTAATCGAGTGCTTAAGCATCCTTAAGACTACCGACGGCGCGCCCCAATTGGATGCTGAGTGGCTCGAACTCCAATGCAGAGATACACTTGCCAGCCACCGCATTGAGCCGATTTCGCCGCGGCACATTAAAATAGATATCGATCAATTTCTCAACGAATTTCCCAACATCCTACCACCTGACCTGGTGGAGCTCTTGACCAGACCAGAACCGATACGGGAACGTGGGCCGTGGAGCCGACCGGAACCTTGGTGAAAGCGCAACCGCAAGTCAGCTTGCTGTACAGACGGCTATGGTGCCGCGCTGGACGCCATTGAGCATCGAAATCATCACTGCTCTTACGATAGTTGCGCCGCGCGCTCAGCGCGGATTTGTGCTGGAAAACACGGTGCGTGAGTCGCCGAACAGCGGCGAGCCAGAATCGTGCAGGCGCAAGTCAGGATCGCTGGCATGGACTTGAGTCTTGGGATCCTCCGGCGCCAAGTGCACACCTGCATTGCGCATGTATTGCCGCGCCATTTGCGCTGGCAACTGCGAATAACGATTGGGATAACCGCCGCCAATATCGGCGTGGGCGCCAGGCAGCGCGACCTCGTTGATGCGCGCGTCGTCGGGCCGCGCTGGATCCTTGGCGCTGGTCAACGGATAGGTCGAACGCTTTTCGTCGCGTGCAGTGAGGTGCAACACGTTGTCGACGTTGGCTGGAATCGATAAATCGAAGCTGCGATTGACCGTCATCTGCACGGTGTCGAACAGCACCATCACGCCAACGCGTGGCGTGGCATAGTGTTTGCCATACGAACCGTCGGGCAGTTTCGACGACAACACCGGCATGCCGCGGCGATTGAGTTCATTGGTAAATGCCCGCGCTGCCGTGGAGCCACGGCTAAAACCAGTTACCACGAGCACGACTTCGGCGTTGGGCTTGCTGCCTTTGATCTGATTCACCTGGGTAACCAGATTGTCATACGCATCGTTAATCCGGTTGCGTAGGCCAGCGCCGGTGTACATGCCGATAATCGCGGTCGACGGGTCGGTTGCGACGCCACGTTCGTAGTGTTTATGGCCTTGGAACATGTTGTCGATCAACGCTGGTCCGGTGTCGAACGCATCTTGATCGCGACTATTGCCGCTACCATCGAACGCCAGTTCGATTTGCACCAGATGAGGATTGCGGCCGTCGTCGATCACCTTGGGTTTCATGGCTGCGATCTTTTGTTGCGCAGCCTCCACGGCATTTTGATCCTCTTTGCTCAGGGGCCGGCTCATGGCGGCATAGCGCATGGCATCTTTGGCATGCGTTGGGTCGGCGGTGGCGGCGGCGTCATGGTAGCTGCGCTGATCTGCGGTCAACTTGGCGAGTTCATCTTTGGCATCAAGCTTACTGGCCACTTGCTGCGCCACATGGTTGCCCATGCGCTCGTGCAGCATCGTGAACAACGCTGCCCGATATTGCGGAAACGAGCGCAAGAAAGCGACGGTGTTGTCAAAGCTCTTTTCGCCGCTGCGGAGCACGGCCTCGAACGCATGTTTGGCCTCAGCTACCGAGGTTCCTTCGCCGCGGGCCTGGCTAGCCTCTTGGGCCTGATGCGTTTGGTGCTGTTGCATGCGTGGCAATCTAGGCAGCGCTGCCATTGTCCTCAACTTACTTCGTGCTACCCGAATTCGTTCGGCTTTGATGAAATGGCTGGACAGCGGTAGGCGCCGGCGTGCTGCCTAGGCGCTCGGTTGCGGCGTTACAGCGGCGCCGACCGTTGGCTACCCACCGCAAGATCGGGTAGGGTCGGCGCCATGAAACTACACCGTTCCGTTGTTGCGGCGCTCGCCGCCACGCTGGCCCTTGCCGGCTGTGAAAAGAAGCCTTCTAAATTTGTGCCGCCGGCGCACACGCCAGCAGGTGGCGATTCCCATCTGCCTGGCGATCAACCGGTGGGGCAACAAGGCAGCGGCCACGACACCGTGCTAGCGCCGCCAGCTACGCCAACTACGCCCGCTATCGACATCGACAGCAAAGACATCCTTGACCGCACCGAAACGGCAAAAGCTGTGTTCGTCAAGCACGTCTTGTTGGCCTGGAAAGATCTCGAAAGCGTGTACGGCCCACAAATGGACCCACGCGCCAAAGGTCGCGACAACGCGGCTGCGGCAGCACTCGCCAAGGAACTTGCTGATAAGTTGCGTGCCGCACCTGACCAGATCGACGCGTTGGTCAAAGAACATTCGGAAGATCCCGGCTCGAAGGGCGGCGATCCATACGAAGTCAAAGAAGCAACGCAGTTCGTGCCTGAATTCAAAAAGCTGGCGCTGCGCCTCAAAGAAAACGAAGTTGGCATCGTCAAAACTCAGTTCGGTTACCACGTGATCGAACGGGTTGCGCCACCAAAGCCAGACCCGTTGGAACCTGCCGACATCTTGGCGCGTGAGCCAGAAACCGCAGTCCGGGTACAACATGTGTTGATCGGTTGGAAAGATGTGCCAGCGGCGGCCCAACGCCCGGTTGATGATCGCGCGAAGACGCGCACCAAAGCCGACGCTGATAAAGTCGCAAGTGAAATCTTAGCCAAGGTCAAAGCTGGCGGCGACATGGCTGCGCTGATGAAAGAATTTTCCGAAGACCCGGGCACCAAAGACACCGGCAAGGATTACGAAATCAACGAAAACACGCCGTTTGTTGAACCGTTCAAGAACTTGTCGCTGCGCTTGAAAATTGGCGAAGCTGGCATGATTCGTTCGCCGTTTGGCTGGCACGTCATCAAGCGCATGGCGCCACCACCACCAGATGCACTTGAATCGGCAGATATCTTGAAGCGCGCGCCAGTGACCAAGGTTGCCAAAGTAAAGCACATCTTGTTGTCCGACGAGAAAACCAATAGCGCCGGCGGCGACCCACGTGGCAAAAAACGCACGCGCGCCGAACTCGAAGCGCTGGTCAAAAAGACGGTGGCTGCACTCAATGCCAAAGGCAAGATCGAGCCGTTGATGGCTGAATTGTCCGAAGATCCAGGTTCGGCGAAGTCGGGCACGAGCTACGACGTGACGCCAGAAGCTGGCTTGGTTGAGCCGTTCAAAGCATTGAGCTTGCGCTTGAATGTTGGCGAAACCGGTGTGGTCAAAACCGATTTCGGTTTCCACATCATTCAACGCACCGAGTAGCCGGCGCATGGCGCTCGGGGTAGGCTCGGCGCCATGAAAATTCGCGATATTGCGGCAGCCGCTGCGCTCGTTGTCGCCGCGTGTCATTCGAGCGCGGGGCCGGTGGTGCCAACCACACCGGGAGTCGTCGCGCCGCAGTCGTTAGCTGTCGCTGACGACCCATGGCAGCGGCCGGTACGGGCACCCAAGCCCGATGGGCACCCCCCAGCGGAGGATTGGACCAAGCCAGGGCCCGACGTCACTGAGGAATTGGGCCCTGTCGTCGACCTCGATAGCCATGACATCATCGCGCGCACCAACGTTGCCGATGAAGTCCTGGTCAAGCACGTGCTGATTGGTTGGAAACAGCTCGCCGCCACCTATCGCGGCGGATTGGACGCACGGGCCGCGGCACGCGACAATGCGGCCGCCGCAGCGTTGGTGCGTGACATCGAGACGAAACTGCGTGCACATCCTGATCAGATCGATGCGTTGGTGAAAGAATACTCCGAAGATCCTGGCAGCCTTTCGGGTGAGCCTTACACGGTTAACCCCGACGGGATGGTGGTCGCCGAATTTCGAGCGTTGGCATCGCGGCTCAAGCTAAACGAAATCGGCGTTGTCAAAACCAGCTTCGGCTACCACGTAATGTTGCGAGTGCCGCCACCGAAACCCGATCCGCTTGAATCGGCGAAAGTATTGGCGCGGCCGGCCACTACTGACACGGTCGACGTGCAGCATATTTTGATCGGCTGGAAAGACGCACCCGCTGCCAGCATGCGCACGGTGGATCCACGTGCCGCAATGCGCAGCAAAGCCGACGCCGATAAGCTGGTGAAAGTTGTTTTTGCCAAAGTCAAAGCCAGCGCCAGCATGGTTGACCTGATGAAGGAATACTCCGAGGATCCAGCTTCGAAGGATACCGGCAAAGTCTACAAAGTTAACCCGGGCACGCCGTTCGTTGAACCCTTCAAGAAGCTATCGCTGCGACTCAAAATCGGTGAAGCCGGCGTGGTGCGCTCGCCGTACGGATGGCACGTGATCAAACGCCTTGCACCGCCACCGTGGGATGCACTTGAAAGTGCTAACGTCTTAAAGCGCAAACCGTTGACTGCGGTTGCGAAAGTGAAACACATCCTGCTGTCCGACGAAAAGACCAATACCGCCGGCGATGCACGCGGGGCCAAACGCACGCGTGCGGAACTTGAAGCACTGGTAAAAAAGACAGTGGCGGCGCTTCAAGGCAAAGCTGCGATCGAACCGCTGATGGCCGAACTCTCGGAAGACCCAGGTTCGGCCAAATCAGGCGATAGCTACGATGTAACGCCCGATGCAGGTCTGGTCGAGGCGTTCAAAACCTTGAGCCTACGCCTCAACGTTGGCGAAGTTGGCGTGGTGAAAACCGAATTTGGCTTTCACATCATCCAACGCACCGAGTAGCACGCTTTACAAGCCCAACAATTCGCGGGCTTCTGGGTCCGGCGGCCGGACAATCACTTTGTCGACGGCGGCCATCTTGGCGTAGATCACGTCGCACACCGGTGTGAACGATGCCTTTTGAAACGCCCGCAGCGACGCTTGGTTATCGGCTGCGATCAGGGCCCATGACCGATACGCGTCGGTGGCCCGTAGTTCTTTGGTCAAGGCTTCAAGCATCGCCGGCGCAACCGCGCGGCCGCGTGCCGCTGGTGCAACGAACACGCTGTGGATGTACACATCGTATTTGGCCAAGCGCAATGTGCGACCGAGTTCCGGTGCTTCCACCGGCCCGCGAGCGCTCCACACCAAGCCTGCAGGCCGTGAACCTAAATGTGCGATCATCGCCCAATCGCCGCGCCGCCACAATTTACGTGCCGCGACTTCATCGAGCGCGAGTTGTTCGGCTAAGTCGGCGCGGCCGCTGTCGTCGAGTGCATCGTAATCTTGTTCGCTAAACCGTGCGATTGTTAGATCTGCCGGCGCTGCTATGTCGCGCGTCCACAGTTGGCCGCGATACAAGCTGTAACGTTCATATTGCGCCATGCTCGACGCAGTCGACCGAATCTTGGTCCATGCAGCACGCGCTTGCGCTGCGGCCACCATCGGAGTTTCACGCGCACGCCGAGCTTTTTGCGCCACGCTTGCGAAGGTCCGCCCGACCGACGCTGATTTGGTTTGGCTCCACACTTTGAGTGAGATTGCTGGGTGCTTCGAAGTCGGCAACATCGGCAATGCATAATCGCCCAGGCCGCCCACCACTTCGAGTGCGGTCATGCCGCGCGCGCGTGCCGCCATCGCTTCGGCGTGCAACAAGCGCGGCGCTGCGCCACGGCTCGATACTTGCGGGTCCACTGCCATCGCCAGCACGACCGCGCGATCGACATCATCGACAACCAAGGCTGCCGCAACTGCTTCGCCCGACGCATCGTCGAGACGTGCCAAGCGAACGCGGCTTTCGCGGCCCCACCCCAAGGTAACTTCTTCAAGCAACGCTGCAGCTTCGGCATCCGCAAGCGGCGAATGTTCGTCGCGTTCAGCCCATTCAAGCCGCGATAAGCGCCGCAACGAACTCATGCCTTTGCGTAGCTTGTCGAGATCTTCGCCGAACGTCGTCACCACGCCCGAGCCGTCGGTGCTATCTGATGGCGCCAGCGCTAAAGCAATGCGATGTGCACCACCGGCTGATTCGCTACTTTCGACCGAATAACCAGCCGAGGCCAACCTCGACACCAGATTGGCGCGCGCATTGGACGGCTCGGCTAGTGGTTCAAGCTGCAGCAAATCCCAGTTGGCGCCATCGTCGATGAGCGCACGGGCAAACGCAGCGCCCACTTGTTGCTCCCAGCCAGCAGCTGCAATGATATCGAGGGCCGGCGGCCGTGGCCCAGCGTCACCCATCATGCGAACTTCGGTGATATCGACGAGGCCAAACTTGGCTGTGCGCCGATACAGCGGCAACATGCCAACAAGTTGGCCATCGGCGCGTGCGACCCACACATAGGGCTCGGCTCGCAATGTTTCATGATAGGCGTGCCACCACGGCACCAGCCAGCCTGGGCCGCGAAACAAGCCACCTGCGCGTACGCCAATATCAGCCGTTGCTGCGACCAATGCATCCCACTGCTGGCTGATGGCTTGGACTGCGGCAAACTCACGCAAAACCGTCAGTTGCAAAGACATTCGGCCTACGATGATATCACGGTTGATCGCGGCAACGGTGTTGCGATTGGCAACAACCGGCGGCGGAATCGTTGGCAAAAGCGACGACGCTTCGTGTGGAGAAGGCGTATGCGGCATTGCCGGGTGGAAATGCACGAACAATGCCGTCGTGGGCCGTCGTGGGCCGTCGTGGGCCGTTGCGGGCCGTTGCGGGCCGGCGCGTTATTTCACAGGGGCGAGCGGTTGCGCACCACGTGCAATGACTTGCGCAAAGAACCCGTCAGTGTTGTGGCGATGCGGCACTGCCAGGAACGCGCCATCGCGATCGAACGTCGCGCTGATTTCAGGTGCATGCTGTGCCAGCGGGATCGCGCGCAGGCCACGCGGTTTGGCCAGCACCGAGGCTACGACGTCTTGGTTTTCGGCCCGCAACACCGTGCAGGTTGCATACACCACCACGCCGCCAGGTGCGCACAGCTCAAACGCGCGGTCCAAGATCGTGCGCTGCTTTGCGGCAAAATCAGCGATGTCCGACTCACGCATGCGAAACCGCGCTTCGGGATTGCGGCGCAACGCGCCAACGCCCGAGCACGGTGCATCGACGAGCACGACATCGGCTTTGCCCAGCGCACCAGCGATCGGGGTTGGCCAATAGTTGCCGTCGGTCGCGGCGGCTTGCGCAATCGAAACGCCGCCACGACGTGCGCGGCGGCGCAATTCTTCAAGCTTATTGCCGTCGATGTCACTCGCTAACACGCGTCCGCGATTTTGCATGCGCGCTGCAATAGCCAAGGTTTTGCCACCGGCGCCCGCACACACGTCGATGACAGTGCCTGACTTCATGGTGCCGTTGGCGTCGCGCGGTACTGCGAGGTCCGCGAGCAATTGGCTGCCTTCATCTTGGGCTTCCATGGCACCGCGCGCAAATGCTTCGGTGGCGAACAAGTTGGTGCGGCTCTCGACCAGCAAGGCGCTATCGCACCAGGCTCCAGCGGTGGTTTGCAAGCCGGCTTGGTGCAGCTCGTTGGTTAAGCCCGCGCGGTCGGTGACCAGCAAATTGCTGCGCACCGTCATCGGCGCACGTTGGTTCAGCGCCATCGCCAACGGCTCAGCTTCGTCGCCCCAATCGGCCACCAAGCGAGCCGCCAACCAATCAGGCAGCGATGCGGCAAGCGCGATGCGAGTTGCCATTTTGCGTTCGGCCGCAATGACATCGTCGACGCCGCGCAACGCAACCCAATCAATTTGCGGTTCAATGCGACGCGCATCTTCGACGGTAATCAATTGTTCCAGCACGAGATAGGCAATCAAGCGATCGAGGTCGCGTGGCCCAGCTTGGCGTTTGGCCGAACGCGCCAAGGCCAAATCGATGCGCCGCAAATTACGGATCATGCCGTACAGCGATTCGCTGATGAAGCGCCGGTCGTGCGAGCCGATCCATTTTTCCTTGCGAAACGTCGCCGACAACCGATCGGTCACGAAGCCCCAATCCATCCGCGTGCGCTGCCACAGCTCAAGTAAGGTGCCACGCAAGCGACCGCCGTTGATGATGGCTTGCGCCGCACGCCGATCGGCGCTCATGGCGATAACCGGTTCGCTGGGGGCCAGTGCCGTTGCAGGTGCTGGCACCGGTGCATGGCGTGGTGCGCGATCCTGCGCGATAGGAGCGGCGGCCGCACCCGCGGTGGCCTTGCGTGGCGGCGGTGTGCTGCGCGCCTTGCTAGCGCTAGTGCGAGTACGAATCGGTGCTTTGGCTTTGGCCATGGGCGGGTTATACGGGGCCTGCACAGCGTTTGTCACTGCACACCACTACCGCAATGGTGTTATGGTCGCCGCGTGGACCCCGCAGGCGAACCCGTA
>JAKQOD010000808.1 GCA_029565465.1 Deltaproteobacteria bacterium
ACTGGCAAGTGCAACAAGTGCCACGGCGCGCTGGGTGTCTCGCCGACATTCCACGCAGGCCAACGCAACGACGGTGCAACCTGCTCGTTCTGCCACACGCCGAACCGCACCAGCTCGGGTTGGGCCGCCGGTTCGAAGTATTTCATCCACGCCATTCACGCTGGCCGCAAGCGCACAGTGCCATATACCTGGCATGCAGCGTCGGCAGTGGTGGGCTTCGATGAAATCGAATTCCCAGGCACGCTAAACACCTGCACCACGTGTCACACCGCAGGGACCTACGACTTCACTACCGCGAACAACCTCGCTGCGATCCCCAATATGCAGCTGTCGACAGTTGCGGCTGGCACGCTCAGCAACGATCCGCTGGTGAACTCGACGTACTACACGATTTCGCCATACGTCACGTCAGGTACCAACTACGGCGCAGGCTTTGGTTACAATCCTGCAACCAATGTGACCACCGAAGCCGCGGGCACCACGCTGGTGCACTCGCAAATTACCGGCGCATGCGTCGCCTGTCACGACTCGACGATCGCCATCAACCACATGACGGCCAACGGCGGCAGCTTCTACGCACAACGCTCCAGCGTGCTTGCGACCTCGCAAGTCTCTGGCTCACAAGAGCAGTGCATGTTGTGCCATGGCCCTGGGCGCGTGGCTGCGATTGGCACCGTTCATCAACGCTAAGCGTCTAAGCTAGCCCCGCTGCCCTCGCAGCGCATCCCCTCGTCTGACAGCGAGGAGATTTTGTTTTGTGGCGCGGGTTGCGGTGATTACGGCCCTTGCGCAAGCGGCCGGAAGGCTCCATAGTGCAGCCGTCGGGCGAGCTGTCGCTCGGCATGTTCTATGACAAGGGGGCGTAACGGTTTCGACGGGGACAAATAAAGATGTGTTGCGTGTCGTGGCGCCCATGGCCACGTAAAAATGGGCAAAACTGCAACTGCGAACGATAACTCCGCAATTGCTCTCGCGGCTTAATTTAAGCCACGACAGAATCTCATAGCTTCCGTCTGTAGCTAGAGACTCTGAAATAATCAGACTGGTTCACCGCAGCGTTCGTGGGCGGTAAACGAGACAAAGCGAAATAAGTGCATCAAGAGACTGCCGGTTGCCGCTTGATGTGCCGACAATAAAAGATCGGAAACACACGTAGATATGCATCCAGAAGGGTCTTCGGACGCGGGTTCGACTCCCGCCGCCTCCACTCCGTGGACGCGTGGCTTGGCTACGCCAAGCTGCGTGCGCTACGCGCCCGCGCGGGAGGTTCCGCCTCGGCGCCCTGCGCCGAGGTCGACTCCCAACGTTCACTATCGATATTGCCGTTCGCGGAGCAAGGCGTCACGCTTCGCTTCGCTTCGGCGGAGTCCGGTCCCACGCAAGCGTGGGACCGCAGCCGCGCAAGGCGCGACTGCGCGGGAGGTTCCGCCTCGGCGCCCTGCGCCGAGGTCGACTCCCAACGGTCACCAACGATATTGTCGTTCGAGGTTTTATTTTTGTTCGCCGCTTCAACGTCACTTATGCCGCTATGGCATGGAGGCGCGTGCACGCTAGGATTGCCGCGCTTTTGAATAAGACGGCGGCGGAATTTCGCGCAAAAGCACAAATGTTTGGTGTGGTTTTCAGTTACTCCGCCACCACTCATCGGGACGTTTGGTAAGCCCCCTCACGTTCTTCATTTGCACGCGATATCAGCAACTTAGGCAATAATGGCAACCTCACTTTCCACCTGTGCATTGTGCAGTTTGCGCTTTGCTGGCAAGTCGACTAGTCACCTGCCGTTTAATGCGGCGCGCTAGGCCGAAACTATTGGCTCACGATTTGCTGAAGGGGCTGGCATGCAAAAACACTCCTTCGCCTTGGCGCTCGTACTTTCCACTGGAACTTCCTTGCTTGGTTGCGCCGCACCTGAAGATGAAGTCGGTGTCGATCCGGGCGAAGCGTCTGAGGGCAAAGCCGATGGTCTTGCGTCGGCACTGCCTGATGTTCAATGTGCAGGCACGCCGGTGTTGCCTGCGAAACAACCGTGGCGGCACAGCCGCAGCCGTTTGATTTCGGTTCCAGCGTCGGCGCATCGCGGCTTCGATCTGGTCGCCTCCGCAAGCGAAGCCAAGCAAGTGTTGGCGGGCGCTGCTTCATATATCGTAGGCGACAAAGCACTCGAAGATGAACAAGTTGATCTCTACGCTTGCCGCGCTGGCGCGTGGCAGTACGTGACGAGCGCCATGACGGATAAAGAGGGCCTGTTCAAAGCCGCACTTACCGGTGCCAAACGTTTGCCAGTTGGCATGCGCGATATGTACGTTGCAATCACTGGCGATAACAGCGGCGCGAAATTCCTCGCGGTGGTTGCGCCCGACGGCACGGCGGCGGCGGTCTCCGACATTGACGGAACCCTAACGTCGTCGGAAGAGGCATTCCAGGAATCACTGGTCACGCATGATGACGTCGCTATTCATCCCGGCGCACCGGCCGCACTCACCGCACTTCGCGGCCGCGGATATTTGCCTGTCTATGTAACCTCACGCGGGCACATCTTCACCGAACAAAGCCGCAACTGGCTTGCCGCACAAGGCATGCCACGTGGCCCAATCCGGCTCGCACCGACGGTAATCACATTACCCGGCAGCGCCACGGTGAAATACAAGTCGGATGTCTTTGCGGGGCTCGAAAGCCACGGCCTCGAAGTTGCCGTTGGCATTGGCAATCGTGCAACCGACATTGCCGCGTACAGCAAGGCAGGTGTCGACCGCGCCAACATCTGGATCAAAGGCCCCGAATTCATTTCGGAAACCAAGTCCAAGATCGCGGCCGGCCAAGCCCAAGGGTTCACTGAGTACAGCCAACTCGCAGCGATGATCGCGGCGCTGCCAGTTCGCTAGAAAACTGCCAGGCTTCGCCGGCCTTTACCGTTAACATTCGGCCCCACGCCCACGCGCTTGCTTGCAGCAGCAGAGGCTTTGCGCGACACTGCGAACCATGATCCTCGGCGAGACGACGGCGCTTTGTGGAACCTGCAAGCGCAGCGTGGCTGCTCAAACGGTTGCCGTCGACGACGCTGTGTACTTGCGCAAGACATGCAGCGAGCACGGTGTTAGCCAAGTTTTGATCGCCAGCTCGTTGGCTTGGTATCAACAAACGTTGGGCTTCGCGCCGACGCTATCGCCGCCCGAGGGAGCCAAGCCAGTTTCACAAGGCTGCCCGTTCGATTGCGGGCCTTGCACGTCACACGAACAACGCAGCCAACTGCCGATCGTGCCGATCACGTCGGCGTGCAATCTCGATTGCCCAATCTGCTACACGCACAATCGCAACGAAGGTGCGTATCACATGAGCGAAGCCGAGCTGCGTGCGGTGATCGCGCATATCG
>JAKQOD010000815.1 GCA_029565465.1 Deltaproteobacteria bacterium
TGGCACCGGTGTGAAAATGATAATGAACAGCACCAACAAGCCCAAGGCGAGCCATTGCCGTGAACGGTCCAGCGGCACTTCCGCCGTCGGGGGATGATAGCCATCGCTGCCGCGGCGCATCCACCATAACATCGTAGCCCAGACCATCCACGGCAACACGCCACGCGCACCATAGAGTGCTGCGTCGGCGATGGTGTAGTCGGCAGCAACCGCTGTTGCAGCCAACATCACCGCACAAAACACGCCGATGAGCGGCATCGCGATATGCAAGCGCCGGGATAACGCTTCGTGACGCTGGCCCAACAACGCTTGCGCAATATGGCCACCATCGAGTTGGCCAATCGGAATCAGATTAATCATCGTCACTAGCAGGCCAACCCAAGCGGCAAAGGCCATCGGATGCAATTGGACATCGACGCCGCCGCCGGGCAGCCAACGCCCAAATACTGCTAGCTTGAGACAGGCATACAACAGCGAATTGCCTTCCAACATTGAATCGGGATCAATCGGCCCAATTTCAGAATGCTGCAAGCCGATGACCAACAGCGGCACAGCAACGAGCATCCCAGCGATAGGCCCAGCCGCACCCACATCGAAAAGCTTGCGGCGGTCGGTAATCGCATCCGGCATGCGGATAACTGCCCCTAGCGTCCCCAAGGAAAACTGCGGCGGTAACGGGATGAAAAATGGCAGCGACACGGCAACTTTGTGATGGCGCGCTACTACGTAGTGCCCAAGTTCGTGTGCGAGCAAAATCCCCATCAAGCTAGCAGCGAAGGCAAAGCCACCTTTCCAATATGTGGTGCCACACGCTGCTGCAAAGAGGCCAACGTGAATGGCATAAGTCTGCCATTGCGGTCGCGGCGCTTCGCTAGGCTCAGTCATCGAGCAACGACCGCATGCGATCAATGAGTCCGCGCTTCGGTGCGACTGGGCGTAGTTCCCCGGCGCTACGGCCCAGCTCTTCGATGAGTTCGCGTTGTCGCGCCGTTAGGCTGGTTGGCACGGTGATCGTAATTTCGACCAAGTGATCGCCGCGCTGGGCCTGTTTGCCAGGGCCATGGGGGACGCCTTTGCCGCGCACGCGAAACAGCCGCCCAGGCTGGCTGCCTTCGGGCAGCCGCATCTTGACGGGGCCATCGATCGTCGCGACTTCGATGACGCCGCCCAACGCTGCGTCGCTAAACGAAACCGCTTGTGAGCTCCGCACATCATAGCCTTCGCGCCGAAAGCTGGGATGTTCGCGCACGCGTACCACCACATTGAGATCGCCAGGTGCGCCGCCGCCGCGCCCAGGCTCGCCTTCGCCGCGAATCATTTTCACCCCGCCATCTTTGGAACCCACGGGCACCACGACGGTAAATTCGCGCGACGACGACGCCTGGCCCTCGCCTGCGGTCTGCGGAATCGTGATCGTTTTCGAACACCCAAACGCGGCTTCTTCGAACGATATTTCTAACGTGTACCGGAGGTCGCGGCCGCGTTGTTTCACCTTGCGTCGACGCAGCACATCGTTGATGACTTCTTGCGCAGCATCAACCACCGCACCAAAACCCGACACCTCGCTGCTACCGTCAGAGTGGCCCCATCGATCATAGCGCGCACGTTGCCCCGCATCACTCAACACCGCATGGGCTTCATTGATTTCGCGAAACTTCTCGCCCGCATCGGGCCGCTCGGGATTCACGTCTGGATGAAACTTACGAGCGAGTTCGCGAAAAGCGCGCTTGATCTCGGCTTCGCTGGCGTCTTTGGGGACGCCCAACACATCGTAATAATCGCGTTTGCGGCGAGCCACGACTAGCCTGCTCCGCCGGATTCGGCGCTGCTGTAAATTGCTTCGCCAATCCGTTGTGCTGCGAGTTCAAGACGTGCAGCCGCCGCTTCGATTTCGCTGGGCTCGCCACTATCGAGGGCAGCGCGACAATCGATGAGTTCTTGCGCCAGTGCGGCACGTTCGTCTTCTGGCAACAAGTGCCCAAACTCGGCGAGCGCACGCTCCGACGAGTACAAGAGGCCCTCGCCTTTGACATGCGCATCCGCCGCTCGTTTACGCGCCAAGTCACTATCCGCCATCTCTGCCGACTCTTGGATCAAGCGGTCGATGTCGTGGTCATTTAAACCCGTGGTCGGCGTGACGGCGACCGACTGCTCATAGCCAGTGCCTACGTCGCGAGCGGAGACCCGCAACAAGCCATCGGCATCCAGATCAAACGCCACTTCGATTTTCGGCACGCCACGCGGGGCTGGTGGAATGCCAGTCAATTCAAAATTGGCAAGCGACTTGTTGTCGGCAGCCATTTCGCGTTCGCCTTGCAACACGTGCACATTCACGAACGGCTGGTTATCGATCGTCGTCGAAAACACTTCAGTGGCACGCGCCGGCACTGCCGAGTTGCGCATCAGCAGCCTGGTAAAAACGCCACCTGCGGTTTCAACCCCCAGCGACAGCGGTGTCACATCGAGCAACAATACTTCTTGCACTTCTCCAGTCAACACACCGCCTTGGATGGCGGCCCCCACGGCCACTACTTCGTCGGGATTCACCCGGCGGCTGGCTTCTTTACCGAATAATTCGGCAACCAAACTTTGAATGCGTGGCATGCGGGTTTGGCCACCGACCAAAATAACCACATCGATATCCGCAGCCGTGAGCCCAGCGTCTTGCATCGCCCGCTCACACGGTCCAGTCGTGGCTTGCACCAAGGGCTCTACCAGTTGCTCGAGCTCCATGCGTTCGAATGGCATTTGCAGATGCAACGGGCCATCGGCGCCAACCGCGATAAACGGCAAATTGATTTCGGTGACGTACGCGCTCGACAATTCGATCTTGGCGCGCTCGGCGGCTTCTTTGAGCCGCTGTAACGCCAAGCGATCCGACCGCAGATCAAGGCCAGGATTGAGCTCGGCGAATTTGCGCAACAAGTGCTCGACCACCGTGTTGTCAAAATCTTCACCGCCCAAAAACGTGTCGCCCGCCGTCGACCGCACGCGAAACACACCATCCGCTAGTTCCAAAATTGAAACGTCAAAGGTGCCGCCACCAAGATCATAAACGGCTACGCGCTCGGCATTTTGGGTTTCGACCCCGTAGGCCAAGGCCGCAGCGGTTGGCTCGCTGATGATGCGCAGGATGTTCAGCCCTGCGATGCGGCCTGCGTCCTTGGTCGCTTGGCGCTGGGCGTCGTCGAAATAGGCTGGGACCGTCACGACTGCATCGTTGACCGGCGCACCCAGCCAGTCTTCGGCGGTTTGTTTCATTTTCGCTAACACGGCCGCCGAAATCTCAGGCGGTGAATAATCACGACCGCGGACGCGCACATGCGCATCGTGATTGCGTGCTGCCACGATTTCATAGGGAGTGGTCAAAATGTAACGCTGCACATCGTCGTCTTCGAACTTACGCCCCATCAACCGCTTCACGGCGAAAACCGTGTTCTCGGCGTTGGTGACGGCTTGCCGACGCGCGGCTTGCCCGACCAAGCGTTCACCCGAACCGGCGAACGCGACCACCGAAGGCGTCGTCCGCGCGCCTTCGGCGTTGGCAATCACCGAAACCGACTCGCCATCCATGACTGCAACACAGGAGTTGGTCGTGCCGAGATCGATGCCGATGACCTTGCTCATTACGCCTTGGCCTTGGCTACCACCACCAATGCTGGACGGAGCAGTTTATCGCCGGCTTTGTAGCCGCGCTGTAATACCGACAACACCGTGCCTGCGGCGGCGTCGGCGGTTTCCTGCTGCGAAATCGCCTCGTGCAGGTTTGGATCGAATGGCTGCCCCTCGGCGACGATGGCCGTAACGTCCAAGCGTTCGAACGCTGTTGCAAATTGCCGCATCACTAATCGCAGCCCTTCAAGCATCCCCGCTTCACCGGCCGATGCGGCCTGGGTTGCGCTGGCGTGTTCAACCGCACGCTCAAGATTGTCGAGCACCGGCAGAATTTCTTTGAGCACTTTGACGCGCGTATCATGTTTGGCATCTTCAACATCGCGCCGGCCGTGCTTGCGTTGATTTTCCGTATCGGCGGCAGCGCGCAGGAATTTATCTTTTGTATTGCGCGCTTCTTGTTGCGCGGTGGTTAGCTTTGTTTCAAGTTCGGCAATCAGGG
>JAKQOD010000856.1 GCA_029565465.1 Deltaproteobacteria bacterium
TGCTCTTCCGATCTGGCGTTACGTTTCAAGATGGCACTCCCTGCAACGCCGACGCAGTGATGTTTTCGTTCGAACGCTTGCGGCAAGCCAAAGGCCGCGCTGGCACCGAGTTCCGCGACATCGCTTCTATTGCTAAGGTCAACGATCTCACCGTCGAGTTTGTGTTGAAGCAGGCGTATGCGCCGTTCTTGGCAAACTTAGCGATTCCTGCCGCCGGCATCGTGTCACCAGCCGCGGTTGCGCTGTGGGGGCCGGCGTTTGGTGAACATCCGGTTGGCACCGGGCCATATCGATTGGCAAGCTGGCGTCGTGGTGAACGGATCGTGTTGCGACGGTACGCCAATTATTGGGGCCCACCTGCGGCTAGTAATCGCATCGTTTTTCAAGTCATTGCCGATCCAGCGCAACGCATTGTCGAGCTCGAAACCGGCGCTGCCGATATTGCGCTAGGCATGTTGCCACATGAACGCTCGTTCGTGCAGTTGCACCCCAATTTGCAACTTTACGAAGCGGCAACCAATAACATTTCGTATCTTGCGATGAATACGGCTCGGCCAGCGCTGGCCGATGTGCGAGTCCGGCAAGCCATCATTGCGGCGATCAACTCGCTGCCGATCATCAAGGTTGGATATCAAGGCCACGCCGAGCCGGCGCGTGGCATGCTGCCGCCGATGCAGTGGCCGGCGTTGCCAAATCTGCCCAACCCATACAATCCCAATCGCGCGCGCGAGCTGCTCGCTGCGGCAACCGCGGCAGGCACATTTGATCCCGATCGCACGCTGCGCCTGTTCGCGCCCAATCAGCCGCGGGCCTATCTGCTCGACCCTGATCAGGTTGCTCACCTCATTCAAGCTTCGTTGGCCGAGGTCGGCATCGAGGTTGAGATTGTCGCGCAAGCTTTTGAACAACACGTCGCCAGCGTTGAGCGTGGCGAACACGACCTCTGTTTGCTTGGATGGGTTGGCGACAATGGCGACCCTGATAACTTTCTTTTTGGCCAATTCGGTTCCCAAAACGCAGATCTGCCGCATCCACGCAATTTTGCCTTTTTGCGCGACCCCAAGCTTGATGCGACGCTGATCGCCGCACAAAAAGCCGAATCGCACGCGGTGCGCACCGAGCTATATCAGCAGGCACAACGGCGGATTCTTGAGCTTGCGCCTTGGGTGCCCTTGGCGCATAGCCGATATGTCGTCGCATTGCGGGCTGATCTGGAACACATCATGCTTACGCCAACCGGCCATCTGGTCTACGCCGCAGTCCAACGCAAGGTGGCGCGGTAATGCGAGTCCGTTTGCGTAGCCGCTTGGTGTTGGCGATGGCGATCGCGGCGCTGTTGCCCGTGGTGGTGGTTGCAGTGGTGGCGACCCAAGCGATCTTTGCCAGCCTCGAGCGGGGCCTGCGTGGCGATGCCGATCGACAATTGTCAGTCGCTTCGAACTTGTTGTTGCGCCAGATCGAGCGCCTCGGCGACGAAGCTGCTCAGCTCGCCAGCAGCGGTGATTTGCCGTTTGCGATGCGTACGGGCGCAGCTGAATTGGATGCGTGGCTGTCACGCGCAACGCCGGAACTGCCCAGCGCGCTGCTGCAAATCTTCGACGAAAAAGGGGTTGCTCAAACCCAACTTGTGATCGGCGGTGGTCATGCGCGATTTGTTGACCTTGCGCTGCCAGACCATAGCCCGTTGATTGCCGCTGAAGAAGGCTGGGCTCGCCAAGTGACCATGCAAAGCGTCAATACGGCCATCGTCATCCGAGCCATTGCGCCGATCGTTGATGTCGGCTTTGGCTTGCGCGGGTCGGTGGTTATGTCGCTACCTCTCGACGGTGAATTTGCCGATTCCCTCAAAGGCGCGCTCGGTGTCGATGTGCTGTTAGCGGCACTGCGACAACCGGCCGCAACGACGATGCGGGATCCTGATGGCGCGCGCAATCCAGCGATTACGCTTGCTGCAACCGTGCAAGACACGCTAGCGGCAGGGCAACGTGCCATGACTGAATTCACCGCCAACGACAACACGTTTGCGATCGCGTTGTCGCCGCTGCGTGACCAGCAACGCTGGGTCGGCGTGATTGGGGTTGCGGTCAATCGTAGTTCGTTGGCACATACCAAGGCGGTTGCGCTACGAGCCTTGCTGATTGGCGTCGGCGTTGCGATTGCGGTGGCGTTCACGCTGGCGCTGTGGTGGTCGCGCCGGCTCAACGCACCACTCGCCAAGCTGCATCGCGGCGCTATCGCGGTGTCGCGAGGTGATTTGAACTACCGCATTGAAATTCCGACCGGCGATGAAATCGGCGACCTTGCGACCGCGTTCAATCACATGACGCAGACGTTGCAGGAAAATCAGCAGCGGTTAGCGGCGCGGATGCGCGAAATTGTGGCCTTGCACGACGCTGGGCGCGCGGTTTCGGCCGTGCTCGATCCCGAACAGGTGCCACGCAAAGTCGTTGATGCGTTGGCACGCACGTTTGAAGTGCAGTTAGCAGGCCTATGGTTGCAGCAAGACGATGGGTTGGTTCTCAAAGCTGCCCGTGGCCGCCGTGACGATATCTCGGTTGCCTTGGTTGCGGACGAATCATTGGCGCGGGCGAACGCCCTCACGCCACTGGCGGCCAAGGCCGTCCGCGACGGCATCATGCGTTACGAAACCGGCCAAACAACCCTGCACGCTGGACCGGTTGTTGCTATGCCATTGGAACGCAAAGGCAAAGTAATTGGAGTGGCTGTTGTGGCCCGCAGCGGCGAAGGCCGCGGTTTCTCCGAAGCCGACCTAAGCCTGCTGGCGACGTTCGCGGACCAAGCCAGCGCTGCCATCGACAATGCATTGCTGTATCAGCAGGTGCGTGGCGCAAGCGCTGAACTAGAGCGCAAGGTGCAACTGCGCACCCTGGAACTTACCGCGATGAATACCGAGTTAGGCCGCACATTAAATGACTTGCGCGATACCCAAGCGCAGCTGATTCTGTCGGAGCGTCTCGCAGGGTTAGGCATGCTGGTCGCCGGTGTTGCGCACGAAATCAACTCACCTTCGGCGGCAATTCGTGGGTCGGTCCAAAGTCTGGGGGAAGCCACCAGTCGCGTTGCCGAACGGTTATTGCTGGCTGGTCAGCTAACGTTGGACGCTGAGCAGCGTGCCGCGATTGCACACTACCTCCGGGTAGTCGTGCCGACGCTGGCCGAGCGGCGCATGCTGTCCGGCGTCGCGGCGCGGGTGGTAGCCAAAGAGATTCGCGAACAGGTGCATGCGTTGCTTGGCCCAACCGCAACCGATGCCTCGGTGGCGGCAGTAGCGCGCGATTTGGCCGATGCTGCGCTGCATCGCGATGAAGTGGCGGCGTTCTTTGAGCTGGCTGGCAATGCACCCGGGCAAAATGCGCAGATCTTGGCCGAAGCAGTGCTTGATGCGGTGTACCTACATCGTACCGCGTCGACTATTGCCGATGCGATTCGCCGCATCGCGCGCATCGTCGGCGCACTTAAGTCATATTCGCACCTCGATCAGCACGCGACTCGTGCGGCGACCGACATTCATGACGGACTAGAAACGACGTTGGCGCTGTTCGATTACCAACTGCGTGATATACACGTGGTGCGAAACTTTGCGGCACTGCCGGCCGTGCCGGTGTATGTGGATGAACTTAATCAAGTGTGGACCAATCTATTACAGAACGCCACCCAAGCCCTGCTAACGATGCCACGTGCTAGCGATGCCGGGGCGCGCGGCTGCATTACACTCACGACGCAGCTCGATGGAGCGCACGTGTTGGTCACGATTGCCGACGATGGCCCAGGCATTGCGGCAGACATTAAGGCCAAGATTTTTGAACCATTTTTTACCACCAAGCCAAAAGGCGAAGGCACCGGCTTGGGCCTCGGCATTGTGCGCCAGATTGTTGAAAAACACGGTGGCACCATCGGCTGTAACTCGGCTCCTGGCGTGACCGAATTCTGGGTTCGGCTGCCGCTGGAGGTGGGCCCATGACCAAGCGCGATTGGATCGTTTGCATCGATGATGAAGAAGGCGTGCTGCGCGTGCTCAAACAGCAGCTGGCCTTGCGGTTTGGTCGCGACTGCGATGTCGCCACCGCGCAGTCGGGCGAAGAAGCACTGGCCTTGCTTGAAGATTTGCATCGCGACGGCGAAGCCATTGCCGTGGTGATTGCCGATCAAATCATGCCAGGCCTCAAAGGCGTTGATGTGCTTGAGCGCATCGGTGCGTTGTATCCCACCGCGACCAAAGTATTACTGACTGGGCAGGCTGGCCTCGATGCGGTCGTCGACGCGATCAATCGCACGCAACTCAATCACTACTTGGCCAAACCGTGGGAAGAAACCACCCTCGGCTTGGTGGTTGAAAACTTGCTCCGCCAGTTCCGGTTGACCCGCGAAAATCAACAGCTGGTTGCGTCCTTGTCTGCCAAGAATCAAGCGCTGTTGGAATTGAACCGTGAACTTGAAGGCAAGATTTTCGAGCGCACGCGGGAACTTGCCGATGCCAACACGCGGCTTGCCCAGCTCGCCGTCACCGACGGTTTGACCGGCCTGTTCAATCATCGCCATTTTCACGAAAAATTAGCCTTGGAAGTCGAGCGCTCGCAGCGGTCTGGTTTGCCGTTGTCGCTGCTGATGATCGACGTCGATCATTTTAAACAATACAACGACACCCATGGCCATCCAGCGGGCGACGCGGTCCTGCGCGAAGTGGCGCGTGTGCTTGGTGAATCCCGACGCGCCAACGATGTCGTCGCACGTTATGGCGGTGAAGAGTTCGCATTGATATTGGTGGATACCGCGAAGTTTGTCGCCACCAAGGTCGCGGAGCGGATTCGCGAAGCGGCCAATGCAAATTCGAATTGGGACCAGGCTCGCAGCCAACTGTCATTGTCCATCGGGGTGGCAACCTGTCCCGATGACGCCATCGACGCTGAGACCTTAGTCCGGCTGGCGGACGAAGCCCTCTACGCTGCCAAACGAGCAGGGCGCAATCGGGTCGTGTTGGCCACGCCCGCCGAGCGCAAGTAGCGCGCCGGCGCCCTTGCGAATTTTAGTGAATTGACAACTCGGCAGCGCTTGCCATCGGTCCGGGTCGTGTACGCTCTGGCGCTATGCAAGAGATTGCAGTTATTGGCGCCGGCAGCTACGGCACATGTTTGGCGATGTTGTTCGGTAATGCTGGTCACCAAGTCAGCCTTTGGTGCCGCTCGCAAGCCACCGCCGACGAACTCGAAACCCGACGCGAAAACCAAGCGTATCTGCCGGGCTTTCGTTTGCCCGACAACGTACGGGTCACACATGACATCGCCAAGGCTGTCACTGGCAAGCAGTTCGTCCTCGGCGTCACCCCGTCACACGGCATTCGTGATGTGCTGGGAGCCGCCGCGCCATACCTACATCCCGATGCTATTGTCATCAACGCATCGAAAGGTTTGGAAGGGCAGACGCTCGCAACGATCGACGAGGTTTACCGCGATATTTTTCCAGCGCGCATCGCCGGCCGCGCCACGTACTTATCGGGGCCGACCTTTGCCAACGAAATCGCCGCGGGATTGCCAGCCGCCATTGTGTTAGCGGGCCACGATCCGGAAACCACCGAACTTGCCCAACGCGCACTATCGTCGATTCGCTTTCGCATCTATTCGAGTCAGGATGTGCGTGGCGTACTGATCGCTGGCGCGCTCAAAAACGTTATCGCGATCGCGGCTGGCGTTGCCGACGGCCTCGCGATGGGGTCCAACGCTCGGGTCGCGCTAATTACCCGAGGCTTGGCGGAAATCACCCGGATTGGGGTGGCGATGGGGGCCGATCCTCAAACGTTTGCTGGGTTGTCGGGCATGGGCGATCTAGTCCTCACATGCTCTGGGGATTCATCGCGCAATCGCCGCGTTGGGCTCGCCTTGGGGCAAGGTAAATCGATGGAGGTGATTTTGGCCGAGATGAGGATGGTCGCCGAAGGCGTCAAAACCACCAAGGTGGCGTATGAACTTGCCGAAAAACTGGGGGTAGATGCACCCTTGACCCGTGCCATGAACGCCGTGCTCTATGGCGGTTTTTCGGCAAAAGACGCGATGTCGGCCCTCATGCAGCGTGCGTTACGGCCAGAAAAAGACTAGTATCGCGCCCCACGATGCTTGGCTACGTCCTCGACGAGGTGTTCATGGATCACCACGCGCCGTCGGGTCACCCTGAACGCCCGGCACGCGCCGTCGCTGCGCGCGATGCTATACTGGCTACCGGCCTCGTCGCAATCGGCCGCCATGTTGCGGTGCGTGCGCCGTCGGACGCTGAGCTCATGGCTGTCCACGACGGTCAGCACATCGAACGGCTTGCCAAATTAGTCGCTGGCAATGATGGCTGGGTTGATCCTGATACGTACTTTTCGAAAGGCAGTTGGCGCGCCGCCACATTAGCCGTCGGCGCCACCTGTGAATTGGCAAGCCAAGCACTAAGCGGCGAAATCACCCGTGGCCTTGCAGTGGTGCGGCCACCGGGGCATCATGCAACCCGCGATCGAGCCATGGGTTTCTGCTTGCTCAATAACGTAGCTGCTGCCGCTGCAGCGGCACGTGCCGCCGGTGCTGCACGTGTTGCGATTGTGGATTGGGATGTTCATCACGGTAACGGCACCCAGGATATTTTCTGGCAAGACCCAACCGTGATGTACTTGTCCGTCCATCAATACCCCTATTATCCAGGCACCGGGGCACCAACCGAAACCGGCGGCGCCACCGCGCCAGGCGCGACCGTCAACGTTGGCTTGCCAGCTGGCGCAGGTGATACTGATTATGCTGCGGTTGCCGCGCATATTTTTGCACCTGCGTTGCGTGAATTTCGGCCGGATCTCATTCTGATCTCGGCTGGCTTTGACGCATTTGTGCACGACCCGATTGCCGGCATGACCGTCAGCGCGGCTGGCTTTGCCACACTGGCTGCGATCATGCGCAGCGTTGCCGACGAAGTTTGCCAAGGTCGCATCATTGCGGTGCTCGAAGGTGGCTACGATCTTGAAGGCGTAGGCTCCGGCATGGCCGCCGTTACCAACGTTTTTATGCACACCGCGCCAAGCGTGAGCGTCGCGCATGAGTTGCCGATCCTTGGTGGGGTACGTGCGGCGATGGATGCAACCGCCTCCGCGCATGCCCCGTGGGCCCAATGGGCCAAACGGTGGCCATCAGCAAAGAGCGTGGCATGAGGGCTAGCGCTGCATCACTCGACCGGCCGATTGGCTTTGGTGATAGGTATACCTTGGTGCGCCGACTCGCCGTTGGCGGGATGGCTGAGATCTATCTAGCTCGCCAAGCGGCCATGGCCGGCTTCGAAAAAGAAGTCGTCATCAAGTGCTTACGGCCAGAGCTCGTCGACGACAATCGCATCGTTGAGATGTTTCTCGATGAAGCGCGGATTGGCGCGCTGCTTAATCATCCCAATATCGTGCACGTGTACGATGTCGATTCCCACGACGATATTCCGTACATTGCCATGGAATATATTGTTGGCGAGGAACTCAACGAACTTTGCCGGCGTGGCTTAACGCACGGCAAGTTCCTACCGCTGCCGCATGCGGTCGAGTTGATTCGCCAGGCGGCTGCCGGCATGGGTTACTTTCACGCTAAACGCAGCTCACCGGATTCGGCACTCGAAGGGGCACCGCTCGATATCGTGCATTGCGATATTTCGCCAAGCAACTTGCTGGTAACCGAAGATGGCTTCCTTAAATTGATCGATTTCGGCATCGCCAAAGCTCGCGGTCAGCGGTTTCGCAGCGAGTCGGTTATCCCTGGTAAATTGAGTTACATGTCGCCGGAACAAGCCGCGCGGCAGCCCGTTGATCACCGCTCCGATATTTTTTCGTTAGGCATCGTGCTGTACGAGATCACCGTCGGGAAACGGTTGTTTCGCGGCAACGCGGCGGAAGTTGTCGCGCGCTTAGCGGAAGGCAAGATCGAGCCGCCAACGTTTGTTCGACGCGACTTTCCCGCAGGGCTTGAATCGATCGTGATGCGCGCGCTTGAGCAGCATCCATCCGACCGTTATCAAAGCGCATACGACTTAGCCGACGATCTGGAAACCTTCCTACGCGATGCGCGCTTGACGTCTGGGCCAGTGCCAATCGCACGTTACCTCGATGAACTCACCGAAGCTGGCGGCGGCACGCGCCGCCCTGAATTGATCAGCGGCAATGAAGTCATCACCACAAGTGACGACTTAGATTTTGATAGCGGCGTCTTTGCAACATACCAGGCCGCCGATTTGGAATCGACGGCGACGCCGATGCCCGAGTGGGAAGATGTCGAAGAGCGCGATGCCGAGATTGCGGCTGCGTTGGGCATGGAACTCAAAGAACTGCAGTCCATGCGCACGCCGATTCCGGTGCGCGAATCGGTTGCTCCGCGTGACCGCACCCGCCCGCCAACCAAACCCGCACCGCTTGCAGCAATGCCTGCGCCGGTCCCACCCGAGGACGACGTCGCAACAGATGCGGTTGCATCCGCGGTCGAACCAGCGACTCGGCGCGTCAGTGCTCAACTCGCAGCTGCAGTGCCGGAACCTGTGGCGCCGGCACCCTCGATGGCGACCCGCAGCCCGATCACGCCATTGCCATCGCGCGCAGGTGCGCCGTGGGCGGTGGTCGTTGGCCTCATCGCTGCCATCATTGGGTTGGCGCTTCTGCTCGTTGTGCGGTAAGCCTAGCGAGGTGTGTGCAATGCGTTCCGTTGCAATCGTAGGCGCCTGCTTGGCTGGCGTACTTTGGGCGGGCGCATGTCGCGATAACACACCTGCGAGCGAACCTGTGATTACCAGCAGCCGGCCGCGACGTACGCCGCCGCCAACTGGCGTAGTGCGTGCGTTGCCGCCTCATGCTATTCGCAACGACGGGGTAGGGCCGTATCGGTTGGGCGAATCGCTCGCGACGCAACTCGACGAATTGCCATCAGGGCCACGGTTAACGTTGCTCGACATTCCCGGCGTTGTGCACTTCAATGTCATTCGCGCTGAGCAAGGCAGCGTATTGGTGGGTGGTGATCCGCTTGGTGCGACTTCTTTTGTCGCCGTCGTTGGTGCCGATGTTGCACGAACGGAAGCCGGCTTGGCAGTGGGCGCGACGCGGTTGCAGATCGAAAAACAGTTGCGCTTTGGCAGTCCAGAGCGCCATGCGGCACGCGACCCGCGCTTGCTGGTGCCTGCCGACGGCCCTTCGATGCGCCTGATCTTCGACGGCAGCAACGTGTTGCGTGGGCTCGTTGTGCAGCATGCAACGAGCGAACCCGTGGCTACGGATCCGAATCCCAACGCCAGCAAAAATCCTGGCCCAGCACTATGCTTAGCCCACGCTGTCGCAGCTGGCAGCGCCAGCGAAGCCGACTGCAGTGCAACGAGTGACATCGTCAAGATCAACGGCGAGGATGTATTGATTCGGCCGGCTGATGCAACTCGCCCGCCAATCGCTGCCAAAATTCGCGGTTTGTTATGGACCGCTGTGATCGAAATCGAAGGTCGCGACGCGCTGCTTGTGTTGAGCCGACAAGATGCGCCAGGCAAGAAAGCTTGGAGCCTGGTTGCGTTACGAATTGAACAAGGGAAATTTGTCCGCTTGGCTGACCAAACTCTGTATAGCGTGACCAGTGAGAACGCGCGCTGGATCGGTGCAGAGCTTGCCAACATTGATGTGGTGCTGGAACTAACTGCGCAAAACGATGATTTGTTGGTGGGCGGTTTTATGATTGCAACCACCGGCGCGCGAATTCGCGATTTGGTACCACTTTTGCCAGTTACCGTACGGGCGCGGGTCGTGCCAAGGTCAGATCCCCGGCCCAACCTAGATGCTAGCCCGCTGTAGGCGTAAATCCGACGTGCAGCTTGTCGACACAACCCTTTGCGGTATCGCGATAAGTTTTGCACAATAAGGCATACGTGCTGACTGTTTTCGAAACTAAGCGAAGCACACGCTGGCAGGTGTGGGCATGAAGTTTTCTTGCGAGCGCTGTAAAACGCGATACTCGATTGCCGATGAACGGGTGCGCGGCAAGGTCCTGAAGATTCGCTGCAAGAACTGCGAATTTGTCATCAGCGTACGTGAAGGCATGGAAGAAGCGCCCGCGGCTTCGCCAGCTGTGCCCAGCGAGCGCAATGCAAGACCGACGACGCTTGCGCCAGCAATGGCGCCTGAAGTGCCGCCGCCACCACCGCCACCGCAACTCGAAGAGGAATGGTATGTCTCGCTTGATGGCAATCAGGCTGGCCCTTACACGCTAGCGCAAGCACAAGAGTGGGTGGCAAAACATCCCTTAGCTGCTGATTTGCATTGCTGGAGCGAAGGGTTTGAAGACTGGCTGCCGGTTGAAAAAGTTAGCCAGTTGCGCGGTTTGCGAGTTGATGCAAAACCGTCGACACCGAAAGGGCCGCCACCACGACCAGGCACGGTGCCTTCTGTAGCGCCGCCTGCGCCTGCTGCTGCGCCTATCGCAATGTCTGCGCTAGCAGAGAGCGGCCCCGCCGAGGATCCGTTTGCGAAGATTACGGCCTTGGGCCGTGGTCCTGGACCGCAAAACGAAGACGACGACGAAGGCGACGATGACCTCAGCATCGGCGAAGTCTCCCGCGTCGTAAATTTAGCCGACTTGGCAAAACAAGCGCGCCCACGTTCAACGCCAGTCGCGCCACTTGCTGGCGCTGCTGCCGCACG
>JAKQOD010000881.1 GCA_029565465.1 Deltaproteobacteria bacterium
ATGTGTTGGTGCATTGTGCTGGCGCGTTGCCGGCCGAAGCTGCGTTCGCTAACGTCGCCGGTAAAGTTGCTGGCATTGGCGTGATGCATCCGCTGCGCGCCATTGCCGACGGTAAACGCGTGATGCACGAGCTCAAAGGCGGCGTGTTTGGCGTTGAGGGTGACGAAGAAGGTCGGCTACGGGTGGGGCGTTTGGTGCAGGCACTCAATGGTACCGCGCTGCCGCTCGAACGCAGCCAAATGCCGTCCTATCACGCCGCGGCCGCGATTGCGTCGAACCTAGTGGTTGCCTTGCTTGATACCGCGGTGGCAACCCTTATGTCGTCGGGTATGGACGAGCAAGCGGCAACCGCAGCGTTGTTGCCACTGGCGCTCGGTGCCTTGCAAAATGTCGCAAGTACGGGCGTGGTTGCTGGCTTAACTGGGCCAGTGAAACGTGGTGATGCCGAAACCGTGGCGCGCCATTTAGAGGCCGTTGAACATGTGCCAGGCGTAGCCGCGGTTTACCAAGCACTGTCGCGCCGCGCAGTGGCGATCGCTGCACGGGGCGGCCTGCCAGAAGCCGATCAGCGCGCCGTTGCGGCAGCGTTGGAATAGCGATTTTCGCCTAAATATTCTCAGCGTGTAGGCGTCTGCGTGTTGTATGCTGGCGCCCGAACCGCCGACCCTGGAGAGCCCGATGCTAGTTTCGAGTCGTTTATCCGTAGCTGTGACTGCCTTCGCCATGATGGCAATTTTGCTGGTTACCGGTCGGCCGGCGCATGCGCAAAAAGGCCCCGAAAAGCAATTTGCCGGCAAAGTCTTCCTCAGCGACAAACGTTTTCCAACGACGGCCAAGAGCCCTGCGGCCTATAGCGCGGCGCTCAAGAAGCAAGAAAAGACCAACTTTCAAGAAGACAAAGAAACCCAAAGTTGGAAGATCTATTACGCGGCGTTTCTCAAGTCGCCGCTCGACGATGTGCAAGTCAACGTAAAACTCTACGACGTCAGCAATCGCACCCAGCAGTTGTTGGCCGCATTTGAGCAATATACCGATACACGCGGGCAACGCACCGTCATTGCGAATTTTACGCTGGAGCGGAAGACCGCTGGGGTGAATAAAGAAGTGTTGATGGTGATGGAATCGAACCGCAAGGTGTTGGCGTCAGGTCGCTTCCGCATTTTGGGCGAACAAGAAAAACTGTCCGGTAAAGTGGATTTTTCCGACGATGAAGCCAGCGGCCGTGATGAAGCGAAGCCGCCGGCTGCCATCAAAGACAATAAGACGAAAAAGTAGCCATGCAGCCGCGTTACGTCGCAGTTCATCGCGACGGTGACCTTGCCTTTGTCGTGGGGCCGCAGCAGGGGCTGGTGATAGCGCTTGCAGACTTAGCGCTCATTGCAACCGTGCCGTTGCAGCCCGGCAGTAGCGACGTTGATGCAGTTTGGTTGGGCGACCGTTTGTTGCTTAGCGAAACATCGGCGGGCAGCACGCGCGTTGCGCTGGTGGATGTCACGGGCCCGCAGCCTCGCTTTTGTGTCGAAAAGCAAATCGAAGGGGCATTTCGGTTGCGAGGCGGCGGTGGCCAGACCGCACTGTTGGTTGCGGCGTCGCAAGCAGCGGTGGTCACTCGCATCGACGATAATCTACAAGTACATCCGTTTGCGTCCCGCGCTGTCCCGATGTCGGTTGGCAATGGCAGCAACGTTGCCATTGTGGGCACGGCGGGTGCGATCGAAGAATGGGATTTGCAAACGCGAACGGTGCGCCGACGTTGGAAGCTTGCACCGTCGGCGTTGCCGCTAGCCGTTGGTGCAACCGAGCGTGTGATTTGGTTCACGGCCAAGCATGATGCAACTCGGCTTGAGGTGATTCCGTTGGTCAATCGTGGCCAACCCAAATTGCAGACATTCGGGGAAGCGTGCAGCCAAGTGCAGGGGTCGGTAAAATCCGATTGGGTGGTTGCCCTTGGTGCGAGTGGGCAGGTGCATGCGCTCGACTTAGAAGGCCGGGTAACACCGAGTGTGTTGCATGAAGTGCCAATGGCGACGCCACGCCTCATTGCGTTGGCGGTTGGGCGTACCGCACAAGTCGTCGTTGTTGACGACGACGGCATGGCGTTCTTGGGGCTTGATGCCAGCGGGCGGTTGATTGCACACAAAACGTGGGAGGCCCTTGAAGGGGCTCCGCAGGTGCGGCGCACGCCGTCGGCACCTGAGGGTGGGGTATCGTTGGCGATGGGCGCCACCAGTGAGCCGTTGCCTGCAACGAAGCCCGCCGTGGTCAGTGCAGCGCCAATGGCGGCGATAGCGTTGGGCCCGCTGCCAATGCCAGCGCCGGTTGCAGCGATAGCCCCAGCCCCGCCGAGCGTTGCTGCTACACCGCTGCCCGCGCCGGTTGTTGCTAGTTCACCTGTGCCTACGGCAGCGCCGCTGCAACCCGTGAGTGGTTCGATGGCTGCTGGGACGTCGCTAACTCAGCGCTTAGATGCATGGCGTGCACGGGTAAAAATCGACGGTCGCAACGAAGCCTCTGGGCCCTTGCGGTTCGCAGCGCAAGACAACTGGCGGGATGCCGTGGCGCTTTTTGCAAAGAATCCAGATGCTCGAGCGTTTGAACGCGAGCGTGCTGTGCCCGCGCGCGTGACACTTTTGCTCACGCGAGTTGAGCTTGGGGCGCACCTGGCGGTTGCGCTGGTTTATTTGTATGGCAGCTATTTGCAAGGGGAGGCTGGCGTGTCACGGGCCGCACTGGCGCGTTTGCTCGACGGCAATTGGAACGAAGCATTGGGGCAAGGCGAATTGGCACGACATGGTATCGCCGATTTCTCGTCACACCTCGTGGCGTTGACGGCACCAGTCTTGCGTTTCTTAGACGAGCAAGCGCCGCAGGGAAGCTTGGCGCGTGGCAGTGCCGAGGCCGTAATTGGGTTGGGCCGTGCAGTCGTAGTGGACGGTGCAGTTTGGGCTGATGCCTCCGCCTTGGCACAACACGCGGCTGCGACATTTGGTGGGGTCTGGTTGGCGATAGCTGACCACGCTGCAACTACCGCGATGGTTACCCTGGCCGCCTTAGAGGCGCGTCTAGCTGGTGCAGGTTTGATCGTTGCGATCGCTGATGGTGCAGCAGCATACGCTGTCCTAGGCTTTGATCAGTTGGTGGTCGCAGCCGTCGTCGATGCAGCGGTCGCAGCGGCGGCTGGGCTAGCGCTGGTGTAAGGTCGGCTCCAACACTTCAATGGCACCATCACGTTCGAGCACCTCGCGCCGTTTGCCACGCCAATCCAGCACGAGGTAGTTGCCGCGCAGTTCGGCGGTGGCTTCATCGAGTGCGCGTCCCGGCGTTGCCATCACACACGGGTGGTTGTCGGCCCCAATGGCCACTTCGCGTAGCGTGATCAATTGGGTGCCAGGTTTGCGTTGGCCAACCAATTCAATCACATCGTGATACGTGAATTCCATTGCGTTGGCGCACGCGAATGGCGCGCCGCTGCTGCTGCGTACGGTGACGTCGCGGCGGTAGGTGCCAGCAATGGTGGTGCCGCTGTCGCTAAACTCCCAGGTCTCACGTTCGGTTCGGAAGTCACCGCGTTCGTCGACGCTGGCTAGCTCATAGCGCCACGTGCCCGCGAGGCCTGGCAACGTTGCGGGCTCCGGCGGCGGGGCCGCGGCTGGCCACAGGGTTTGATTGCCAGTGGCAAACGCGAGGTGCAAGGTGGCGCCTACGACAGTAACTTGATAGCTCGTCAGCTGGCGAAACGCACGTTCACACGGCGACGGCTCGACGGCATAGCTGGTTTCGCGCAGCGTCAACGGATACTGGTCGATCCGGCCTTCGACGGTGCGTTGTTCGCTTGCAATGGTCGTCCGCGAACAACGCACCGTCGTGGCTGGTGACGGTGA
>JAKQOD010000883.1 GCA_029565465.1 Deltaproteobacteria bacterium
GTTGGCAGCTTTTTCAGCTTCGTTGGCAGCCAGCACGGCGTAGCCAGCTGGTTCGGTTTCCAAAATAAACAACGACTGTCCCGGCAATACCATCATGCCGGCCGAAGCGCGGTTGATGATTTGGGTTTGGTAGGCTTCGACGCCGCGAATGATCTGATTGGTCAGCAGCTTCGGCTTGAGACGTTCGTTTTCTTGCACGCCGAGGTGCTTAAGAATCGTAGCGCCTGCGGAAAGCACTTCACCTTGATCGTTATCGTGAACTTCGAGCAAGCCATACGCACGTTCGACGACTTGAACCGCCGGTTGCACGCGCGTTGCTTTAAGCGCAGCGTCGGTAACCTGGTTAATCGCGATGCCGGGGGCGATTTCCACCCACAGCGACGCTTGGCCCGGAACCGGAAGAAATCCGCGTGCCGTCTTGCCAATAAAGGTCGCAAGTTGCGGCTGTAGCGAATCGAGAAAACAGTAGGTTCGCAGCGTGGTCGCCATGATTCGTGTTCTGGACGCTACCAGGTGTCGCTCCCAGTTTCTATGCATGGACGCGGGTTTGCGTGAATTTGTAGCATCTGCAGGTGTGCTGCCATCAGGTGTGCACCTAGCCCCGCGTTGGCCGTGCCGTCGGTTCGAACTGTGGTAGAAACCAGCCGCTATGACAGCTAAAACGCGCGTGTTGGTGTCAGTTGCATTGCTTGGCGTAGGCAACGCAGCGGTGGCCCAGCCAACAACCGCGCCCACGCAAAGCACGCCAGCCGTTACCCCGACGACGAAAGCAGCGGCGCCACCACTCAAAGACCCAAGCGAAGGGTTGCGCACGTGGGCCGGCGCCGTTGAGTCAGCGAGCCTACCTGCCCTGCTTCAGTACGCGATGCAGCATCTCCCGACGCTGGCGGCCGCGCGTTTTGACATCACCATCGCCGAAGCACAAATGGAGATCGCACGCGCGCGCGAGGATCTGCAGGTTGCCGCGGATCTGTCCTTACAATCGAATCGAGCTTTTTTTGCGGGCATGGCCGGCCGCCAAACCCGGGTGGCATTGTCGGGCAGTGTTACCAAGCCGCTAGCAACCGGCGGGGCTGTGACAATTGGAGCAGAAACATCGGCCATCGACTCCGCGTTTGATGCGTTTGATACCCGCAACTGGGCCGATAGCCTCACCGCAAGCCTGACCCACCCACTGTTGCGAGGCCGCGGACGCGCCATTGTCGAAATTAATCAACGACGGGCCGCGCTTGATCGTACCGCCGGCGTGGTCGCGCAACAGTTGATCGCAATCAATGCCGTGCAACAGATCGTTGCGGCCTACTGGGATTTAGAACTAGCGCAAGCCGAAGTTGATATTGCGCGCTCGTCGCTGGCATTGGCAAACGAACGGCTGCGCGTCACGGCTATCGCGATTGCGGGTGGCAAAATCGCGCCCAACGAAGACTTGCCGGTGTTGCAGGCTATTGCCACTCGGCAAGAAGAAGTGCTCGCTGCCGAACTCGCGGTAGTCACGCGCTCGATCGCGTTGCGCCGGGCCGCAGGGATGGAAATCAATCGTGACAAGCTGGTGCTGCGCGTCGAAGCTAGCACGCCTCAACCTGACTTTGACACCAGCGCCATCGACGCGTTGTTGACACGTGCCGTCGCACAAAGTCCGGAGCTTGCCAGGCTCGCGAATGCTGGCAACGCCACCGCACTTGACGTTGAAGTTGCGCAAAACGGATTGTTGCCGCAGCTGGATGCGGCCTTAACCCTGGGCCCCACCGGCACTGGCGCACGCGCGATTGACGCCTTCACTGGGATCTTCACCGACCCCGGCGTGGTGGTGGGCGCA
>JAKQOD010000886.1 GCA_029565465.1 Deltaproteobacteria bacterium
GTGTGTTGATCGTGAGCGAAGGCGGCACGATTGAATACGCCAATGCTGGGGCGTTGCGGGTATTGCGACAGCCTGTGGAGGCATTGTTAGGACGCAATATCACTGATGTTTTGCTTCCAATGGAAACGCTGTTGCGCTCAATCAACGGACCGGAAGCGCGCCGAGAAGTTGCGTTGGAACTCGCTGATGGCACCGTGTCATCGCTTGGTTTTACGGTTAGCGGCCCCAACAGCAATCGCGGTTGGACCGTGTTATTTCAAGAGATTGGCGGTGTGTTGGAACTACGGCGCGAGCGCGACCGGCTGTTGCAGATGGCTGCGCTGGGCGACGCGTTGCCGTCGATTCTGCACGAACTTCGTAATCCCTTGGCAGCTGTCACGAGTGCCTTGGAAGTAATGGTCGAAGACGCACCTGTCGAGTTTCGCGAAGACCTGCACGCGATTCTTTGGGAAGTGCGGCGGATGAAACTGACGTTGCAAGGCGTCGGCGGATTAGTGCGGCCAGTGCATGCAGAGCAAGACGTCGCTGTTGACATGGCGATCGAAGAAGCCGTGCGAATCCTTACACCTATGGCCGCGGCGAAGCAGATCACGTTGCGTGCTGAAGTACCGACGCTGCCGTTGTTGCCACTCGATTGGGGCGTCGTTAGTGGCGTGGTTTTTAACTTGGTGAAAAATGCGATTGAAGCCTGCAACTTCGATGCGGAAATCGTTGTACGCGCCGGCCTTTCTCACGACGGCATGTTCACGCTGGAAGTTGCAGACACCGGCATCGGCATGTCGCCACGAGTGCTCGCACAGTGCCGGCAATTGTTCTTTACCAGCAAGGCCCAAGGCTCTGGCATTGGCCTTGCACTTTGTCAGCAAATCGCCGAGTCGTCCGGCGGCAAACTGGAGATACAAAGTTCGGTCGGGGTTGGGACGAAGGTGATGTTGGTGGTTCCGTTACGCAGCAAGGATAGGCCTTCGATGCGAAGGCGCAGTGGTGTGCGGAAATCGGTTCCGCCCAAAAACAATACATAGCGCGCTGCCGGCATGGGGTCGGCAGCTAATCAAAAATGAAAAGGGTAGGTGTTCATGTCACGTGTAGATAACTTGAATCGAGTTTTGCGCGGGTTGCAGAGTTCGTCGCCGGATGTTGAAGCGAGCGCGCTGATCTCCGAAGACGGTTTGATGATTGCCAGCGCATTGCCGCAACACGTTGACGAATCACGGGTCGCCGGCATGAGCGCCACGTTGTCGAGCTTAGGTACGCGTGCAGCGACCGAACTTGAGCGTGGCGAAGTGGAAGAAGTCTTGGTGCGCGGTCGCAACGGCTACGCGGTAATGATGGCGGCCGCATCCGGCACGCTGCTGCTGTGCTTAGCGAGTAAACAAGCCAAGCTTGGCTTGGTGTTTCTCGATATGCGGCGCGCAATCGAAGACATCCGCAAGATTCTCTAACAACCACGCAACGCGATTGCAGCAGCTCGCTTGCGGCGGGCTGCGAAGGAGCGATTATGTCTCATCTCACGCTGTTTGATAACGGCACACATCGCAACATCCTGCTGGAGGATTTTGCTTCGGGCGGGCTTGCCGTGCAGGCCAATCAACACCTCATCATCGACGGTAACGTCGGTATGATTCTCGATCCTGGTGGCCACAAGGTTTACTCCAAAGTGCTGGCTGCGACCACGGGCCTGTTGGGGCGCGCGAAACTCGAAACGATTTTTCTTTCGCACCAAGATCCCGATATCGTGGCAGCGGTCAACGGTTGGCTGATGACCACGGACGCAACCGCATATGTCTCGGCGTTGTGGACGCGGTTTGTGCCACACTTCGGGCTCGACCGGCTCGTCGAGTCACGTTTGTTGCCGATTCCCGACCCCGGCATGGAACTCAAGCTTGGTGCCAGCACGATGAAGATTGTGCCTGCGCACTTTTTGCATTCGGCAGGCAATTTTCATATGTACGATCCGGTCGCCAAGATTTTGTACAGCGGTGACCTCGGCGCTTCGATTGGTCAAGACTATCGCGAAGTCACCGATTTTGACGCGCATGAAAAGTACATGCGCGGGTTTCACCAGCGTTACATGGCGAGCGGCGCCGCGATGCAAGCGTGGGCAAAGATTGTCCGGGGTTGGATATTGAAATTATTGCGCCGCAGCATGGTGCGTTGTTCAAAGGCAAAGAGATGACGCAGCGATTCATCACGTGGTGTGAACAGTTGCCGTGCGGCGTCGACATGGTTGAGGAACTCTACGGGTTGCAGGGCTGAACGTGGCATCGCCTCGCCATGTCCTGATCGTCGAAGACGAGCACACGCTACGGCTGTCAATGGTGCGCGGCCTTGCCAAGTTGCCCGGCGTCGACGTGCGTGGCGTAGCAAGTGTGCGCGAAGCGAAGCACTACTTGGCGCACACGACACCAGCATTGGTGTTATCGGATCTCGACTTGCCTGATGGCTCGGGTATCGAAGTAGTCGCTGAATTAGAGCGCCTTAATATTCGTGTGCCGGTTGTCTTTGTATCGGCGTTTTTGGGCCGGTTTCGCAGCCGGTTGCCAAGTCACGGCAATTTGGAAATGTACGAAAAGCCAATTCCCCTCGAAACCTTGCGCTCGATCGTCGAATCGAAGCTGACCTTGGACGAAGACGGTGCGCCGTCGCCATTTAGCGTGGCTGATTATGTGCAACTGGCAGGCATGGGGCGGCATTCCGTGGTGATCGATGTCCGAAGCAAGAATGGCCGCGGCACGGTGACGGTCCGAAACGGCGAATTGTGGAGTGCCCAAGATCTCCACGGTGAAGGCATCGAAGCATTTCGTCGCATTGCGTTTTTGACCAAAGCTCAGGTTACCTGTCGGACGTTACGCGCCATCGAGATGGCGCCCCGGTTGCTCGAAGGTTCAACGGAAAGCATCTTGCTCGACGCCGCGCGGGTTACTGACGAAAAGATCCATACAGGTGAATGGGATCCAATCGACGAAGATTGGAGCGACGTTGCGCCTAGCCCCGAAAGCCAACCCGCCGCCACTCCAGCCCCCATCAATGAACCACCGGCGGACCCAACCGTCGGGCGCACGCCAGCGACGACGGTACCCGTGCACCAGGAACGGGCCTTCGCAGAAGCGTTCGAGCGAGGCGTCGACGCGTTGTTGCGCAAGGACTATCACGCCGCATTGCAGGCCTTCACCGAAGCCGATCTGATCGCGCCTGGTGAGCGCCGGGTGCAAGCCAATTTGCAGCGCTTGCAAGCGATGGGCATCGTATGAGCGCGTTGCAACGCTGGAGTGTGCCAGGCGAAGACTTGCCGCTATTGGTTGCGGTGGCCGCAACGACAGTTGGCGTCGCAACCGCATTTGCGGCAGCCGTCTTGTGGGCGCAGCAACCAACCTCGGGGCCCCTGCCGCAGTCGCAAGTCGTGGTCGCCGTGGTGCCGGACGCACCCATTGCACATGATGCGGCGCTTGTGGTTGATGCGCCTGGAGCCGTAGCAGCACCAGATGCCGCAGTGGCGCCGGCGGTTGCAACTGCAACCGCGTCAACGTGTGCACCGTTGATTGTGAATTTTCGCAGCGGCTCTGGCTCGGCACCCAAAAACGCGGAAGCCGGGCTCGCTGGTTTGGCAACATGGTTGGCCGAGCATCCCGACGTTCAAGTTGTGGTTACCGGCCATGCCGACTCAAGTGGGTCGGAATATGTCAACTTGCAGCTAAGTCGCCGGCGGGCTGCAAGTATTGCTGCAGTGCTTGAACACCATGGCGTCGGCAAAGCGCGGCTGGCAGTGCGTGGCTTAGGCACGTTTTGGCCAGTTGATAACGCGCCACCCGATGCATCGTGGAATCGCCGCGTCGTGGTGCAAACCAAAGATGGTCCGTGTCCGCGGCAGGTAGAGGAGGTTATTGAACCATGACGATGTTCGCGATAGTTCTAACGGTCTCGGCGATCGTTGCCTTGTTGTTAGCAGGCTACTTATACGGTGCGCGTGCTGGGCGAGGGGCTCGCGCCGCGTTAGCCACCGAACGCAACGACCTACAGGCGCGCCGTGTTGAATTGGAAGCGCGAGTTGTCGAGCTCGATGCACGCGTGAACTCGCAACCGGACGTTGAGCGCATGCTGGCGCCGTTGTTACGCAAAGCGTCTAGCGACGGGCAAGCACCATCTATTGAGAGCTTGCGGAATGAACTACATCAGCTCAATGGTCGCAATGATTCATTTCGCGACGAGATGCGCGCGATGTTAGCAGCGGTGGCAAAACAAGGTACCAGCCCGGAGCAGCTGCAGGCTACGTTGCAAAAAGTTGTGTCCACGCAATTTGCCCAGCGCGGCGACGGTGCTGCCGAAATGCGCAAAGTGATGAACGAGGTGTTGGCGCCCGTGCTTGAGCGTGAGCGTGTTGGGCGCGCGATGTCGTCGATTCACGCTGGTGCTGGTGGTTTGCGTGAATTGCCAACGATCCTGGATGCTATCGCTACCAAGGGTGGCTTCTCGGCAACCGTGCTTAGTGATGAGTCAGGTCTGCCCTTGGCCGCTAGCGCGGGCGCTGCCGACGTGGAAGAGTTGGCGGGCACCGCCGCGTATTTCTTAACTCTTGCGGATCGCGCCGAGCGTACGTCCACCGCGCTGCCGTTGTCGTGCTTGGTGCTCGATGACGCTAATCGGATGACGTTGCATCGCATTTTCCGAGTGGGCGATGCGCGGTTTACTGTAAGCGCGGTTGCACGTGGCCAAGGGCTGCCGCCGACTGCGCTTGATGGTGCACTTGCGCCGCTTGAACGGGTTTTGGCGCGGCCCAACGAATAGCGCGCCGGCGCAAACGGTGCGGGGATGCGGTGCGCTGGCTTGGGAAAGCCGGCGCGGTTTGCGTTGTCGAACCGCAATTCGTTCAATAAAGTCGCTGGCGAGATGCGTCAATCTGTCCAGGTGCTTAGATTGTTAGGGGAAAAAATCCGCGCAATTCCTGCGCGTGCTCAGGGTCACTTTCAGCATGTGGCGCATAAACTGCGGCGTTACACCTCGGCGTAGAGTGTTTTCGGCATGTTGATTAGGCACGCAGTTTGCGTTACTGCGCCTCCAGAGGCCCTCCATATGCAACAGCGTGAGCAGTTAGAGTACGACGACGCAATTGTTAGAAAGTTTGTGTTTGCAACGGTGCTTTGGGGCGCCGTTGGCATGCTTGTTGGTTTGATTATCGCACTGCAACTCGCGGTGCCGAAGTTGAACCTTGCCCCGTACTTGACGTTCGGGCGGTTGCGGCCATTGCATACCAATGCATACCAATGCCGTGATTTTTGCGTTTGCAGCAAACGCGATCTTTGCGGCGGTTTACTACTCGACGCAGCGGTTGCTCAAAGCACGCCCGATTGCGCTGTTGTCGCAGATCCATTTCTGGGGGTGGCAAGCGATCATCGTCTCAGCTGCGATTACGTTGCCCCTCGGCATTACGCAAGCCAAAGAATATGCCGAACTCGAATGGCCAATCGACATCGCGATTGCCGTGGTTTGGGTGACGTTTGCCGTGAACTTCTTCGCGATGGTGCGGAATCGCCGCGAAAAGCACCTCTACGTTGCGTTGTGGTTTTACATCGCTTCGATCATCACAATTGCCGTGCTCCACATCTTCAATAACTTGTCGATGCCGGTGAGCTTGTTCAAGAGCTACTCCATTTACGCAGGCGTGCAAGACGCTTTCATGCAGTGGTGGTACGGCCACAACGCTGTGGCGTTTGTGTTGACCACGCCGTTCCTTGGTTTGATGTACTACTTCTTGCCCAAAGCGGCCGAGCGCCCGGTGTTTTCGTATCGCTTGTCGATTGTGCACTTCTGGTCGTTGGTCTTCCTCTACATCTGGGCCGGTCCGCACCACTTGCACTACACCTCGTTGCCAACCTGGGCATCGACCCTCGGCATGGTGTTCTCGGTCATGCTTTGGATCCCGTCGTGGGGCGGTATGATCAACGGTTTGTTGACGCTGCGTGGCGCATGGAACAAAGTGGCGGAAGAACCGGTACTCAAGTTCTTCGTCGTCGGGTTGACCTTCTACGGCATGTCGACGTTTGAAGGCCCGATGATGTCGATCAAGACGGTCAACGCCTTGTCGCACTACACTGATTGGAACATCGCGCACGTGCACGCTGGTGCGTTGGGTTGGGTCGGTTTCATGTCGTTCGGTATGATCTACTGGCTGGCGCCGCGCTTGTACCAAACCAAATTGTTCTCGAAGAAGTTGGCGACCACGCACTTTTGGGTGGCAACCATTGGTATCGCTCTCTACGTCGTATCGATGTGGGCCGCTGGGATTACCCAAGGGTTGATGTGGCGCGCCTTCGATACGACTGGCAAGTTGCAATATCCTGACTTCCTCGAAACCGTTACCCGGTTGGTGCCAATGTACTGGGTGCGCGCCTTGGGTGGCACGATGTATCTCGCTGGGATTTTGATTGGCGCTTACAACATCTTCATGACGTGGAAATCGCGGCCAGCGCAGTACGCGGCGATCGTTGCCGACGTGCCACCGATGATTCGCATGCAAAAGATTGCCGACGAAGGCAAAACCAAATTGCATCGCAAGTTTGAAGGTATGCCAGCGGTGTTCACCGTATTAGTTGTGGTTGCCGTGGTGGTGGCTTCGTTGTTCGAAATCATTCCAACCTTCCTCATCGGCGACAACATTCCAAAAATTGCGTCGGTCAAGCCATACACGCCACTCGAACTGTACGGTCGCGATATCTATATCAAAGAAGGTTGCTACAACTGTCACTCACAAATGGTGCGGCCATTCATCGAAGAAACGGTGCGCTATGGCAACGCTGGCGAATCGCCGACGGAATACAGCAAGCCAGGCGAGTTTGTGTATGACCATCCGTTCCAATGGGGCAGCCGTCGCATTGGTCCAGACTTGGCACGTGAAGGCACCAAGACGGGCCGCAATGAGTACTGGCACTTGAAACACATGAACGAACCAACCTCGATGTCGCACGGTTCGATCATGCCGGCGTACCCACACATGTTGCGCGACAACATCGACTTCGGATCTATTCAAAGTCGGGTTAACGCCATGGCAATGCTCAATGTGCCGTACAGCAAAGAAGCGCTCAACGATGCAGCCGGCATGGCCCGCGCCCAAGCCGCTGCGTTGGCTGCGAACTTGGTCAAGCAAAACGGGCCAGCTGGGATGGAGAACAAAGACATCATCGCGTTGATCGCGTACTTGCAACGGCTTGGTCAAGATATCCAAGCCGGGCGCAATCAAGCTGCAGCAGTACCTGCACCAGTAGCAGCACCAGCGCCGGTTGTACCAGCGTCAGTCGCGCCAGCACCAGTGACCGACGGCTCCGGATCGGCAGGCTCAGC
>JAKQOD010000887.1 GCA_029565465.1 Deltaproteobacteria bacterium
AGCGCCCAACACCTGACGCCAAGCGCTGAGCGCCCAACACCTGACGCCAAGCGCTGAGCGCCCAACACCTGACGCCGAACGCTGAGCGCCCAACACCTGACGCCAAGCGCCAAACGTTCAAAAACTTGCCCCGTGCAAATCGCTGTTCGATAAAGACGCCATGATCATCGCATGTGCCTCCGTAAAAGGTGGGGCAGGGAAAAGCACCTTAACGGTCAACCTTGCATCGGAGTTCCTACGCCGCAAACGCCGCGTGCTCATCGTGGATGCCGATCCACAAGGCACCTCGCGAGTGTGGGCCGAAATAGCGGCAGAAAACAAACTGCCAAGCCCCACGGTCATTGCCATGGGCAAGGACATGCACCGCCCTGGCCAACTCGACCAAGTTGCAGCGGCCTTCGATGTCGTGATCATCGATTGCCCCGGACGCGACGGCGCAGTTGTGCGAGCGGCGCTTATGATGGCATCGCTCGTCCTCATTCCATGCGGCGCATCACCAGCCGATGCGTGGGCTTTGCAACAAAGCCTCGAACTCATCGACGAAGCACGCTGCTTGCGTCCTGAATTACTCGCGCACGTTGTCATCACGCGTCGCCGCGCAACAACGCTTGGCAAAAACGCTCGCACTGATCTGCATGCATGCGGCGTCCCTCTACTCGCCGCCGAACTTTCCGAACGTGTCGCCTATCAAGCGGCAATGGGCGTGGGCAGGGGCGTTACCACAATGACTGGGCAGGCAGAAGCCGTGCGCGAAATTCGCCGCCTTGCTGATGAAGTCGAAAATCTATTTACGGAGAAGCACAATGCAAACGCGTCCATCCCTCATGTTGCGTAAACCTGCGAGTCCATCGCCTGAAGCGATCGCCGCGTTCATCGACAAGAGCGAACCGGAACCACCAGCACCACCAGTGCTGCAAACTGCAAAGATGAACGACGCAACGCCACATCTGCGCGCTGTGCCTGCAGAACCTGAAGAACCAATCATCACTGCAGCACCCATCGCCAAAACACGCAAGCCGCGTCCCGCTGCAGAAGAACCAACAACGAGCCGCGTAGATGCACCATCGTTTCGCCGTGCATCGCGCGCAATTGCCGAACGTCGCACCAAGCCAGCGCGGCGACGCACAACGATCTATTTCGACGTTGACGTAGCATCTCAACTATCCGCAGCATTGATCGAACACGATCTAGAGCTGAGCGACGCCGTAAACTCCGCTGTTAAAACGTGGCTTCGCACGTCACGCCCCGCGAAGTAATTACCAACTACCGCGCGGACTTTTTTACCGCGCGATTTCCATCACATGCGCGCATCTCGCATGAAAAGAACGAGCAAGTTTCGGCCATCTTAATGGCAACTATTGGCCATGTCGGCGAGTTCGACGTGGCCAATTTTTTTTTACAGCTCCAACTTTAACCGAATCACGACGTTAGCTTCGGTGTGTCAATTTTTTTACATCGCCTGTGGCCGTCTGTGCATCGAGCACGCCCTTAGTATGTGTGTCCGAACTAGCGCACAACATCCACGGTGAAGCATTCGAAGTCCCTGCCAGTGCAACAGCATGGCGCGTGCGACGACTCAAAGCCAAAGGCGCACCCGAAGTGGTTTATGGCCGCGACGGGCTGCCCTTAACACTACCTATCGAAGCAGAGCTTGATGATCTGCGTACGGAAGTCGACGCAGTGCCAGGACGCTATCGCGTTGATGCCATCGACGCGCGCAATCGACCGATCGATGGAGCAACGGGCTACGTCGTGGTGCATCCGCCATCGACTATTTCGCGCGTGACCGCAAGCAGCGCCACCGAAAGTGCGCTCATTGAAGCGATGCGCGCGAACACCGAGTTGGCGCGCGCCGTCATCGATCGATTCCCCACTATGATGGACTCTGCTGCAACCTTGCTACGCGCCGCAGATGGGGCAGGGCTGCCAACTCGCACGCCGATCGCGAACGATGACTACGACGACGATCAAGACGATCGCGCCGACGGAGTTGATATACAAGGAATCGTCGCACAACTCGTGCCACTGGTGCTCGCTACCTTGCAGGGGCGCAAAAAACAATTGCCCAAACCAGCAAGCGAACTCACGGCTGCGCCTGCTGCGTCCGTGCGCAACATGAACACAAGCACGAACACGCCCGCGCCGCCTCCTGCAACGATGAACGCCCACAGCTTTGCGCACATCGCAGCAATCCAAGCCGCACTGTCCCCCGATGAAGCCGCGCTGGCGCGTGAAGTCGCGCAAGATCTAGCACCGGCAGATTTGCAGACATGGTTCGCGGAGCTATCTGCACTGTCGGTGCCGCAAGCCGTCGCGCGCGTGCGCGCCATGCTGCAACCGCAGCAACCTCAACCAAGCGAGGCCGCATGATTGGCTTACCATTCAATGACACGCGTTGCCTCGGCGCAATTACTGAAATTGCTGCAGGCATGGTTGCGACCCGCGACGAAGTGCTAGTGGAACTCGCAGCGAAGCATCCCTCCGTTGAATCACTAACGACGTGGATCCGTAGCCTGCCGCAACTCGATGACGATGGCAGCGCGCATCCCGATGAGCAAGTGCGGACCTGCAGGCCGGCGCAACGGCTGCGCTTGCCCGCCGAAGATCCGAATTGCGTCGAACGCGCCGCGCTGTATCTCGCGGTCGCGGAGTTGATCGACCCAACGCCGGCACGGCAACTCGCCACGCTAGATACACCGCTAGGATTGCACACGTTCCCCGTTGAGAACGGGCAACCGATC
>JAKQOD010000894.1 GCA_029565465.1 Deltaproteobacteria bacterium
TCGGCGAGCTTGCCGGCGAGCAGCAGAAATTTGCGCTGCGTGCAGCGGCGGGTCACGAGGTAGTACTTGCCACGTTGATAGTTACAAGGTCGCATGGCGAGCTTCTCGCCAAGCGTGCTTCAACGTTGCGTACAATTTTCCGAAACCATCCGAAATCAAACGTCGGTCGGGTTAGGCAACGTCGGTCGGGTTGGGCCCACGGGTTGGGCCCGCCACGGGTTGGGCCCGTGGCGGGCCGAAACCAAACGTCGGTCGGGTTGGGCGCCGGGCGCCCGGGTTGGGCGCCGGGCGGTCGGGTTGGTGGCGGCCGGGTTGGCGGCCGGGTTGGCCGCCGGGTTGGGCCCGAAATCAAACGTCGGTCGGGTTGGTTGGAAATCAAACGTCGGTCGGGTTGGTTGGGCCAATCGTCGGCAACAAACCTGACAAGTTCAGACGCGTGGATGGGGTAGCGTGCGGCGAACAAGGAGAACTTGATGAGCTTGACGTTTTTTTATTCGCCGATGTCGACCGCCGACATTACCAACCTGGTGTTCTGCGAACTTGAGGTTCCGCACGAAACTATTATTGTCGACTTGAAGAAGGGCGGCTCGCAAACGCCCGAGTTCCTCAAGATCAATCCGAACGGCAAAGTTCCCGTGCTGGTACACGACGGTGTCGCAATCTGGGAATCAACCGCAATCACGATGTATCTCGGTGAGACGTTCGGCGTTGCCAAAGGGCTGTATCCAGCTCCGGGCCCACAACGTGGCCAAGCCATGGCGTGGATTACCTGGGCCAACGTTACGCTCGCCGAGGCGGTGAATCGGTTCACCCGCAATACCATGGAATGGGTGCCGGCCGAGGAGCGCAACCCAAAGGCGGGCGAAGCTGGGTTGCGCGCGACTCATGCTTGCTTACAGATTCTCAACGATGCCCTTGCCGCGCAGCAGTTCCTCGTCGGCAGCTACACCCTCGCCGATACGCACGTGTTGTCGCTAACCGATTGGTTGCGCCACATGCAAATCGATTTTACGAACTACCCGCATCTCAATGCATGGCACCAGCGCTGTACTGCGCGCCCTGCCTACAAAGCCTCGCTGGCCGCAATGGGCGCCGGCGCGTAAGCTCCGCCCACGCTCAATCAGCTTGGATAGCGAAACTGAATGCCGACGCCACCTTCGATATCAACCCGCAACCAGCGCACCGCTGTCAGGGTTCCGCCAAGGTAGATGTAACCTGATAAGTTCCGGCGAAAATCGAACCACAAGCCGTTCATGCTGCGCAGCCCAAAATCGACGCCGCGATCTTTGCCGGCAGCGTCTTGATAAGCCGTCATGTCCAAAACGATCTGGGCGGTCGTGAAAAGTTTCGACGCGGCACCTTCTGCATAGTAGTAGCGCACGCCTGGCGCCAGGTGGAACAATCGCGGTCCAGCGTTGCCGGAATTCCCCGCGGCAGAAAAATCGCGTTCGACGCCAACGCGCATTTCCAAAATCGCGTCGGCTTTGCTGCTTGCACCGTAGGAAAATTCAAAGTCGAGGCTCATCGGTGCGCGGCCCAAACACACAGGCGAGTTGCCGCTCGCGGTGTCGGGCGACCGTTCGCCGCAATAGTCGCCACTGTCGTACGGCGTCAACCAACGAAACGCGACACCCGTGCGCAAGGACAGGCCAAACTGGCCGCGGTGCGACAAATCACGCGCACGGCTCGGCGCTGGCAACGTCGGCGGTTTGGTTGCACCTTCTGGCGCTGTGCCCGTGCTGTCTCCGGTATCCGGCGGCGGCACCACAACTTCCGCACGCACCAAACCTGGCGCTAAGGTTGCAAACGCCGCGATCGCCACGCCGGGCCAAACGTTACGCATCATGTCAGCAACCTAACACATTCTGCGACGGGCCTTGCAACCCGCAGGCGAGGTCGGCACAGTTAGGTGTGTTGTTGTTTTCCTTTCGAGGCTGCGCTGCGCCGCTCATTCTGTCTTTGGCGCCGCTGCTGCTGAGTTGCAACGACACGGCAGGCACACTGCATCTCTCGATCGTCACAGCGCCGAACAGCGACTTGATGGCTCGGGCCAGCCAGATCCGCTTGACGCTGTCGGACCCCAAGACCGTACGCGTCGTCGATAAACAAGGCGGCGGCTTTGCGTTGGACCTCGATTTGACGGTTGCAGCGCAACGCGCAACCCTCCGCATCGAAGCCCTCGACGCCGCATCGCAAGTTCTAGCCTGGGGCGAAACTCCGCCGCTAGTACTTGGGCCAATTACGGCTGACCTCGCTGTCTTTATCGCGCCAGCGCAAACCTTTGCGACGGCGCCAGTGGCATTTGCATCGGCACGTTCTCAGATGGGGGTGGCCGGTTTGAGCTTTGGCGTGCTCTTCGTTGGTGGCGTCGACGCAAGTGGCTCGGCGCGCGACGACGTGACGATCTACAATGCATTTACCCACGCCTTTCAAATTGGCAAATCACTGCCTCAACCACGAGTCGGCCCAACGGTGGCTGCCAACGGCACCAAATACGCGTATATCGTCGGTGGCGATGATCCTGCGCATGCGCCCGCTGTGTCGGGCTGGCTCTACGACACCGGCGTTGCGCCGAACGGCGCGTATTTTGATCTCAGCGCAACGTTGCCAGCGCCGCTTGGGCAACTAGCGCTACCGCTTGCAGCAACCGGCACCAATCGATTCGTATTGTCTGGCCCCATGGCAGGCGTGCTCGACGGTGCAACGCTACGCGAAACCGCGATTGCACCTGCGATCGGCGTACCTGCGCAGGGCGCCACCGTGATCAGCGCCAGCGTTAATGCTTACTTCGTCGGTGATCGTGGCGCGGCTAGCGCTATCGTCAAAGTTGATGCTGCCGGCCTCGCAAGCGAACTACCCGATATCCCGAGTTTGCATCGTACAGGCCATGCTGTCGTCGCACGAGGTGCCGACCTTTTGATTGTAGGCGGCGGGGCCACCGCAAACTTGGCTAGCTCAATCGTCAAAGTCGACACGGCAACCATGACGGCAACTTCATTTGACGCCGTACTCAGCCCGCCACGCCGAGGTGCGGCGGTTGCCTTGGCTGATGGCGGCCGTTGGCTCGTGGTTGCTGGTGGCACTGATGCAACCGATAGCGGTCCAGGCACCGTGCTGCAAACCGCCGATGTTTTCGACGCTGCCACCATGATGAGGGTTGCCACCGTGCCGCTGGCCCACGCACGAACCGCCGCATCCGCTACCACGCTTGCGAACGGCCAAATTTTGCTGGCCGGCGGCGTCGACGCGACGGGCGCACCGATCGCTGAACTTGAACTGTTTACACCGACCGAACGTTAGCTTACGGGACCGACTTCACAGTCAGATTCATGATCGGATCCGTCGTGTGATCCAACGTGCCCCACACAACCGTGCCGCTTGCGCCTGCGATGTAGAAGCCGTCGAGCGGCACACCAGAGGCAAACGTCGATGGCATCCACGTGGTGGCCCCACTTGGTTGGGCCATCATAACGTCAGCGTTCATGCCGTCTTGGTACATTACGGTCGGCAAGCCACTGCGCAGCAACATGGTGGCACTTGCACCGACGGGATGCGCACGGTCGTTTACGCGCGTGCCATCGTCGACGAGCTGCGGCATGCCCGCTGCGCCGTTGTACGTCGTGTAGTACACCGCGTCGATCAGCGCGTCTTGGTAAGCAATATGTACGGTGTTGCCGTCTGCGATCGCGCTAGCCCACATGCCACGGTCACCGTTGTCGTCGAGCATAGTCTCGGTAAACTGCGAAGCCCCAACCCCGTTTTCGACGGCGATGACGAGCGCCGTGCGGTTGCGGTCGTAATACACCGCAGCCAAGCGGCCATCGGCCAAGCTGAGCAAGTTTACAAACAGGCCGCTGCCTGTTGGCATATCCGGCACAGCTGGCTCGGCGAACACTTCGCGGCACATGGCTGCCACACAGGCTTGGCCGGTGCCACACGCCGCGGCACAGTCCGTCGTCGGGGCAGCACAGGCCTGCGCCGGTGCGGCGGTTGGCGACACGATACACACGGTACCAGCGCCACATGCACCCGCACAGCTTGCTTCACTGCGTGCAATGACACTCATCGTCCAATCGCTTTCACCAGGCGTCGCCGTGGTTGCACGTGCCAACCGCAACTCGGTGCCGAGTGCGCCAGCGGCACCGGGCACGTTGGTGGCCAAGTACGCAATTGCAGGCACGCCGGCGTTGTCGATGGACAAGCTGGCGTACGCGCCGATGTCGATCGCGGCATCGTCCTCGACGGTCATCGTGCGGAATTTGCCTTTGGATTCTTCGATCGCAAACTTCAACGCAGCGTTATCGCGGTCGTAATACGCAATGCGGGCTTTGCCTTGATAGAGTGCAGCGCTGGTCCACCAACCAACGTCGGCACCAGGGTCGGCCACGCCGCCGCGATACGTCGACGGATCGTACATCGGCGTGCCGTCGGGCACTCCGTCAACCGAATACAGTGTGCGGGTTTGGTCAGGCGCAATATCGGCCATCACCAAGTCGCCGTAGATCACATCGTAGGTCGCCGCAATCGTGCGCGTGCCGTCGGTGGCAAGCGAGTTGTGGCGTCCTAATTCGCTGATTAATTCGCCTGGCATGCATTCTTGGCTGCCACATGGATTGCTACCACATGAGCAGCTTTGCACGAACAGTGCACCGCACAGCACCAGCGCAGCGAAGATCGCGCCTGGATTAACTTTGCGGCGCGTGCGGCGCAGCGTCCGACCGCCAAGCACTACAAACGCCAGGCCAATAATCCATGGATCGCTACCTGAACTGGTTTGGCCGTTGGATTGGCAGCTGCAGCCACCATTCGCGCCAGCTTGGCCATGGAAGCCAGCGCTTTCGGCTTGCGCGGCACGAGCGGCGTTGCGGCGCCGCATTGCATCGGTTTCCGTCGACAATGTCAGCATTGCAGGCGTCAACGATGTCGTGTTTGGCTCACCGCGACGACGCGCAATCACCTCGATGCGATGGATGCCAGGCACCCACAACGTGCGCGCCCGCACGGTTTGTTTGCTGCTACTCGACCACGCCGACCACAGGCCGTCATCGATACGCCACGCCCATTCATGGTCACCCGCAGCGCCATCGAGCGTGGCAAGATCGAGTTCGGCCATCGGCCCACCATCGACGTTCCAGCGTTTTGGATCCATCAACTCCGCGTCGGTCGGCATGCTAACTTGATTGAGTTGAGCTTGCACTTGCACGCGTTGCGCCGCCATCGCGGCCGGCGCGAAGTCCGCAAAGATCGCGAGAAATTGCTTATTGTCGACGGCGGTGATCGCTTTAACTTTGATCGCCAAGCCACCGAGTTGCGGCAGTTCGAAACCGCCCAAGCCACCAGCGAGGCCAGGCAGTGCAAGTTCGAGCAGCGTCGGGACATTCGCTGCAATTGCAGCTGGCGATTCGGCCAGCGCTTCGCTGTTCTTAACGGTCACGTTGGTGAAGGCGTTTTTGAGGTCGCCAAACACCGGCACCAAATCCCCCATGGTGCCAATTTGCATGCCGAGCGGCAAATGCAGGTCGGTCACGACGGTGAAGATGCGGATGTATTGGCTTTCGACTTGCGCAAAGAAGTCGAGTTCCAAGCCCTTGAACGTAATGTCGAGTAGCGGTTCGTCGACGACTTGCATGCCGCCGTTGTCTTTGAACGTATTGAGCCCCAACACGATCGTAGGCGGCGCTTGCGGCCGCAACCCAAGCGCAACCGCGCCGGTTTGCGTCGTCAGATCGCCAAGCGAGCGCGATAGCAAGGCCAACGTATCGGTGGTCAGTTGTGGCACCGTCGCAGTCGTTGCCGTAATGCACAAAATGCCGCCGTCGTACATGCTGTACATCAGCTCGTCGAGCTGGCTCTTGTGGTAGCCAAACGCCAAGCCAAACGGTGCGCCAGTGTCAGGGCGGGTGTTGCCTTGGAAGAATGCCGATTGCGGAATTACCACGCGCGCTGGCGCGGTTGCTGCCGGCCCGCAGCGGTCCCGTGGTGTGCCAGCAGGTCGTGCACCGCCAAGCAGCCCAAGCGCCAAGCCGTTGTTGTTGGTGGTGGCATAACCACCCGCAACATCATAGATATCGGCTTTGCCTTGGGTTGCAGGCGAGATGCTGCCAAGCAACGAAGCACCATTGAGGCGGCCTGCGATGCCCAGTTCTTGCACACAGGTGTTGTCGGCTTTGGTGCAAACGTTGTCGGTGCACGCCGTGGCAAACGGGCCACACTCGTTGGTGGTGCCCGATGGACAGGCTTTGCAGGTTTGCTGATTGATCGCATCGCGAATTGCCGATTCAAACGTGCCGCTGAGTGTATTGAGGAAAAAGCTCAAGCCCAAGTTGGCGAGTTGGCAAGCGAAGCCACCCGTGAGATTGACGTCTTGGGTGGTGAGCTGCGACAGCGTGACTGCGCCAGCGTCGACCCGGGTTGTGCCTGCTTGGGCGTCTTGCGGAAAGCCAACCGGCAAATCAATTTTGATGTCGGCGTTCGGCCCAGGCGCAGTATCGATCGCGATACCGCAGTCACCGACGACGGGAATTTTTACTGGAATATCCATCGCGGTTTTGAGCCGTGCACGCAACACCACGTCGAGTCGGCTAGCGCCTTGCGCTGGGCGGATTTCCAATCGCGGCAAGTCGCCAGGTTGCAACGTCAGATCAATCGTGACCGGTCCGCATGGCGACACCGGATTGCCACCTGGGCAGCATACCGCGGGGTTGCCGCCGCAACTCGCTGGTACGTCGATCGCGAGCCCCATGCCACCGAGCAGGCCGCCAACCAGCGCTGCCGGATCCGCCGAAATCGCAGCTAAGCCGGTATCCGAAATCCGGACTTGCGCTGCATTGGCGGTCCGCAAGTTCGACGGAAAACCGCCAGGCGTTGGTTCTAAACTTGAACAGCCGTTGCCGCACCCGGCGAGTCCGCCTAAGGCAACGAAACTAACGGCAAACAGTGCACTGCGTGCATAACTAGGTATGTGCATGGTCCTCGCCGGACACTACCTCAAGTTGGGCCTCAAACTGGGGAAAATCGATGGCTGATCACAGGCCATCGTGGCTGCGTGTGCCGCCCTCAGCTGCGCTGCTGGGAGCGTATTGTGTGAGCTGGCGCCTTAGCCGCACGTAGTAGAAAAACGACAACGCGGTGACGCCAATGCCTTCAACTACCCATACATGCGCAGCGCTGTAGTGGCGCGCAACCCAAAGTGCTATCGGAAGAATTCCTAATGCTGACACTGCCAGCATCGCGATGCTGGGTATGCGCGTGTCGAGGAACGCATCAAGCACTGCCAGCAGACTGTGCTGAAAAAGATACGATGCATAAAACACGATGTGCACAACGAGAATGTCGCGGGTAATTGGCCACGCTTCGGATGTCGGCGTGAGCGCGAAAAATTCTAGGATCGCCGGCATTGCGAGCGCGACCGCAACGCCAACGACCGCACAGCTAAACAATGCCGCAATATGAAGTCGCTTGAGCAGTGCGACAATGTCCTGGCGCGGTGCTTCGTTGGCGAGATTGCGTGCAACGAAAATGGTGGCTACTTGGCAAAATGCCCCTGGCACGATGTACATCGTGCTCGACGTGACATCGCCAACATTGTTAGCGACGACGCTAATTTCGCCACGTTGCCCAATGATTAGCACCAATGCGAAGGTAATCAGCCAATCGCTCACGTGATTGATGCCGCGCGGTCCTCCCTTGACGAGGATAGCGCGTATCAGTGACAGATCAATCGATAGCTTCCGCAGCTCGATGCGGCGTGCGCCAAGGCGCCGCTGTAACAGCAGCAACGAAAATACCACCATTGCAGTGCGTGCGATGACCGTCGCCAATGCCGATCCGCGCACCCCCATCGCAGGGGCACCGCAATGGCCAAAGATGAAGACCCAGTTGAGCAAAGCATTGAGCAGCACACCGAAAATTGCGCTGTATAGGTTGATTGCTGGAAAGCCACAGAGGTTTACGAGTTGACTCACGCAGATGCCAACCAACATCGGCAAGGTCGCCCAACGCAACACGTTGAGAAATTCAACGATTACCTCGACGATTGAAGCGGGTTGCCCGCAAAACTCCAATACAGGCCCTGCTACGCTTGCAAGCGCGAACGCCACCACTGCAAACAGCGCCGCAACCAAATTGCCACTCCAGAAACAGATGCTCAATTCGGTGGGCGTCTTGGTGACCCGCCGTGCAACTAGGGGCGTGAACATCGCCAACACGCCGATAAAGAGGGCGCAGACAAGACTGAAGTAGAGACTGCCTTGGCCCGTACCGCCAAATGCGGTGTTCCCAAGTGGCGCGATCATCAAGCTGTCGATGATGGTAAAGCTGTACGTCACCAACGAGCTGCCAACGAGCGGCAGCGTGTAGTGCAGGATGTGGCGCAGCGAGTTATCGTGTGGCGTCGGCTGCACTACGGTTCACTAGCATTATTGAGGTAGGCGCATTCGTCCGCAGACAACTTGAGTTCAAGGGCTTGCAGCGTGTGTTGAATTTGCTCTGGCGAATTGGCACTAACGATCGGCGCGACAACGGCATCGCGCGTGAGCAGCCAGGCAAGCGCAACGATGGCCGGCGCGGTGCCATGCTGTTGCGCTACGTGTTCAGTTGCTTTGAGCACACGCCACACCCGTTCGCCTTGATAGAGCTGATGGACTCGTCCGGCGCGTGCCGTAGCTGGCGGCGGCTGATCGGGCTGATAGCGCCCGGTCAGAAACCCTTCGGCGAGCGGCGAGTAGGGCATGACGGCGATCCCTTCTTCGACACATAACGGCTGCAGCTCGCGTTCGAAATCGGCGCGCTGCACCAGATTATACAACGGTTGCGTGGAGACGTAGCTTGCCAGTTTTGAACCGCGGCTGATGCCTAGCGCTTTCATCTTGCGCCACGCACTGAAGTTCGAAGTGCCAACGTAGCGCACCAAGCCGCGCCGCACGAGCGAGTCAAAAGCCTGCAGCACCTCCTCCATAGGAACCGCAGGATCGTCGTCGTGAGCTTGGTACAGATCGATGTAGTCGGTCCGCAAGCGGCGCAGCGATCCTTCCACGGCACGCATGATGTGTTTGGCGCTGAGCCCCTCATCGTTGGGGCCGGGCCCCATGCGGCCGGACACCTTCGTCGCTATGACCATGGAATCGCGATGGCCGGTAGCATGCAGCCACTCACCAATGATTTCTTCACAGAGCTTGCCTCCAACGCCTTCGGCGGGGCAGGGATAAACATCTGCGGTATCAAGGAAGTTGCCCCCTGCGCTGTGATACGCGTCGAGGACCGCGTGACTCTGCGGACCTTTGACCCACCAGCCAAACGGCAAGGTGCCAAGGCAAATGGCGCTCACTTTGAGACCGCTGCCACCAAGCTTTCGGTACTGCATATCTACATTCCTATGGTTGATGAAGCAGCAGATCCCAATCACCAGATGAGAGCTGGCAATCGGCACCACCTTCTGCGCTTTGAATCATGGTCGCGAGCTTTAATGCATCAAGGGTAGTTAGCACGCCGCTGGTCATCGCTGGCGTCACTTGGGACTTGCGCGGGCTGCAAACGCGCTTGTTGTCGATGACGGCTTTGGTGCCAAGGCCATCAAGCAAATAGACGGTGCGTTGCAAATAAAATGCACGCGCTTTATCACGTTGCGCTTGATCGTCGAAGCCGTAGTCGATCAAGGTGGCTACTAACTGGCGTTGTTCTTCGCGTTGCAAGTCAGGTCCGGGCGGCATCCGCCCTTCGGCGATCGCATCAATCATCGCAGGTACTGCCACTTTGGACAGTTTGCCGCCGGAAAAAAAAGCAAACGGACCGTCGGTGTGGCATGCAGCACACCGCTCACCAACGGAAGCCAGCGATGGCGGCCGCGCGACGGTCGGCGTGGGTTTCTGTAACGCAACCTCGACCCCTGCTTTCACTAGGTCTTTGAACGAATAGCGCTCGGTGAAGCGGTGTTCCATTTCTTGGAGCTGGGCCTGCGGCAATCCTTCGGGAGCCAAATAGTCAGCAACGCGCTTGGTCATACAGGCGGCAAACCGTTGATCGCGCAACGCGAGCTCAGCAAAACCTGCTGGGGTAAGCGCCGCTTCACCCCGCAGATCTTTGATGTTTAAGCCATACATTGGGCCGCGCTCGTCGCCGCGTGGAAACGGCGGTGCTGCGTTGGTGACGCCCACCCAAGAACTCGCGTAGCTCTTAAAAAATTGGGCGCCATAGTCGAGATGCGCGTGACAAGTCGTGCAGCCGTCGCTGCTGGCCAGTTTTTTCCAGCCTTCAAGGGCGCGCAGGTTGGTCGCTCCAATCTTGTTGACTTCTGCACTTGTGACGTGGCCGCTACCCGAACTGAGGCACCACAACATGCTGTGGCGTCGTAACGCTCGGGCCCGCAGGCTGTCCTGCTCGTACTGCAAATATGGCATCGTTAAGATGCCAGCATGCGCTCCCGCATAAGGTTCATAGCGTGGCTGCTTTTGTACCGGCAACGAATCCAAGCCAACTTGCGTGAGCTCTCCGCTCATCGCGCGCCAACGCTGGTACGCAAACCGCGACCAAGGATTTTGGATCGTAGCGTTAGTCGTGAAAACCTCGGTCAGCGGTGCATCACGATTGATAATGTCGGCGACCGTATCGATTAATTCCTGCTTCATGCCGTCGGCTAGGGCATCGTAAAGGTCATTGTTGGGGACGCAGTTCATAAGGTTTGGACCGCAACCGCATTGCGCCATTGATGCGCTCGAAAGTTCAGCGCCGCCAAGTGCAAAATAGCCACTACAGTACCAGCCGGTTTTGGCATCCCTCAGATTTTCTGGTTGATACGCATCGGGGCAAACCAAGACGGTGCTCTCAGGCTTCCACCATGGTGCAACTGCTACGGCAGTGGCGCGATCACAGCGCTTGCGAAAGTAATAAACCGCTGGATCGCCGTCGGCCGACAGCAGGGTCGCGATGGTTTCACCGTCGGTGGAAGAATTCTGCGCCAACTCTCGCGAAATGATTCGTAGTGCAACGTCGCGCGCGAAATTGGGCGTGTTTACCAACTCCGCTACTCGCAACGTCGATGTATCGGCGCCCGAGCCTAACGCTTTATTGTCATAGGTCAGCTTTAACGCCAAGCGTTCGTTCGCGCGCGGATCTGGGGCTGGATCCGTCGGCGAGCGAGCGGCTTTACGCGTGCAGCTTAAAGAAAGGAACAGTCCAATCGCACCGATCGCACATACGTAACGGCTTCGCATAGTCGATGACATATAGCGGATTTTGTCGGAATGCCAGGATCATGATCGCGCGATATTGGTGTTCTAGCTTGCATCAATTTCTTTACTTCAAACGACAAAAAACCGTCGAGGACCGAATCGCGAAATCGATTTCATTATTTATTTTTGGCAATACAGGCAGTTAGATCGTTGCGTGCAACCGAACGCGTTTATGTCGAACTTTATTGCCGCAGTTGGATCGCGTGAGTAAGTAAAAGGCACGCCAATTTCGGCGCATTAAACAAGAGAGACGAAAATGAAAAAACTAAACATCAAGCGCACCACCGTTAAGTTCCTGAGCGTCAAGGCAGCTCAACTGCCAGCCATGTTCAGCGGCACCGTCGCAACGTTCTAAGTTGCCGGTCTACTAGCGCCAGCGCAGGTTCACGCCTGCGATGGCGCTTTCCTTTTCTTGGGGCGACAACATTTTTTCGGGATGCGGTTATGAATACAAACGCCAACGCAATGATCAATGCGCTGCTGTACTTCAAAGAAGAAGGCGAATTTAGCAGTAACTGGACCCGCGCGGTGTGTCGGGCGCTGGAGATGAGTAACTTCGACGACGAATACTACTTCAGCAGTCAAAGTCTCGAGCCGTCGATTTTGTTTGAAGTAGCACAGCTCACAGGTATCGACCTTGGCGCGTTGGAGACGCTGGACTATCCAGCGGTTGGTCCGATGGCCTCCATTCAATGGTTGCTTCGGGAGCTTGCGTTAGCGCCGCATATTCAACGTCTCAACTTGGCATTCTGCTTGGCGTCGATTGCGCGCTACCAGTTAGCAGCGGAGGTGCTTGCGAAGGTTGAACCTCGCAAGCTGTTACCCGAACAGCGTTTCCTTTACTACTTTGCGCGATTTGTGGTCGGCAACCGTAGCGCCAGCGCGGATGTATTTGAAGCGGACTTCTTGAAGCTCAAAGAGCTAATCGAACAAAATGTTGTTACCCCACGGCGCATCTTGTTGGCCGCGTCGTTTGCGATCGTCTGGCGCGCCAAGACCGAAGCGATCTCATCTGAATTGGATGATTGGTTTGTTGCACGGGGCCTCGCCGTTGCTGAGCAACTCGCGAACAGTACAATGTTCGCTGATCAAATCGCATTGTCGGGCTTCTATCGTGCCTACGCCATGATTCCTGCAGCCGTTGGCGACGCGCCAACCACGCGAGCACTCATGCTCAAAGCCGAGCACTATGCCAAAATCGCGGAGCCCAAGTCGCGCGTGGCCGAAGTCGCTGCGGTGGATGCACGCAAGACCGTTCTTGAATCGGCACTCAAAGAGTTTTTGTATGTTGCGAAAGACCTCGAAAAAGCAGAAGCGGTTGGCCGTGAACTCATCGCCCTCGACCCCAACTGGTCGATTTCGTACCACGAACTTGCCGATGTCTTGATGTGCCAAGAGCGCTACACGGAAGCCCTCGAACTCTATCAAAAAGCGTTAGCCATTGGCCTGCCGCGCGTTACCTACTCACAGTTCATGATTGGACAATGCTTGGAGATCATTGGTCGGGAAGCTGAAGCGTTGGCTGCATTTCAATCGACGCTCGCGCTTGATGAAACCAATATCTCGGCTGCCATCAGTGGGTTCAATCTCGCTAAACGAATCTCGCCGAGTGAATTTCCGGGCTTCGCAGCGCTGATCGCGAAGTTCGATGCCGCTGGCCAGTTGCAACCGGAACACAAGGAGATGATGCAATGAATACCGCAAGCAACGTAGTTGCCCCGATCAAGATTATGCGCTTTGACCATATCCAAATGGATGTGGCCAATCTCGAAGAGAGCATCGAGTTTTACGGTCGGGTCTTTGGGTTCAAAGTCAAAGAAGTCGGCATGCGGATGTTGGTGCGTTGGGCCATTATCGGCAACGATCAAAATCTGTACTTGTGCATGCACGAGTTTGCAGCGGGCCGAGGCGTCGCCAACGATGGCCTTGAGATTACGCACTTTGGCCTGATCGTTGACAACTTTGAAGGCGTCTACGAACGACTCAAGGGGATGGGCGTCAAGATGTTCTACGATAAGCCCTTGGCCTATCACTCGTC
>JAKQOD010000896.1 GCA_029565465.1 Deltaproteobacteria bacterium
TCGGCGAGCTTGCCGGCGAGCAGCAGAAATTTGCGCTGCGTGCAGCGGCGGGTCACGAGGTAGTACTTGCCACGTTGATAGTTACAAGGTCGCATGGCGAGCTTCTCGCCAAGCGTGCTTCAACGTTGCGTACAATTTTCCAAAACCATCCGAAATCAAACGTCGGTTGGGTTTGGGGCACAATTTTCCAAAACCATCCGAAATCAAACGTCGGTTGGGTCCGAGGCGGGTCCGAGGTGGGTTGGGCCCCGGGTTCGAGGCCGGGGCCGAGGCGGGGTGGGCCTCGGGCGGGTTGGGGGCCAAACGTCGGCCGGGTAAAACAACAGTTGGTCGTCACGTATCGCCAGAAGTTGCGTGGAAAATTCCAAAAACAAACGTCGGTCGGTCGGTCGGCGGTCGGTCGGGACGGGACGGCGGGCCCGAGACCGAAAAACAAACGTCGGTCGGGCGGGACGGGACGGCGGGCGGGACGGCGGGACGCGGTCGGGCGGGCCGCCGGTCGGGACGCGGGCGGCGGCCGGGGCGTGAGCTGTTGTGCGGGAACTCAATCGGGGGCGGATTGCAACGGCATCACGCGGCGGCGCGTGGTAGCTGGGCCCCATGGCTACGGATCCGGTAGAGCGCGAACTAGATCCCGAAATCGTTGCGTCGGTTGTGCGACGATACTGGCGTGGCTCGCCACATTTCACGCACGCGCTAATCAACGCCGATGCGCCAGCGTCGGTTCACGTAACACCTGGCGAGGCACTGATCGGCTGGTATCAAAATCCGCCGCCGCTCGAAGCATGGCTGTTGGTTTTTACAACCGCCGCGATCTACGCGGTAGACCCCAAAGGCACCACGCGGGTCGGTGTCGATAGCTTGCTCGGTTATGAGTTCCCCGAAAGCAAAACCGATACCATCGATCTGAGAATTCTCACGACGGAAGGCGAGCGCTTGCTGCGCGTGGCCGGCCCTGACATCCATGCACGGCAGGACCTTTTTCGGGTCCTGATGATCATTCGGCAACTGACGCTGTGAGTCGCCGATTCACTTCACGATCTTGATGGACTTCGCCCGAAGCGATTTACGTGCCGCGCTCAAGTCGATGGAAACGGCTTCGTCTTGAATGTACATCTCGCACTGGTCGGCATCTAGAGCCATGCAGACGCGTACTTGCATGGCTTTGGTTTTGCCTTTCGCCAGGGCATATGCAGCCGTGTACACCGGCTTAGTGCGGCATCCGCCACCGCGATTTAACGTGAAACTGATCACGTCGCCTTTGACCGCAATCGCTGCATCTACTGCCTGCATTCCAGCGGGGCAGCTCTCGCTATTCGCAGTCGCCGTCAGCGGGATCGGGATGCGTTTTGCAGTGGGTGCCGGCCTTGGCGCTGCGGTCGGCTTGTCAGGGCCGGTGCGGTCGGCGGCTGCGGTGCCAGCCAAGCACATGAGCAGCGTTGTGGTGGCTACGAATAAGCGATATGTCATCATGCAGGTAGTAACGACTATCCGCGGCGGACGGTCTACCCAAATGCCCACAAAGTGCTGTCGGCTGGGGCCGTACTTCACAGCGCCGCCAACCGTTGTGGCCGCTCAAGCCACATGCTACATGTTTGCCCGATGGCCGCGCCCGATGTTTCGATAGTCATTCCCGTCTATAACGAAGAAGGGATTCTGCGTGAAGCTGTGGGTGAGCTGCTTGATGGCATCGAAGATGTCAAAGCTAAGCTGCAACAGCCAAACCTGACGTTCGAAGTGATCTTGGCCGAAAACGGCTCGCGCGACCGTACGGTGGAACTTGCGCAGCATCTCGCCGACGAAAACCCCGGCGTCCGTACATTTTCGCTCGGCGAGCCAAACTACGGCAAAGCGCTGCGCCGCGGGATTACCGAAGCGCGCGGCACCTACGTAATTTGTGAAGAAATCGATCTTTGCGATCGCGATTTTCATCGACGTGCGCTTGAGCTGTTGCAACACGGTGACTGCGATTTTGTCGTCGGCAGTAAGGCGATGAAGGGCGCCAACGACCAACGACCGATGACGCGCCGTTTGGCGACGCGCGTGATCAACGGCATGTTGCGGGTCGCGCTCGATTTTCGCGGCACCGACACCCATGGCCTCAAAGCTTTTCATCGCAACACAGTGCTGCCAGTTGCCGAGCAATGCGTGATCGATCGCGACCTCTTTGCTAGCGAATTGGTGATTCGAGCGGGCCGCGACGGCCTTCGCATCGTCGAGATTCCGGTGCGCCTCGCCGAAAAACGCGCCCCCGCGATCAACTTGTCAAAGCGCGTTCCGCACGTGCTCAAAGGCCTGGCCAAGTTAACGTACGCGATTCGTTTCGGCGGCAAATTGTAACCATGTCACTGTGCTCGGTATCGATCGATCTTGATGCGATCGAATGTTATTACCGCATCCATGCGCTCGGACCGGCCCCACGGGCGCTACGCCATGTGATTATTGAGCGCTGCGTGCCGCGCGCGGTTGCGCTGTTTGCCAAACATGGCATCAATGTGACGTGGTTTGTCGTCGGGCAAGACGTCGATGTTGCCAACGATGCCAGCGCTGTTGCGTCGGCAACGGTGATGGAACAACGCGCGGCCGCAGGCGATGAGCTCGCCAATCACTCGCACCGCCATCGTTATGAGCTGGCGCGCTTGGATGCGAAAACGATCCGCGACGAAATTGTGACTGCGGACCGCGTCCTGGCCCGCCTCGCAGGGCAGCCGATCGCTGGCTTTCGCTCACCGGGCTACGACGTCAGCGCCGTGCTTTTCGACGTGTTGGCCGAGCTCGGCTATCAATACGATTCGTCGCTGTTTCCTGCACCCGGCTACTACGCGGCCAAAGCCGCTGTGATGGCGGCCCTTGCGGCGTTACGCCGCCCGAGCGGTGCGGTGATGACTAACCCTCGCGGCTTGTTGGCGCCCATTGATCCATATCGTCCGGCGATGACCGCGCCGTGGCGCCGCGGTGATGCACCGTTTGTCGAGTTACCGATTTCCGTGACGCCGTGGGCGCGCTTGCCTGCGATCGGTACCTCGTTGTTGGTTGCACCGGCCCCACTGCGCCGATACATCTTGCAAACCATGGCGCAGCGCGAGTTTTTTAATTTCGAATTGCACGGCATCGATTTTTGCGACGCCAGCGACGACGAAATTGCTCCAGAGCTGGTCGCGCGGCAGCCCGATTTGCGCTTGCCTTGGTCGCAAAAAGCGGACCGCCTCGACGCGATGCTGACGCAGATTGCCAGCACCAGCCGGCGGGTAACCCTGCAAAGCGCTGCGTTAACCCTGCAGCAACGTTGGTAAGGCGCGAAAACGCAAGTGGTATTGGCAGGTTACGGTCTTGGGTGTTTTATCCAAAGCCTGGTAGTCAATGCTTGTATGCGACCGGCCCAGCGCATAGATTCGCCGCCTCTATGGGGATAGCCGACTTTTTCCGCCCTAAATACCGCCACAGCGATGTCCGTGTACGCACCGAGGCCGTTCGCGCGCTCTCGACCGACGACGCTGCGATTTTAGAAAACATTGCCAAAAACGATCGCGACGCATCGGTGCGCCGCATTGCGATCGAAAAGATCAGCGCTGCAGATCTGCTAGCCGACATCGCAGCGTCGGATAGCGAACGCGGCGTAGCGGACTTTGCAGGTGAGCGAGCCGCAGCGATTTGGACCACCGCTGCATGCGGCCCAGACGCCGATGCAGCTGGCAACGCGCTCAGTGGCTTGTTGCGGTTGGGTGACCATCGCGCGATCGCCGACGTGGTGGCACGCGCGCAGGTGGCCACGATTCGGCGCCGGGCATTGACTGAAATTCGCGACCCACGCGCGCTGGCCGAACTCGCCAAGCGCGATGTACCGCATGAAGTTCGGCTCGAAGCGGTGTCTCGCATCGACGACACGGACGTGTTGCGCGCCTTGGCCACCGACACCAATCAAAAAGAAGTTGGCTTGGCCGCGATCGAAAAAATCGACGAGGCCGACGTGTTGGAACTCATCGCCAACAAAGCCAAGAACAAAGCGGTGCGGCAACGCGCACGCAAGATCGTCAGTGAGATGGCGGCGGCTGAAAAAGCCAGCGCGCCACCAAGCGCAAACGATGCTCCGGTGGTTTCCGACGCCACCAAGCGCCGCCGCGCTGAAAAAGCTCAGTTGCTGCGACAAGCCGAAACGTTGATGGAAAGCCTCGACGTTGCCAAGATCACGACCGAGATGGCGCCCCTCGAAGCGGCCTACAACGAGCTCGGCTTGTTCGCCGACGATGTCACCGACGAAAAGTTCGCGCGCATCGTGAAAAAGGTAGGCAATCGCAAAGCGGCGATCGAAGCCAAACAAGCACAATCGCGCCAGTCGCGTGAGCTTGAAAACGAACGCCGCGAAGCGGAGCGCGCCAAAGCCGAAGAAGCCCGCGCCAAAGCTGACGCCGAGGCCGACGCGGCGGAAATCGCAGTGCCGCTGGTTGACCCGGCTGAAGAAGCCAAGCGCCAAGCGCGTCGCGCCGAAGCCGAAGCACGCCGTGCCGAACGTGAAGCGCGGCAAGCCGCTGACAAGGCACGCCGCGATGCATTCGAAGCTGAACGCGCTGCGAAACAACAAGCCAAACGCGAACGTGAAAAAGCTGCGTTGGCGCAGCTGGCCGTGTTGGTTGGCCAGATGGAAGATGCCCTCGCAGGCAAAAAGATCGACGCTGCACACGCTGAAAGCGCTGTGACGGCGAGCGCCGACGCGCCAGCCAGTGACAGCACCGAGGGCGTTGACCCAACGGTGAAACGCCGTCGTAGCAAAGCGCCGGCCGCCGAGCGTTTGCTCGAACAAGCCGCCAAAGCGTATGCCGATGTGGCGCGCGCGCCAGAAGCGGAACGCAGCGCGATCGAAAATCGCTATCACGATGTGCGCGCCAAACTAGTGCTCAATGTCGCCGACAAGCGCGAAGCCGAAGATTGGGCGCGTTGGAGCAATGTGCCGCAAGCCGAATCGTTGATCAAAGTCGCCAAAGAAATGGCTGAGATCGAAGTTGGTGCACCGGGCTCGCCGAACGCTGGCGAACTCGGTGGCTTGCTCAAAGAGCTGCAACAATCGTGGAAAGAAGTGGGCCCGCTGCCACAAAAGAAATCGAAAGAGCTTTGGGACACGTTCAAAACAGCGTGCGACCAAGTGTTCGACAAGGTTCGTGGCCAACGCGCGATTGCTTCGGAAAAGTTTGCCGAAGTGGCCGCAGCTAAGCAAAAACTGATCGACGAAGCCGAAACTCTTGCCGAATCCACCGACTGGGCCGCTACTGCCGAACGGTTGAAGCAACTGCAAGCTGAATGGAAAGCGTCGGGCAACTTGCCACGCGCGCAGGGCGACGAACTGTGGACCAAATTCCGCGCTGCATGCGACAAGTTCTTTGAACGCCGCAAGCCGGTGCTCGACGCTCGCGACAATGAAGAAAAAGCCAACTTGCAGCGCAAGCTGGCGTTGATCGAACAAGTGCAACGCTTGGTTGCAAAAGCGCCAGGCGAAGGCGGGTGGGGCAAGGCCATTGGCCAAGTCAAAGACGCCCAAGCCGCCTGGAAAGAAATCGGCTATGTGCCACGTCGCGACGCCGACCGCGTGTGGGGCGAATTCCGTGCTGCATGTGATGCCTTGTTCGCCAAACGCGACGAAGCCCGCGATGCTGAAGCCAACGCTGAACGTGCTGAAGCCGACGCTGCCAAGGCCGAAATCACAGCCCTGATGGCAGCCGATGCAACCGACCTGGTGCCGCGTGCGCTGGCCGTTCGCAACAAGGTTGCCGACTTGCTCGATGGCAATCAGCGCGGTGGTGGTGAGCTGCGTAATCTAGTGGAACGACTCGATCGCCATGTGATGGCGAACGGTGGCGACGCGTTGCGTGGCACTGCGCTTGATCCAATCAAGGTGAAGCAGCGCCGTGCGCAATTGTTGGCACAGGCGAAAGAGCTGTTGCCAAAGGCCGAAGCCGCGGCTGCGCCTGCTACCGGCGATGTCGCAGCGCAACTGGCTGCCGCCATGAAGAAGAATGCCTTTGGTTCGCTTCGCTTTTCGGGTCGCGACCCAGTGGAATACGTCGAAGAATTGCGTGCCACCTACGCAACTGTTGGCCCGATGATCGACGACGAAGATCGCGCCGCAGCGGCAGCGTTTGCCGAGGTGTGCGAGGCTATTTCGCCTGCACCAGCACGGCGCGCGGATGCATCGGGGGTTGTGGCCGCACCAATCGCGTCCCAGCATTCGGCTCCAACCGTAAAGATTGTGGCACCGGTCGCGCCAGCACCTGCTGCCGTGGTCGCTGCACCGGCGGCACCGGTGGTTGCAGCTCCTGCGCCCGTCGAAGTAGCCCGCAAGCGCTCGATCACTGAACCACCTCCGATGGACGAAGTCGATAGTGCATGGGATCTCGATGACCATCGGCCGCAAGCCGCGGAAGCGGACCCGGCATCATCGCCTCCAGGCGCTGCTGAAATGGCTGGCGATGGTGGTGGCGCCGACGACAACCTCGACGCTGACTAGTCGCGTTACGGCCGCAGCCGCGGGATATCATCCGCAATCAAGTTCGACCGTCAGCTTTGCCAACGATGGTCGAAGTGGCATGCCTTTCGGTTTGAACACGTGCAGCCTGCCGCCATCGCCGAACATCACATCGAGCAAGCCATCGGAATCAAGCTGGAGCAGCAACTCTTGATCGTTGTGCACAGCGAAACCCTGCTCCGAGAACTTGTAGCCAAAGAGTTGATGCTGCGGTGCAGGCAGCGCAAATGCGCCATGCAACGCGTTGAGTTGCGCCTGATTAATTTTGCCATTTCTAAGCAAGGCGGTGGCGTCGCCACAATCCGGCAGCGTCCACACGGGTTCGATCGAGACCGGGACGCACGGCAGGCGCAGCTGTTCATCAAGTTGCCGTGGGAAAGGGATGCGCTTGACCGTTTTGGCACCAACGTACGTAGCCCAGACACTGTCGGCATCGAAGCGCGGATGCATACCGTCTGGTTCAATCGCAATGAAAATCACGATCCAGCCGCGCGTAGGAATCGCCAGCTCCTGCGCGCGCTGCTGTGGCACGGCAGCACGTAATTCGTCACAACGCAGTTGTGCAAAAAAAGTGTAAGGCACGCCATCTTTGATTGGCCAACGGGTGCCCTCCGGCATGGCGGGGCGGCCGCCGAAGCAGCTTTGGCCCAGCGCTGGCGTTTTGGTAGTGGGGACAGTTCGTAACCGGATGCCCGGCGATACATGCCGCAACAACTGCGTTGGCAGGATGTCTGCCTGCGTGGCGGCTGCGTGCAACCGTTCGCGTTGTTGGGTTTGCAGCGTTGCAAATTCTTTCGCTGCGAGCGGCTTGTTGCGAGCGGGAAGGATCGAAGCCGCAATGGTATCGATGCTCAAGCGATCCGTAACGTCGAGCACCGGATGGCAGTGTTTGGGCAGCTGGATCGGACGCTGGCCTCCAGAACTAAGATCAATCACCGCCGCCTGGACATTGCCAATCGCAAGCAGGCTACCGTCGTGCAGCCACAGCACGTTATAGCAGGTGAAGCCTAGCCCATGACAAAGCACCGTTGCGGGACGCGAGGTGCTGCGTGCGTCAACGATCAGCACGCCATCGTCGCCCGATGCGAACGCGGCGCATGACGCGTCGATGTTGTAAACGGGGCTGTACAAGCCCGTTTCGGTGGTGCGCTGCACCGTGACGCGGGCGTCAGTTTGGGTGTCGATTAAGACTAGTTTTTTTGCATAGCTGTTGGCTGCGGTCAAAAGGTAGCGGCCGGCCACTACCGCGATGATTTCGCCAGCGCGCGCAGTATTTCTTTTTGTTGGCGCACGTCTGCCATCCCACGTGAAGAAACCCCGCTCGGCAACTAGCTCACCTGAGGTCAGCTCGCCAACAATATTGCCAGCAGTTGATTCGCATGTGCGGAGCACGTTGCCATACTGGTCCAGCAGCGTGATGGTGTTGGCTTCGCCGTTCTGCTTGCTTCGCCCGCGATAACAATCGATCAAGATGTGCTTTGGGTTCACGCTTGGCACGACCCGCCATGCTTTGGGTACGGCGGTGCTATAGAATGGTTGGCCATCTGGCACTGCAACCGGCTGGTATCCAAGCGTGGTGACCACATAGCCCTGGCGCAGCAGGCCGTAATCGAACGGTCCATCACCCGGCAAGAACATCGGCAGTTGTCGCCCGTCTTGTTGGCTTACGATGGCCACCGCAGGGTTGTTGTTTGCACAGAGCAAGACGAGGTCCCGTAGCGCGCTCACGGCACCAAGGGTATCACGGCAACTCGTGCACTCGCGCTTACGCGGACCATGATCAAGGTGCACAAAAGTAGGCGTTGCGTGTCGGTGGGCAAAGGCTGCAGCAAGGGTGCAGGTAGTGTACGATTGGCGGCACATATGAAGCCAAGCCGCAGGTGGTTGCCGTATCTCGTGTTGAGTACGGTTGCAAGCGTCGCTGTGACAGCCGCGCCAGCGCACGCCGATACGATGAAGATGACAATGCCGCCCATGAAGTGCGATGCCAAGGCAGCCGAGAACGTGGTGATCGACGGCATCGTGGATATCAGCGATGAATGGACGCCTGGCACGCGTGGAAGCACGGGCTCCAAAGACGCCGATTACGGTATTCGCTGTGCATGGGATGGCAAGCGCATGGTGGTGGCAGTTGTTGTTACCGACGACAAAGTGGTGCGCCTGCCAAAGCCTGGTGGCAACGAAGACAAGCTGGCGATTTCGATCTCAGCGGGCGGCGCGCCGCTGGTCGTCAACGTTTGGCCAGGCAATGCGCTTGCGAAACGGCGGCAAGCGGTAACGCCCAAAGCGCCAAAACAACTCGAGCTTGCAGATTCGCTGACCGGTGGCGGCTTTTCCGTCGAAGTCGGCGTTCCGGCAAGCGCGGTGCCGGGATTGTCGGCGGCCACCACTGAGCTGCAGCTCAATGTGAAATACGAAGATGCCGACGCTGCAACCGGGCCCGCGCCCGACATTGGCTTTGACATTACGCGCACCGTTGAACTAAGTGACCGCACCCAGTTGTTCGCCGATTTTCTCACCACGGTACGGCTGAAAAAATCCGACATCCTATTCGACAAGACCACCGAGCTCGACAGCGATTTGCCAGGCAAAGAGCGCGTTGTCATGGGCGGTACCATCGTCGGCATTTTGACGTCGCAGTTTGCGTTTGTGCAGCTGCCTGCGGCTAAGCCACAAGATATTCTCGCTCGCGGCGTGCTGCCGTTTGGCCCGACAACTGGCAAAGGCGCACGCGATGTCATCTACGCCGTGGTGCGGCAGAAATTCGACATCGGTTCGCGCGACTTGTTGATGTTATTCACGGTGTGGAGTGGGCAATTGCAACCGCTCGGCAGTTTTGAAATTCGCAAACAGATCGCCGGTAATGTTTTTGAAACGACCTATGCGTCGACCAAAGGCAAAGGCGGTCGAACCATGGAAATTACGCTGACGCCGAAGCCCGCGATTGGGTTCACTGCCGAGAACTATGAACCGTCGACGGAGCCCGATGTGGACGCCATCTTGTTGCCATGGGATGCTGCGCGCAGCAGCGTGGTGCTGAGCTTGGCGGGCATGGATATCACCCGGCATGATGTGCCAGCGAAAGCGGCCAAGGGCGCGAAGTGAAGGCTGGCGCGCTCACTACGGTGTTAGTCCTAAGCACCGTCGGCGCATGCAAGTTTCAGTGTAGTGTCGGCAAGCGCACAGGCATCGATGAAGCCAAGCTTGCAGACTTTGTGCGCTCGAATCTTGCCGGGGTTGGCGACATCGCTTCGGTAGTCTGTCCTGCATTGGAAGCAAGCAAAGGCGCTCATGTCACGTGCACGATCGCGTTTGCGCAAGGCCCAACCCGCCAGGCCACGCTCACAGCAACTTCGGACCAAGGCGATGTCACCATGGCGCTAGCTGTCGACTTGATCGATCGCGCCAAACTGTCGGAGCGCTTCATCAAGATGTTTGGTGAGCAAGGGCTTGCACTCGTCTCCCTCGACTGTCCAGCAAACCAAGCCAACGTTGCGGGTACCTCGTTTGCCTGCCAAGGCAAGTTGTCTTCGGGCGAAACAGTGCAGTTTGCAGCGTCCGTGCCGCCGAGCTTGCAACTCGATCTTGAAGCGACGACGCCTTTATTCGATGCCGGTAAGCTAAGCAGCGTAGCCACAGCGTGGGCCCGTGCTAACGCTGCTGACACCACAGCTGCGGCCGACTGCGGCACTGGCACCCACCCGGTGCCAAGCGCAGGCGCAACGTGGCCATGCAAGGTCACCATCGACGGCAGCGTTCGTGAACTACGCGTCGGCTTGGCTGATTTGTCGGCACCGACGTTTGCGTGGTGAGCTAGCGGTCATCTAGCCGGCGCGCATGTGGTCTTCGAACGCTGTGAGCGCAGCAGTCGCACCGCTGCCCATGGCAATGACGATTTGTTTGAACGGCGCGGTCGTTACGTCGCCGGCCGCATAGACGCCGGGCGCCGAGGTGCGGCCTTTGTCGTCGACGATGATTTCGCCGAACTTGTTGGTTTTTAGCAAATCGCGGAATGCGCCGCTGTTGGGCACCAGTCCAATTTGGACAAACACGCCGTCGAGGTCGACGCTCTTGATCTCGCCACTGCGACGATCTTCGTAGCGCAGGCCCGTTACTTTCGCATCGTCGCCTACCACCTCAGTCGTGCGAGCCGAGCTGATGATCGTGACATTGTCGCGACCACGCATGTTGTTGATCAACACCGCATCAGCTTTGAGCTCGTCAGCATATTCGATCAGCGTTACATGCGATGCGATACCAGCCAAGTCGATCGCCGCTTCGACCCCGGAGTTGCCGCCGCCGATCACCGCAACGCGCCGACCTTTGTAGAACGGCCCGTCGCAGTGTGGGCAAAATGCCACGCCGCGGCCGAGATATTGCTTTTCACCAGGCACGCCAAGCTCTCGCCATTTGGCACCAGTGGCAATGATCACCGTTGGTGCCAGCAGCACTTCGCCAGTTGCGAGCTTCAACCGTTTGGCGCCGTTGGCGGCGTCAGGCGTTGCCAACTCCATCGATTCAACCCGGCGGTGGCTCAAGATTTCGATAGGGTAGACGCGGGCATGCTTTTCAAGATCGACCACTAACTTTGGGCCTTCGGTGTAGTTGGTGCCAATCAGGTTTTCGATGCCCAGCGTATCAGCAACTTGGCCGCCCATTTTCTCGGCGACGATGGCGGTCTTGAGGCCTTTGCGTGCCGTGTAGATGGCCGCAGCGACGCCGGCAGGGCCAGCGCCCAACACCACGACATCGAAGTTTTGCGGCGGCTGTTCGGCCACGGCCGCAGCATCGGTGCCGAGCTCGCGGGCAAGAATTTCAAGCAATTCGCCGTAGCTCGACTTGCCGACCGAAATCAGCTTGTCACCGAGAAACACCGAAGGCACGGCTTGCACACCGAGCGCCGAAATCGCATCGGGCGCCAAGCCTCCGTCGATCATTTCGTGGCTGATGCCAGGATGGTCGAGCGCGATCAAGTTGAGCGCTTGCACAACATCGGGGCAGTTGGTGCATGACAGCGAGATAAACGTGCGCAGCGCTGCTGGGCCGCGCAGGCTGCGGACGCGCGCGCGCAGGCCTGCGTCAGGCAGCTTGCCTTTGCCGTCGCTGTTTAATACCGCGAGCACCAATGACGTGAACTCGTGGCCGCCGGGCACGCCAGCAAACCGGATGCCGGTTGCCGCGCCGTCTTTGAAGACTTCGAGCAAAACGGTGTCGACTGCATCGCCCGCAAGTTCGTAACGCAATTTTGGTGAGGTGCTAGCTAGCTCGGTCGCGAGTTCGACCAGCTCGGCTTGTTTTTCATGCGTCGATGGGTGCACGCGCAATGTCAGCTCGGTTTCGAGCGAACCAAAGACGCCGCGCAATTGGGTGAGAAGATCTAAATCGAGCATAGCCAACACCTTTCACGCTGCACCGGTTGCTGCAGCGGACCAAACCCAACAACACCCACGGGTGCCGTTGTTGAAAAAGTAGCGCGCCAAACACGCGCTGAAAATGACGACCGCGACGTGTGACCGCGGAATTAGTTGGTAACTAGATCTTGCCGACGAGGTCGAGGCCTGGCTTCAGCGTTGCTGCGCCTGGGGTCCACTTGGCTGGGCATACTTCGCTTGGGTGAGCTGCAACGAATTGTGCAGCTTGCACTTTGCGAACCAGTTCATCGGCGTTGCGGCCGATGCCGTTGTCATGGATTTCAGCGATTTTGACTTGCAGCTCTGGATTGATGACGAACGTGCCACGGTACGCCATGCCGGCGTCTTCGATGTACACGCCGAACATGCGCGCCAAGTGCGCGGTTGGGTCGGCCAACATTGGATAGGTGATCTTTTTGATCGTGTCCGACGTGTCGTGCCACGCTTTGTGGGTGAAGTGGGTGTCGGTGCTGATCGAGTACACTTCAACGCCCATTTCTTTGAGCTGTGCGTACTTGCTTGCCATGTCACCGAGTTCGGTTGGGCAAACAAACGTGAAGTCTGCTGGGTAGAAGAAGAACACCGACCACTTGCCCTTGAGGTCATCTTGGGTAACTGGGAAGAACTTTTCGTTTTGGTATGCTTGAACTTTGAAGTCGCCGACTTTTTGATTGATATGCATGGCCACAAACTAGCCGCGCAGGCGTCGTTTCGCTAGTCCCTTAGTGCTTATCGATCTGATAACTAATCGTTATCAGAGATCGGAGCCCACCCCTTGCGTAGGACGTTGGCTGACCGAGCCGCGCGCGCTCGCTGTGCCGCACCGCTCACCGCGCATGGCGCAACGCGATGCCGCCGCGTTACCAGGCATGGGCGCTGCTGGTCTCGTTCTTGCTCTGTCTGCAAAGTGATGAATGAATTCAAAATCGACCTGAAACTAGTTCGCGAACGTGCCCGAGAGCACATGGCCGAAGGCGCGGTGACGGCTTCGTACGTCGCCAATCGTGCGTTGGTGATCAAAGTGCTCAACGAAGTGTTGGCGACTGAAATCGTATGCAACCTGCGCTACAAAAATCATCATTACATGGCAAAAGGCCTACACGGGATGCCCGTCGCTGCCGAGTTCTTGACCCACGCCAATGAAGAGCAAGTCCATGTCGATCTTGTAGCGGCGCGCATCGCGCAGCTAGGTGGTGTGCCCAACTTCGATCCCAACGGGTTACACAGCCGCAGCCACGCGGAATACAAAGAAGGCAAAGACCTCGAAGAGATGATTCGCGAGAACCTCGTTGCCGAACGGGTTGCAATTTCGACTTACGCCGAGATGGTGCAATGGCTTGGCCACGACGACCCGACCACGCGCCGCATGATGGAAGGCCTGCTGGCAACCGAAGAAGAGCACGCTGACGATCTTGCTAACATGTTGTACCGCAGTGGCCGCTAGCGGCCAACGATGTGCCGGTTGACCGCTAGTGGCCAACCATCGCCGATGGCTGCACCCACGCATCGAACTGGGCTGCGGTGACAGCGCCACTGGCAACTGCAGCCGCACGCAGCGTGGTGCCTTCATGATGAGCGCGTTTGGCGATCGTGGCCGCTTGGTCGTAGCCAATATGCGGGGCCAGCGCGGTCACCAGCATCAGTGAACGCTCAACCAACTCGGCAATGCGCTCGCGTTTTGGTTCGATGCCACGCGCGCAGTGTTGTTCAAAGCTGCGAATGCTGTCGCTAAGCAGCCGCAAACTTTGCAACACGCAGTGGGCGATCACGGGTTTGTAGACATTGAGCTCAAAGTTGCCCGATGCACCGGCCATGGTCACCGCCACGTCGTTGCCGAACACTTGGCAAGCAACCATCGCAACCGCTTCGCACTGCGTCGGGTTTACTTTGCCTGGCATGATCGACGAGCCTGGTTCGTTTTCTGGGATGGTTAACTCGCCGAGGCCACAGCGTGGTCCCGACGCCAACCAGCGTACGTCATTGACGATTTTGAACATCGCGGCGGCCAAGCCCTTGAGGCAGCCATGCAGGTGCACCAAGCCATCGTGGCTCGCAAGGGCTTCGAATTTGTTCGGCGCCGACTGCAACGTTAGCCCTGTCCGGCGCACCAGTTCGGCTGCAACCCGGCGGCCAAATTCAGGATGCGTGTTGAGACCAGTGCCGACGGCAGTGCCACCAATCGCGAGTTCGCTGGCGTGTGGCAAGGCTGCGTTGAGATGCGCCATCGCGTGATCGAGTTGCGCAACCCAGCCCGAGATTTCTTGGCCGAGCGTCAGCGGTGTGGCGTCTTGCAAATGCGTGCGCCCAATTTTGACAACGTCGGCGTACGCCGTTGCCTTGGCTGCCAAGGTTACGCGCAGAGTTGTGACCGCAGGCTTCAGCTGCGCGACGAGTGCTTGGCACACCGCGAGATTGAGCGCCGTCGGAAATACATCGTTCGACGATTGCCCAAGGTTAACGTCATCATTGGGATGCAGCGTAACCGGCGGCTCGGCGGTGCTAAGCAACGCCGTGGCGCGCCGTGCCAGCACTTCGTTCATGTTCATATTGGTCTGCGTGCCCGAGCCGGTTTGCCAAATCGACAGCGGAAACTGCGTCGCGTGAACACCGGCGATGACTTCGTCGGCGGCTGCGATAATTGCGTTGGATTTGGGTTGTGGCAACAAGCCCAGCTCGTGGTTGACCACGGCCGCGGCCCGTTTGACTTCAGCCAACGCGGCAATGAATTCACGCGGCATCTGCTCCGTGGAAATCGCAAAGTGGTGCAACGAACGTTGGGTTTGCGCGCCCCAAAGCGCATCGGCTGCAACTTCAATGGCGCCAAAACTGTCATGCTCAATGCGGCTGTTCATCATGCAGGCGTACGCGAAAATCGCAGGCGGCGCACGTTCGGGTTGGTACTAATCAGCGCCAACCCGGACGATGACTTTGCCAAAATTGCGGCCTTGCAACATGCCGATGAAAGCTTGCGGCGCGCGCTCCAAGCCATCGACGATGTCTTCGCGGTAACGAAGCGCACCGTCTTTGAGCCACGTGCTCATATGTTGCACAAAATCGCCGTAGCGCGTCGCATAGTGGTCGGTGATGATGAAGCCTTGCATCTTGACGCGCTGTTTGAGCAACGTGCCCATCAGCCACGGCAGCCGGTTGGGCTCCGGCGCGAGCGCCGTATCGTTATAGTGAGCGATGAGGCCGCACACTGGGACGCGAGCGCCCACATTGAGCAGTGGCACCACCGCAGCCAACACGGCGCCGCCGACATTTTCGAAATACACGTCAATACCTGCCGGACACAGGGCCTTTAGTTGGTTGGCGAAATCAGGTGAGTAGTGATCAACACACGCATCGAAGCCTAGCTCGGTGATCGCGGCTTGACATTTCTGCGGGCCGCCGGCGATGCCAACCACGCGACAGTTTTTGAGCCGTGCGATTTGCCCAACGATGGAACCCACGGCGCCGGTGGCTGCCGCGACCACAACGGTGTCGCCGGCAACAGGTTGACCGATATCGAGCAGGCCAACGTAAGCGGTGAAACCTGGCATGCCTAGCACCCCCAAGGCCCACGACGGCTGCGATAGCGTGCCCAATTTGGTGAGGCCTTTGCCATCGGAGACTGCATAGTCTTGCCAGCCGTGCATGCTGACGACCCAATCGCCCGGCGCGTAGTCGGAATGATTCGATTGCACCACGCGGCTCACCGTGCCGCCGACCATAACGTCGCCCACTGCCACCGGCGCTGCGTATGATGGCGCGTCGCTCATGCGGCCCCGCATGTAGGGATGGAGGGAGAGAAAGACGGTTCGCAACAAGAGCTCGCCACCCGCTGGGATAGGGACGGGTGATGTGGTCATCGCAAAATTGGCTTCCGTAGGTGCGCCTGTGGGCCGTGACGCCAGCGTGATACGGCGATTGAGTGTCGATGTTTGCTGCATGTCGCATAGCATCGCAAAGATTGCGCCAACTCGCGGACAACGTGCGCCGCAGGCTGAGTCAGGCTGAGTCAGTCCGAGAGCTTCCTGCAATCGTAGTAGTGCTGCGCTTGCGCGAGAGGGCCTAAGCAACCGCAACGATTGGTCGTTGTCTTTTGTGGTGTACTTGGTGTTGCCGCCGTTGGCTTTGCGCCGGCAACTGCACGTGCCGGCCCCGTATGTGCAGGCGTGCGACGAAGGCAAAGGCAAGCCTGAAGCCTGCTCCGAACTGGGCTTGCAGTTGTTGCGGCCTGGCAAATTTGCTGAACGGCTAGCCCACCACGGCGATGTTTTTCGCCAGCGCCACACCCTGGCGTGAGCGTGCCGCTGTCGGCGTATCTCGAACGGCGCTGAAGCGTTAGCCTGGCCACGGCCGGCTTGGATCCACAAACGCGAGGGTTTTTTGATACAGCGCAGCGGGCAGCCGGGCGCGCAACAATCCGTCGATTTCATGTGGGTGATACAGCTGCGAAAAGTGCATCAACACGAGATGGCTTAGCTCCGGCTGCAAAAAAGCATCGGCCCGTTCGATGATTTCGTCGAGATGGATATGGCAGCCAGCGCGTGCCGCATCGCGAGCCTTGCGACTGTCGAGGAACGTCGATTCTAGAATCAACGTGCCGCAGCGCAACAGTTCAGGCGCGTGGTCGAGCACCGAAATGAGGGTATCGGTGGCATAGCCAAGTTCTAAGCGTTCGTCGATCTGCGAAACCGGTTCGCCGGCGCGCCGCAAGGCAGCGATTTCCGCGCCCGGCAGGCCACGATATTCGGATTTTAGCTTGCTGACTTTGCGCACTAAGACGTAGCCCAGCGAGGGCACGGGATGAAACGTTTGTACGGCGCGCACATGCAAGTCGCCGCGCAACGGCAGTTCGTCGCCAGCGTGCATGCCAACAGCTTCGATCGTCAATGGCCAACGTTGTAGCTTGCTGAGCGCAGCCAGTGCCGCCGCTAGATCGTCGACGATTTCCGCTGGCATATAGACGCGTGGGGCATTGGTTTTGCCATGCAACGCCCGAATGCCTA
>JAKQOD010000903.1 GCA_029565465.1 Deltaproteobacteria bacterium
CCATGCTCGAACGCCCCGCCGACTTCAACGCCCACCTGCGCACCATCCTCGGCGCACTCCATCTGTAAGCACAACGCAGTGCAGAGCGCGCGCTGCGAACACTGCGAGTTCTTCCGACGGAAAACGCCCGACACCACTCATCGTGCGACAGCCAGTCGCACTTTACAACTCACACTAATCTGCGCTAGAAGCGGTGCAATCGCATTGCGTGACGGTTGGCGTCAGCAGCGTAGGAGGTTGTGATGTTGGCACCGAAACTTGCAGGGGGGGGGTAACACCCGCTTCTCGACGACACGGTTAGGCTTGCTTGTATTTGTTGCCGCAGCGCTGAGCAGCGCATGTGGTGGCAGCGACTCAGTTACGTCAACAAATTCATCAGCGCTCAGCGGATCGGCGACTCCAGAGCCGCAAGAGCCAGCGATCAATACCGAGCCAGTGGTGCCGCCCGACTTCGTTGGCACCGTGCGCGACTCCATCAACTTGACCGACAACGATCGGGCTGCGCTTGAAAAAGCAAGCCAGCTTCATCGCAAGCGCAATCCGCGCGGCGAAGACCGTACTCGTCGTGGTTTTGGGCAGGGAGATGGCAAATGAGCACGCAAAGAACTGCGGTAATCGTTGTTGCAATTTGCGCAGCGTTGCAATGCGCAACCACCTCCTCCAGCGATGCATTAGTCTGTCAAAGGACCACATACTCGCTAGGCCAAGTGAAACCAGCAACGCCCAACGATCCTAACGCCGGCGAATGTTGCATGAGCATGAACTGCTTCACTCCGCAGGGAGTCCCAACCTGCTGCAAAGGTACGTTCTATTACATACAATCCACAAGCACAGACTGCGCTACCGGCGCGGCGACGACAAACCCAACTGCTGGCGACTGGTGTTCCACCGATCCAAGTCCACCGCCGTTGCCAAGCACGCTCGATACAAATGACTGCGGCAAAGCCGGCTGCGACGGCGTTATCGGTGAATCCCAACCGCCAAGCTGCAACGGCAGCGAAGCAGTGCAGTCCGGTCTTGTTGATCAAGGTTGCGGCGACGATGAAAACAAATGCGCCGACAACGACCGCGATCCGTTTCCTGTGCGTTTTTCCAGCGGCCGCGTAGAAAGTCGTCCGCTTACGCTGATCAATTTGCCGTCACCTGCGAACATCTTTTTCGGCTATCGCCTAAGCTACAACAGTTCCAACACCAGAGTCCCCGCCTTTGCAAAATCTGAAACCGCACCAGTCATGCATGCGTCCGACGACGATCTGCATTCGCCTGGCAACGGCTGGATGGACAATTTCCAAGATCGGTTGATCTTCACTAACCAAGCAGCAAGCATTGGCGCGTTAACTACGTGGGCGCGCGCCGATGGGGTAACGACGTTTAACGGCAGCACTAGCGCTGCTGACCAATTTGAATTGATTGATCGCGGTGCGACCGTTACCACCGGCCGGTTCGTTGTGCGTAGTCGCAACCCAAACGAAGTACGCCGCATTTGGACATTTGACCCAATCAGCTATCTCGACAACACGAACACCCTGCGATGGTTCGGTCGGTTGCGCCGCGTTGCACTTACGGCCTCGACTACTGACTACGTTGGCTACTACGGCTATGACATCAACTGGAATACCAACGGCACGCTAACAAGTGCCGCCGACTCTTTCGGCCGGCAAATCCTTTTCAACTACACAGACCAATTGGCTGGCACCGTCGTCCGACGTCGGTTGCTCGCATCCATTTCCTACAAAGAGAACGCAGCAGCAACACCCGCGCTCGTCGCGCAGTTTACCGAAAGCTTGTTTCGGCTCGAACGCATCACACGCTTTCAACTCGGCTTTCAAACTTACGTTCGGTTTCGTTATCGAGGAGCTTTCGCCAACTGCCCCAACTGCGATGTCCTGTTAACCGATGTGATTGTCCCCGGCGATAACGCTACGGCAACTCCGTTGCCTGATGTCCCCGCGTTGGCAGACGAACTCACCGTTGAGCACCACGAGTTTGAACTGCCGTCCGCATCCAACACAATTTCGACCGGTAGTCGACCGCGCGTGACCGGCAGCTCAGGCATCAGCCGACGCTATGCGTATGAATACGGCAGCCAGCACAACACCCAATATGACCTAAACATCGATCTTGGCCCGTGTGGTGGCGGTTGCGCGATTGGTGCGTGTTTCAGCGATGGCCGTTGCCATGCGGTTAACCAGCGCAATACCAGTTCGTCGTTAGGCATGACAACGGATTCCGCTTGGACATCGAGCTCAGGCGGCAACGGCAACGGCGGCACCGTTTTCGTTGGCCCAGCGATCCCCAAGGCCCACACCGCGCAAGGCATCACTACGTCCATTGGCCGCGACACCCTCGGCCGCACCCGTTGCATTGTGCGCGGCGACAACGATACTGAGGCGTTTACTACGCCGACCGCGCCCAACACCTCAACCTGCGCTGGGCCGGCAACTGCGCAAAAGGTCCAAGTTGATTACGCCGCCACCACAACCACCAAAACTACGGCCTCGCTCATCGGCGGTGCCAGCGCCAACGTGGTTGAAACCCAAACCGTCAACGCCGCCGGCCTGCCGACGATAACCTCGACGACGGGCTACACTCGGGACATCGACGGCACCATGCACACTGAAGTGCATACGTCCACCGTGAGCTACGATGCCCTCAATCGCGTCATCGAAACCAATGGTCCGATGCCCGACG
>JAKQOD010000906.1 GCA_029565465.1 Deltaproteobacteria bacterium
GCTTCGTGCCAGCTATTCACAAGGCACTCCGGATTGCGGCACCTTCGATGCCGTCGACACCGAAGGCTGAAATCATTGAAGGATGGTCTGAGATCTCAGACGAGCAAAAAGAAATTGTTCGCCAGTTGGTACGCAGCCTTAGACAAAAAACACCGAACAAGTAGTCAGACCCGCGTATCAGGCACTTGGAAAATCTCTGCGCGGTTGTCAAATCCGCTAGTGTGCGGTAACGTCCGGTTGCCGGACAAAGGCAAGCGGCAGCTCGGGACGCCGAACCGCGTGCCTGATTTGCGGTGGGGGTATCGGTGGGGGTATCGCGAGGCGTTTTGTGGGGGTGTCGTGGCGCTCCTCCGACGGTGAGCGAATTGCGTTCGAGTCCGGCTCCGGGCACAAAGTAACGAACGAGAACGAGGTCCTTGTGACCTCGTTTTGTATTTTCGGGCGTGGAGTCCCAGTCGTCCGCCGTGGCTAACGCTGGGCGAGATGTTTGCGAACTGGAATTTTCGAACGGTAAGGGGTTCCCTCGAGTTCCATGATATTTACGTATTCCGCCAAGGGCCAATGATGTCCGGAATACGGACATTGAGAATTTCGTCTCGCAAGGGCCGCCGCTGGCTACGCGGCTTTCAAAAAAGAAATCTTTGCGCGATAACCGAGCGCGCCGAGCATACGCAACATAAGGTCAGTGGAGATACCTTGCGTGTTGCGGTTTAACAGTGCAGTGGTGCGCGTGCGCGAGGTCCCGGTGAGCTTGGCGACTTGCTCATGCGTCAATTTCTTTTGGGCGACAACGTTTATGATTTTGTCGTTCAAGTCGCTGCGAATCTCCATCTGCGCCGCATCGGAGGCGGAAAGACCCAGTAGTTCAGCAAGCTCATATGTATTTTGGGCAGTTCGTTTCATCACAGTGGGATGGAAGGTCGCGGTCTTCACTACTCCGATGTCCCATATCAGAGACATTTGTCAAGTGATCAGTTTCGTGGGCCTCGGTGCTAACCGGTCACTTTGCAAACCTTGACATCTTGGGCTCGGACTCGACATCCATGTACTGCGCAAGGCCAAACGAAACTAGGGGCTGCTCTAATGAGTCGTAAAGCAGCGATTCTTCGACGGCGAGTGCTTTGCGTTCGAGTCCAACTCCGGGCACAACGTAGCGAATGATAGAACGAGTACCTTGTGGCCTCGTTTAGATTTTCGGGCGCGTGGTCCCAGCCGCCCACCGTGGCTAGCGCTCGGCGAGATATTTGCGAACCGCAGCCGTAACCGTCGAACGCTCAAGGCTTGGCTCTTCAATCTTGAGGCTACCGTAGACAAAGCCTTCAAGTAGCTCGGCTTCGCCGGCCGCGCCTTGCGCGATCACGCGATCGATCATCGCGACAATCTCTTGATCGTGTTGCTTCGACATGACGATGTCAATCTACCGCATTTGTCGGCGACGGCCAAGGGCTTCCGTTTGGGGCGCTGCTCTGTCAGCGTCTGACCACGATTGCGTCACGCCGCGTTTGCACGCTAGGGATGTGGGCGCTGGCGCGGTACGACCAGCCTATGAAGTCTGCCGCAGTCATAGGCTCAGCGAATCCAGCACCGATGCGCAAAGGCAACGGCAGGCTGTCGCGTCGCGCAAGTGCGGATCGGCCGAAGCCGACGCTGCGTGGGGTGTCGCATCAAATTGCATTTTTTGTGACGTTGCTAGCAGGCGCATTGTTGGTTTGGCGTGCACCGAACGTTGCGGCGCGTTGGTCGACAGCAGTGTATGTCGCAACCGTTGCGGCGCTGTTTGGAATCAGCGCGGTGTATCACCGGCCGACGTGGTCGGTGCCAGCGCGCGCGCGCATGCGCCGCTTGGATCACTCGGCGATTTTTTTGTTGATCGCCGGCACGTACACGCCGATGGCGCTCACGTTGCCTGCTGAGTCGGCCAATCGCATGCTGGCGGTAGCGTGGATCGGCGGCGGCCTTGGCATCGCACGTGCGCTGTTTTGGGTTAACGCGCCGAAGTGGCTGGTCGCAGCACTAGCGCTTGCGATGGGCTGGCTGGCGATTTTGTATTTCCCAGCGATCGCGCGGGTTACCAGCACGTGGGTGGTGGTCTACATGCTCGCTGGCGGCATTGCGTATTCCATCGGCGCCGTGATCTATGCGTTGCGCCGGCCCGATCCGTGGCCGCGCACGTTCGGCTATCACGAAATATTTCACGCCCTGGTTATCGTCGGCGCAGCGTGCCACTTTGCAGCGGTCGTCACGGCGTTGCCTGCGATTCGCGGCTAGCGCTCAAGGCGCTTTTTGCATCGTCAGCGTGATGGCGCCTGCAGCGTCGTGAAATTCGAGCCCCGCGGCCACTACGGCAAAGCTTGTGCTCGCATTGAGTGCGCGCATGTACGCACCTTCTTGCGTCATCATATTGTTGTCGACACAGGCCATTTCGGTGATCGCGAGCGCGCCCCATGCGAGCTTGCCACCGTTGATCGTGACCGGGCCGCCAAAATGATTGCAGCCGGCGTTGCCACCGATAGTGTCGCCGGCGGCGCCATGACTGAATTCCGCCGTAAGTGGACGATCGCCGACGACATTTTGCATGCCACCTTTGCCGTCGCTGATCGCCGTGACGTGCCACGTGCCGACCGGTAATTCGCCTGCTGCAGGCGTGATGGCGCCACTGCCTGCCTGTGTACCTGTCTGTGTGCCAGTGTTGGCTGCTGGCTTTTTGGCGCAAGCCGCTGCTAGGAGCGCTGCTGCAAGACACATCGTGATTCGTTTCATGCCCAAGTTATGCCGCGCGCCGGTTGTAATCGCAACATGTCTGCAGCGCTCCGCGAACGATAGCTGTCCGTGTCGCTTGCAGCTGCACCGGCCGCGCCGTGACAATGGCGCATGGCTTTTTTCTCGCGGCTGTTTGGCAAAGGCAAAGCAAACGATGCTGCCATCGCTGACGCTGCATCCGAGGCGCCTGAGGCGCCAACTGCCACCGTTGCGGCGCCGCCAACGCACGATGGCTTCGATGCCGGCACGGCAATGAAGGTGCCCAAGCTGCGTGCGTATGAAGCGTTTGGTGGGGCAGTGCGCGTGCTTGAAGCGCCAGCCGGCAAAGCCTGGGAAGTCGACGAAGATGGCCGCCAAGGCCAAGGCTTTTTGGCGATGAGCCTGCGGTTCATTCGGCCGGCCGAGCCAGCCCCGATGGCGTTGTTAGCGAAGATTTACACCTTGATCGACGGCACCAAACCGAACGATCCAGCGTCGACCGATTGGCGTGCCGCATTTGCGCCGCTGTTTGCATCGGTCGATCGCGTTGACGTAACCACAACCGAGCAGCTCACGATGGAAAGTGCGCTGCCTGCCACCGAAGTGATCGTCGAAGGCGTGAGTGCTGAGGGTGGTTTCCCACTGCGGATTCGCGAGCGCCGCGCTGTGCTTGGCAATGAAGAATTCGTTGTCACGGCGATGTGCGCGATCTCGCTGCTAGAGCGATTTGCTGGCCACATTGATGCGTGGTTCGACACGGTTGCGTTTGTGCCGTCGCCAGCGCTGCCGCCTGACTGAAAAAGTTTGTCACAACACCCTGCGGCGCGCGTTTTGCTGTCATGCAAAACACGTTGTTTCGAATCGCCATGGGCGCTGCATTGGCACTCGTCGCTTGCCGCCACCAAGCCAGCACCACTGCGCCGGCGACGCCGCCAAGTGCAACGCTGTCGCAGGCCGAAATGGTGGACTTGTGCGTCAACCTGCACACCAACGTGGCGGCATGTCCGCTTGAATTCACCAAGATGAACTTAGATCTGCGCGCCAAATATTCGCCTGAGTTTGCGCAAATGATGCAAGACCCTGCGATGCGGCAAGCCGCCGAAACCGAAGGTGCCGCCGAGACCAAAGCCGATGCTGCCAACGCGCGCGCGCAATGCTCCGAGTTTGCCAAACCCGAGTGGGGCGCACCGCAGCCGCGCACCGATCTCGCCAAGCTCGACGCTTGTTACGCCATGACAAACTGCGCCGCGCAGATGCAATGCATCGCGCCGATCGTCGAGCCGCGGTTTGCCTACCGCGCAGCCCACGGCCAGCCTGGCCAGCACTAAGAGGCTATACGCCTGGCGTCGGCGGCTTGATGATATTCAGGACGGGCTCGATGCCCTTGGTGATGTGAATTTCGTTTTTGTCGTCGACGATGACGACGTCGAAGTCGGGCAGGGTAGCCGCGACTTTCATGGCGCCTTGCCAGCCTTCGATGAACAGCACCTTGCTCCACGCATCGGCCGTGAAGGCATCACGAGCACGGATGGTGACGGAGCGCGACTTGGTGGCGGGTTGCGCCGTGCGTGGGTCGAGAATGTGATGGTACCGTTTGCCGTCTTTGACGAAGGCGCGTTCGTAGTCACCCGAGGTGGAAAACGCGTGGTCTTCGATCGGCGCGATCGCAAAGCTCGCTTCGCGCGGGCCGCGAGGGTCGCGAATGCCGACGACCCACGGCGTGTCGGTTTTTTTGCCGCTGACATACATGTCGCCGCCAGCTTGCACGATGAAATCGACGAAGCCGCGCTTGCGCAACAAAGCGACGCATTGGTCGACGGCGTAGCCTTTGGCAATGCCGCCGAGCGTGATCGACATGCCTTTGCGTTTGAGAAAAACGGTTTTCTTTTTGGCGTCGATGACCAGGTCGCGGTAATTGACCAACTTTTTGCGCGCTTGCACGTCTTTCATGTCGGGCAAGCTACCGTCGAGGTCTTGGTCGAATTTCCACAGCCCTTTGTACGCGCCGACGGTGATATCGAACACGCCATGCGATTTGATCGCCACGTCTTGTGCACGCGCAATGACACGAAAGGTTTCGTCGGAAACGGCCATTGGCTTGATGCCAGCAGCAGCGTTAACTTTTGAAACTTCGCTATCCGGGGTCCACGTGGTCATCACGCTATCGAGCCGCTTCATTTCAGCGAATACGGCCTCGGATGCTAAGGCCGCGCCGGCTTCGTCGTCGGTCCAAAACGTGAGTTGCACCACCGTGCCCATGGCTTCGCCGGTGTAGATCAGCTTCGCTTCCGCGCCTTTGCTCGGCGCCTTGGCGGGTGCCGGTTTCGGGGGAGCTGGCTGCGCGTGCGCGATACCGCCTAGGATCAGCGTTGAAACCGTACACAAACCGAGCCAGCGATTTCTCATACTGCGGTTTTAGGCGAACTGGCCCGCGAGTTATTCATCGAAATGACAAAAAACGCGGATGTGCCTCGCGATCAATGCAGCCAGCTAACGAACTTCAACAGGATCAGGATGCCACCGACGCCCAAGGCCACCAGCGCGGTTATTACCGACAAGGCAAGCGTGGTTTGGGTTTCTTGTTGGATGCCCTTCCACATGCCGTAGCACGCAGGCACGACACCGAGCCCAGCGACGATGCCGCCGAGGATCGAGCCATGTGACAAGCCGCTAACAATCGCGATGACTAGCCCAAGGCCAACCAAGCCGAATGCTGCCAAGATGGGAGTTTTTGAGTCTGCTACTGGGTCCGCCATTGAAATGCCTCCGAGTCGAGCCTAACCGTAGCACAAGGTAGCCGGACCGGCCGGCAATCTCGCGTGTGATTGTTGCAACCGCGCCTAACCTTTGGGACCCTAGGGGTGAATGGCGCGCGTTTTGGTTACTGGATTTTGTGCGGTTCCAGGACCGCGGCGGAGCGGTGTGCAGTTGCGGCATGTGGTGCGGGCGCTGACATCGATGCATACGGTGGATCTGCTGGTCGCGCGCGACGGCGATCAAGCGTATGTCGAGCGCCAAGGTGCCGTGCGAGTTTTGCGGGTGCCGCTGGGCGACGGCGATGTTGAAGCGCAGTCGGCGTCGTTTCAGCGCGCACTTCGGCGGCAGCTCGACGGCGCCGAGTACGACGTCATTCATTGTGTCGATCCGTGGAGTGCGGAAGTTGTGCTTGACCTCAAAGACCGGCTCGAAGTGCTGGTGGTCTACGACGCGGCACGCTCGCCGCAACTCACGGCAGCCGGCGAAAGCCTCGCCTTGCAGGTCATGGCCAAGGCCGATCTTGTCCTGCTGCCTGACGCTGCGACGGTTACGCTGTATCAAGATGCCCTTGCCAGCATGGGCCGCGTGCCACCCCTCCATGTGTCGCCCATCGGCGTCGATGTTGATCGATTCGATTGGGACCTTGGGCCGAGTGATTCCGACGCTGCAAAGCTGGTTGTCGTCGGCCAACTGCATCAAGGCATTGGCCTTGAAACGCTGGTGGCCGGCTTGGCTTTGTGCGCAACCCAGCCACCGCCGCAATTGCTGTTGGCAGGCGAAATCGACGTGGCGTACCAAGCCGCCCTGCATGCCCAAGCGACCGCTTTAGGGCTTGCAGATCGGGTGCAGTTTCTTGGCGTGGTTGATCACGAGCAAGTGCCGGCCTTGTTGGCGGGGGCACGGCTGTGCATCGTGCCTGGGCCCAGCGCTGCTGCGACGGGGCAGCTGCCGACCAAGCTGATGGAATATTGGGCATGTCGACGGCTAGCGTTGGTTGCGACCAGCGCTGTCCCGGATGCGATCGTGGTCGGCGACGGCGATGTGGTGGTCTACGCGGCGCACGACGCTGCAAACTTCGCCGGCCACGTTGATAGCTTGTTGGCCGACCGCGAGCGCTGCGAGCGCATCGCGCTCCAAGGCTACCACCGTGTCCGCGATACGTCGACGGCAAGTGCGGCGCGGCGCGACGTGCGTATTGCCTACGGAGTCTTGGGGCAAGCGTATGCAGCCGTGGCCATGCAGGCGGCTCGGACCAGCACAGCAAGCGAGGATTCGGTGCGGCTTGATGCCGGCATCGAAGACGATTTTGACGTGACCGTGTTTGAGCAAGCGCCCGCCAAGCCTCCAACACCGTCGCCACCACTCGATGTGCGCGTGGTCGCCGGCGAAATTGGTGATGTCCGCGGCCCCGATGAAGACCTGTCGACGGGGGCCCTGCAACTTGACTATGTTGAAGTCGCAGACGACCTCGAAGAAATCCTTGACCAAGACGTCGTGGAAGCGCCACGCGGACCGACGCGTCGGTCAACCCCGCCACCGTTTCGCAGCCGTGTCACAGCAACGGTCGCCGACGATGCAGAGGCTGGTGCAAGCCACCGCGGGCTGGGCTACGGTACGGATGCCGATACCGGTGAAGTCAGCAATTAACCGCCGCCAAGCGCCGCATTGGGGGACCAGCCGTGTACAATGGCGCCGATGCTCGTCATCGGGTTTTTGAACCTACTGTGCGGCCTCGGCTTTGCCATTGCGGCGAAGGACCGAGTGCGCGCTGATGGGCCGTTCGCAACGCCTGCGTTTGCGTTGGTCAGCCTCCACGCTGGTGCCATCGTTGCGCCAATTGCGCTGTATTTTTACGTGGTGCATCCAGCGTGGAGTTGGATGTATTGGGTTGAGCCCAAAAAGGTTTCATTGGTCGCTGGGTTACCGCTGATGGTTGGCCACGCGGCGCTGGTACTCGGCAGTTGGTACGTGGGCAGTTTTTTCATTCGCCGGCAAATGACGCGTGGCGTGCTTTACGCAGTGGCGGCGCTTTTTGTTGCCACGCTGACGATGACGTTTGTCGTTGGCCATCGGATCGGCACTGCGGCTGACTACCTTGGCTACAACGCTGGCAAAGGCACCTCGATCTTCAACGTTGTGCTCGGCTGGGCATTGCTGGTTTCGATCTTTGCGCTGCTAGTTTCGGCAGCGTATGTCGCCATTGAACTTTTGCGCGATGGGCGGCGCGTGCGCGCACGGTAATCTTGGGAAATAAGCATGACTCGAAAATCTCAATCTAAAACCCGGTGGACTCAGGTCGCAGCAGTGGCGGCGCTGACTTTGTTTGGTGCATGCGGTCCGATTGAATACGTTAATCGCGTAACTCAACACGCAGCCGAATCGGTGGATCTCGCAGAGCGGGAGAAAGCCAACGAGTTGTCGCCGTATTGGTGGACCCGCGCGACATTGTATTTGCACAAGGCACGCGAAGAGGCCGCCCATGCTGGCTATGCTGCAGCCAATCGCTTTGGTCGCATTGCAGGTGAAGCCGCCGAGCGTGCGAGTGAAGAAGCGGCCAGCAATCGCGCCAAAGCCACCAAGTCCAACGCCAAGCCTGCTACCAGTGGAGCTGCCCAATGATGCGACGCAGCCTGCTTTTCGTGTTGATGTTGAGTGTGAGCCTCAGCGGTTGTGCAGGCTCGCGCTTGCGCTCCTTGGCCGATGACACCGACGGTGTTATTGCCAAAGCGCGCGAAAATGGTGCGATGCGTTGCGCGCCGGTCGAATTGGCCAAAGCCGAAGCGCACAACGATTTTGCACGGCAAGAAATCGCCGACGGCGACTATAGCCGCGCCGACGACGAAGCGACATTGGCTGCCGCCAACGCCAAAGCCGCGTTGGAAAAGTCACCGCGTGACAAATGCGTCGATGCCGCGCCCGCGCTGCCGCCAAAAGAAGGCGACGCCGATGGCGATGGCTTTAAAGACAAAAGCGATGATTGCCCACGCGCAGCCGAGGACTTTGACGGCTACGCCGATTCCGACGGCTGTCCTGAGCCCGACAATGATTCCGATGGCATTGATGACAAAGATGACAAATGCCCAATGCAGCCCGAAGACCGCGATGGCTTCGAAGATGCCGACGGCTGTCCTGACCCTGACAATGACAAAGACGGCTTGGTCGACAAGATCGATCAATGCCCAATGGACGCCGAAGATCCGGATGGCTTCGAAGACGATGACGGTTGCCCGGATTGCGACAACGACAAAGACGGCGTGCCGGAATGTCCCGAAGCGAAGGACAAATGCCCAACCGAGGCCGGCGAGCCAAGCGACGGTTGTCCGAAGAAGTATGTCAACATCGTGGTTACCAAAGACAAAATCGAGTTGAAGCAGACCGTGTTTTTCGACACGCGCAAAGCCACGATCAAACCGGTTTCTTTTGGTTTGCTCGACGAAGTGGCGCAAGCGCTCACCGATCATCCAACCATCAAAGTACGCATCGAAGGGCATACCGATAGTCAGGGGCAAGATGGGTTTAACTTGAAGCTCAGCAAAAATCGCGCAGCGTCGGTCAAGGCGTACCTGGTCAAGCGGGGCATCGACGAAGGCCGCATGGATCCTCAGGGCTTTGGCGAAACCGTGCCAATTGCGGATAACCGCACCGACAACGGCCGGGCCCAGAACCGGCGGGTCGAGTTCTTCATTACAGCGCAGTAGGGCCGCGCCGTAGGGCGGTATGTCACTTTGGCGGGGGCCTGGGCGCCAAATTGGGCCAAACTTTTAACGCGATCGGCCGAGAATTTTGGTATGCCCTGGGCATGTCACGTTTCTTAGCCGCTGCATGCGCAGTGCTGGCATTTGCTGCTGCACTCGTTGTTCGTTCTCCCCAAGCTTGGGCTGATCCTAAACAGGACATTGCCGCCAAGTCCAAAGAGGCGATGTCGAACTATGACAACTTTGAAGCGGATACGGCTCGCAAGCTGCTCAACGAAGCGCTGACCATCGCAAAGAAGAACAAGCTCGATAATGATCCAGCCGTGGCGAAGGTGCACTTGTACCTCGGCATTGTCTACTTTGCGGGGCTCAACCAAACTGATAGTGCCAAGCTTGAGTTTTTAACCGCTGCGCAAATCGACCCGAAAATTCAAATTGAGCCAGCGTATCGCCGGCCCGACCTCGCCAAACTGCTTGATGACGCGCGGACCGAAGCCGCATCCACGGGGCCAGTAAAGCCGGATGGTCCAGTTGGGCCAGACAA
>JAKQOD010000922.1 GCA_029565465.1 Deltaproteobacteria bacterium
ACTTCGTCTGCACCCGACCGCAGCACGCGCATGATCGCCGTGTTGACGGGCGTGCTTGTGCTGGGCGCGGCAATTGGGTTGTGGCTGTTTCTGCGGCGGCCACCGCCCGTGCGGCCCGCGGTGGATGAGACCTTAGTCGTCGACGAAGGTGCCGATGAAGGCTACATGGATAGCGAGACTGAGGCGCCAGTGGTGAATCCAACCAAAGCAGGGCCTGGAACGTTGCAGTTGCGTGGAACCGTGGTTGATACCGGCGGGTTGCCGGTTGCTGGCGTGCAGGTATTTGCTGAGCTTGAGCCGCCACCCGCGCCGGTGCGGCCATCTGATGACGCCGGCAGCGGCAGCAGTGTGCCTGCGCACCCTGCGGTGACCACGGTGCATACGTCCTGGCGCGCAGTCGCCCCACCTACGGATCGCGACGGCCAGTTTGTGCTCGACGGCTTGATTGACGGTAGCTATCGCATCGTGGTGCGTGGCGCCACTGTGGCAACGGCCGAGGTGCGGCGTGTCGCGGTACCGCAGAGCCTGCGTGATAACTTGCGCGTCGTCGTCGCACGGCGGGTGTTGATTGCTGGCATTGTGCTCGACGGAAAAACGCCGGTGCGAAATGCGCATGTCGCGATTCGCAGCGATGCCATCGGTGGCATGTTGGAAACGTTGACCGACGCTGCCGGCCGCTTTGAGTTTCGCGATTTGCCCGAAGGTGGTTATCTGGTTTGGGCGTGGCAAGGCGACGTCGCCGCCAACGCCCAGCGCATTTTGCGTCGCGGCTTTGTGCCGGCTGGCGAAGTGACGTTGCGCATGCAATCGGCCACGATCGTGGTGGGGCGTGTCATCGATCGCGAAGAAGGCATTGGGGTTGTGGCGGCCGTTGAGCTGGCGCCAATCGACGATCGCGAAGCGCCGCGCTACGCCCAAAGCGATGCCGATGGCGTGTTTCGCATCGAAGGCGTGCCGCATGGGCGTTGGATCGCCGATGCCTATGCGCCGGGTTTTCTGACGGCCCAAACCGTAGAACTCGTAGCTGGCCGCGGCCGGCCGCAACTTGAAGTGACAGCGGGGGCCGTGGTCGAAGGGCGGGTGTTGGACGTCGATGGCCGTCCGATTGTTGGTGCGTCGGTGAGCGCGCAGGTTACCGACGGTGGCAAAACGTCGGAATTGTCGGCTGCGGTCGAAGCCGAGCGGCTACGGCGGTTTGACGGTGCGGTTACTGGCACGACCACAGTAGCGGTTAAAAAAGGTGCGCCACCGGCGCGTGTGCCGGTGCGCAGCACAACATTTGAACCGCGTGGTGAACTTGGGGTTTTACGTGGGCCGATTCCGCCGATTCCTGCAGTGCCGAATCCGGTTGCGGTTGCGCCGACGATGCCAAGTGGCGGCGGTAGCGGATCGGGTAGTGCCGTGGCAAGCGCCGACCCGCATGCCGGCACAACGGTGCAGGCCACCGCGTTGCACGCGATGATCGCAAGTGCGCAAGTATTGCCGGTTGATCCAGCTAAAAGTTCGAAATGGACGACCGATAGCGACGGTCACTACCGCATTCGCGCCGTCACGGCCGGGCAGGTGACGGTCGAAGCGCGTGCGCCTGGTGTTGCGGCTGGCTCAGTTACCACCGGCCCCGCCGTCGTCGGCGAAGTGCTGAGTCACGTCGACATTGTTTTGGGCGCTGGCACCCTCGTCAGTGGCCGAGTCGTCGATACCCAGCATGTGCCAGTGCCAGGGGCGTTGATCGTTGCCATCGATGCGGCCAATCGCACCGTCGGCCGAACCTCGACGACGAGCGCAGGCGAATACAAGCTCGGACCTTTCACCGGCAGCGTAACGCTACGCGCTGGCGCCTTTGGTTATCGCGAAACCAGTGTTGTGCTGACACTTGGTACCGGCGCAAAAGCTACGTCGGAGCAGCTGACGCAGGATATCGAAATGTTGCCAGCTGATGCTCAGCTTGATGGCATCGTCGAAGATGCGCGCGGGGTGCCGTTGGCTGGTGCGGTTGTCACCGTGCCGTCGGTTAGCAGTGCGCGTGCGCTGGTAGCCGCTGATGGTACGTTCCGCATTCCAAATATGGCCGCTGGCACCGTCGCGGTGCACATTGAGCATCCGAACTTCCTACCGTTTGATGCTACCGCGACCACTGGCGTGCGAGCGCGGTTGCGGGTGCCGCTCGGTGGTGGCATTGATGGCGTGGTGTTGTCGCAACTCACCGCTGCGCCGCTACCGAAAATCACAATCGCGCTGCGCAACGCACACAACGGCCGCGGCCGTGGGGTCACTGATGATCGAGGACGCTTCGCTATTGGTGGCCTTGCGCCTGGTCCGTGGACCGTTGAAATTAACGCGCCGAACTATGCATCGTTTGTGCGTAATGTCGACATTCCCGCGGCTAGCGAACCTGGCGCTACATCGCTGCACGATCAACGCTTCGAGCTAGAGCGCGGCACCAGTGTGTCCGGCATCGTGCGCGATGATCGCGGCACCCGTCTGGCTGGTGCAACCATCGAAGTCAGCGCAGCTGGCAGCACCATGCGCTGCAAAGGTACTTCCTCCGCCGACGGCGAATTCGCCTTGCGCGATTGCCCCTCGGGCGACATCACCATTCGTGCTGAAAAAGCCGGCCATGCCGTCGAGAGTTCCACCACCGTTCGTGCCGGCGAAGATGTGCGGAATATTGCGTTGGAGTTGCGGTAGGTGATTTGAGGTGTCGATGGCGCCGCTCGCGGAGGCCACGCCGCACGTGCGCAATGCCGCGAACGGGCCGTTAATATATGTATAGCTCGTAGCGTGCTTCGATTCCGTCATAACGTGCGGTGATCGTCGTGGGGTATGGCTCTGATGTCGCAAACTTGAGTTCCTTTAGTCCGTAACTCATATGTTTGTTCAACGAACTGCTTGAAGAAATCTTAGGGTACACATTTGGTAAAAGCTTACCTTGCGCATAGACCTCCGCGCGAAACGTGAATTCACTGTTCACAGGATACGACTGGCCCGAACAGGGCATGGTTGTGTCATTGATTCTTACCAAACAGCTCAGCTTGAGCGCATCGGATCGATAGACGTCAACCTCAAACGATTTCTCTTGGCGTACCTTTTTGTTGTCGAGAGTTAGATTGACCACATGGTGACCTGCTTTCCCGAACCCTATCGTAAGAGTACGGGAGCCACCTCGACCGCCCTTGATGACAGCACACGGGCCCGGTTCACAGTTGGCTTTTGCGCTGAACTTTTGATCGTTACAGTCCACACTCTCAGAACCGATTCTGAATTTGGGATCTTTGGAACCGCCCTCAAGCTTCAAGAAGGTATCTTTGCATCTTGCATCCCACTGGGCTTCGACTTCTAGGCCCTGATTGAGTTCAATCGGATCGCTCGAATAATCGACGCTGAGCGTGGTGCCCGTTTGGAGCTCACGGACACACCCTGTGAGGAAAAAGAGAACCAATAGTCCGCGCATTATTCTCCTGTCTGAAACAATGCCATACCGATCCCAATGCTTATCAGCGGGCTGTAGACGTTCTTGCCATTATCGTTCTCGTAAAAATCAAAGCCTAAACGAGACGACAACAGCAAGCCAAAACTGTCGTAAGTGACAACCTCGTATTCAAACAATAAACTCGCGGAGAATGTCGCGATACGCCTACCTCCGGGCGTCAGGGCGCTTCCTGCCGATACACCGCCCTCGAGGCCGAAACTGAATGGCGCGTAGGAAGCAAGTGCTGCGACGGCGACTTCTCCACCATTGCCTTTTGTCGAATGAAACGGCCTCACAATGGCTCGCCAGCCCCAGCGCCTATCTTCGATTTTCCCAACATGGAGCTCAAGCGCATCGCGCCGTGTGAATGTTGTGAGCGTGCTGAGGGTTCTGAGCCCTAACGTCCAACCGCTACGAGGGCGTTCATGTATAAAAAGGTCAAAGTCGCTGGGCTCCACAGACTTGCCAGTCCGAACTGCACAAACCACTGCCTAACGTCAATTACATTTCCCCATCAACGACAATTACATCGCCCCAGCTGAGCGGTTAGGTGCGAGGTGGTTTGGGTTGGGTGGTGGAGGTGGGTTTCTTGGGTGGCGTAGGCTTGGTTGGGCGGTGGGTGGCTTCCTTGGCGACGAGGTTGGCGGGGATGACGGTGGCGGTGATCGGTGGCTGGGTGGTTGATGCCTTTGGTGAGCGGTGGGTGCGGTGGGTGCGGTTGGGTTGATCGGTTGAGGTTGGGCCGGTGGTAATTCCTTGCTGGGTAAGTTTGGCGTGCTCGGCGCGGACACTGGTGCCGCTGAGTTCAAGAATGACGGCGTGGTGAACGAGGCGGTCGATGGCCGCAGCGGTGGTCATGGGATCTTGGAAGATGCGGTTCCATTCGCTAAAGACGAGGTTGCTGGTGATGATGACGCTGCGGCGCTCATACCGCTCGGCGAGAAACGTAAACAGGACCTCCATCTCGTCGCGGCTTTGCTGCACGTAGCCCAGATCGTCGAGGATAATGGCGTCGAAGCCATCGAGCGTGGTGAGATATTTCTCCAAGCGCAAGTCGCGTTTGGCGGCAAGCAAGCGTTGCACCAGCGCGTAAGTGGGTGAAAATAAAATGCGGTGCCCACGCCGCACGAGTTCGTTGCCGAGCGCACAGGCGAGATGTGTTTTGCCGCGGCCAGGCAATCCGAAGAGCAGCACGTTGTCGCCGCGTTCGAGAAAGGCACCGTCGCAGAGCACGGGCAATTGTTTGGCCACGGGGGCCGGCAAGCGTTGGCGATCTAATGTTGCCAAGGTTTTTTCGCCGGGCAAATCCGAGCTGAGCAGATTGCGTTCAATGCGCCGTTGGGTCCGGTCGCCGATTTCAAGTTCGACGAGCTGACGCAAGTACTCCGTGAAACTCCAGCCTTGTTGCGCCGCGGTGACCGCGACTTCATCGGCGCAGCGCGCCACCGTCGGCAAACGCAACACCCGCAGCAAAGCCGGCAACACCGCCGCGGTGCTATCAACCGCGGCACTCATGCGGCCACCCTGCTGGTCAGCAGCGCGTCGTAGGTCGCCAGCTCGACGGCCGGCAACGTCAACGTGATGGCCGACGAGGCGACCGCGCTGGCAGCGGCGCCATGCACCAGGGCCTTGACAGCGTCGCTGGTAATCGGCTGCGCGGTTTCGAACAGCAACGCGAGCGCGGCTTCGACCTCACATTGCAGCGTGGTGGCGGCGAGATACAAGATGCGCAGATATGCCAAATCAAGTTCGGTCGTGGTTTGCGACGACGAGGTAGCGGCGTGAATGGCGTCATAGGCCCGCCGAAAGATTGGCGCAGGAAATAACTCCTCGCGATAGACATACCGGGCAAACGCGCCGGGCTTGCGCACCAGCGACCAAATCACATGGCGATAGTCGATGCGCACCGCACCACTGCGCAAGCGCTCACACGCCAACTCCAACACGCCGACGTAATACGCTTCGAGGCGATGCTCATGGATGCGCACGGTGAGCTGCGCTCCGACGAGGCGCGACGGCACGGAGTAGCCGCATTGCCGCACCCGTATCGTCCCGCGCGCGGTCACGCGCACCGTTTCTTCGACGTAGTCGGGCAGCTTGGCGACGCCGATGGGCCGCATCACCGCGAGCTCTTCGGCCACGCGCGCCCGCCGGAACGCATTTTTCTTGCCCACGTTATCGTCGACGAATTGCTGCCACGCGGCAAGATCTTCAAACGTCGCATCACCGCGCAGCAACAACGCTTGCTTCAACATCCGTTTGCACGCGCCATTGCCGGCTTCGACGTCGCCGTTTTGCTCCTTGGCGCCGATCGCTGTCGTGCGCGGCACGAGGCCGTAGTGCCGCGTCAGCGCCAGGTAGTCCGCATTAAACGGGCGCGCGCGGCCCTCAAGATATGCCATGCCAGCCGGCCCATTGTGCGTCGCGGCCGTCGAGTTATCGGTTTGCAAAAACGTCGGCACCCGCGTGAGCACAAACAGCGCGCGCTGCAGTCCCAGCCGCAGTGAGGCCATCGATTCCGAGGTGCAAACGGTTGCCCACATCCAGTTTGAATACGGCAACACTACAACGCATAACATCGCCGCTAACGCCACGCCACCGACGATAATACCCAGCTCCGTGATATCGGTAAAATCGAGTTGCGCGGCTTCGCCCGGTCGGTGCGCTTGCGCCAGCACCACCGCTTGCTCCGGGCCGTTGGTGTGTCGCCAGCGCGCGATTTTGCGTTGCAGCGTGCGCAGTTGCCCCTCGACAAATCGGCCGGGCTGCGTTTCACACAGCTGTGCAAAGATCGTCTTGGCTTCCAGCCCGGGCGTCGCGGTCAGCGCTGCCGTGATGGCGGGCCACACCTCGACGAACGCGTCGGGGCGCGTCCGCCAACGCCGGTGTTGCTTTAATTCCGACGGCAACTTGCCCGCCGTTACATATTTCCTGGCCGTCTTGCGGTCCATGTCGGCATGCATCGCCGCACGGCCGATGCTGCCGTGTTTGGTCATCTCTTCCATAAGCTTTCTCACTTGCGTATCGCTCACAGCCCGCATGCCACAGCTTGCCCGCACGGGCCTCCGAGGTGGCAACAGCCCGCCGCAGTGGGGCGATGTAATTGTCGCTAGCCGGGGAGATGTAATTGTCGTTCAGCAAACCACCATCGAAAGGTCCGCCTTGCCGCAAGGCGAAGCCTCAGCAGTTGGCATAGGCTCAGTAGTTGGTGCAGGCTCAGCAGCCAGTGGAGGCGCAGGCGGTTCAGCCGGTGCCGTAGCTAGCGGAGGCGCTGCAATTGCCGCCGATTCCGCGCTGGCGAGCGCAGAGGCTGCCACTGCGGAACGAATTATGAGGCGTGCGGCACTCAGCACTCCGCCCATGGTGAGGCGCATGCGATAGGCAGTCAAGGAAGCGGAACGAACTTCGCGCGCGATTCGACTCGGTCGATTCTGTTCGTTGCGCGCACGCCGTTGGTATTAGGCTTGGCCATGGCGGGGCCAGCAACGATTCGCATGGTGCTGCGGTAGCCCAAGGCTCTAGCGCGCTACGCCGGCTTGCCACACCGTCGCAAGCAGATTTTCGCCGATGCGATACGGCAAGGCGGCGGGCTGGTCGGTGTTCCATAACGCCAGGTCAGCAGGGGCGCCGATGGCAATCTGTCCGAGATCCGGACGTCCGACGGCGGCAGCGGCATGGCGAGTAACGCCGAGCCAGGTTTCTTCGACGGTGAGGCCGTAGTGAGTCGTCGCGAGCCACATCGGCACGCCAAGGCCAACGGCGTAGCTGGTGCCCGGATTAAGATCAGACGCGATGGCAAAGCGCAGGCCGGCGTCGCGTAACAGCCCGATCGGTGGTTGCGCTTGTTTGAGTTGCACGCACGCGGTTGGAATCATCACCGCAATGGTGCCGGCACGCGCGAGGGCTTGCGCACCGGCCGCCGAAATCTGTTCGAGATGATCCGCCGACCACGCGCCGATCTCCGCCAAAATATCCGCCGCGCCAAGATCGGCGAATTGGCCAATATGGCCACGCACGGCGAGGCCAGCAGCATGAGCTGCGCGCCAGATCGTGCTCGCTTCGTCGAGCGTGTACGCACCTTCGTCGCAATAGACATCCACGGATGTTGCCAAACGTTGCGCTGCAGCGGCGGTAATCGCGAGCTCACAAAACGCATGCACCCACGCTGCACGCTCGGCTGCAGAACCCCGAGCTTCCACCGGCACAACATGCGCAAGCAACGTACCGATCAACGCTGGGCCGCTCGGCACGCTGGCGTTCGCTTCAGCAATACATCGCAAACTGCGCACCTCACCATCGGTGGTTAGCTCATAACCACTTTTGGCTTCGATCGTCGTGATGCCGGTTGCTTGCAACTGCTGCGCGCGCGTGATGATGCAATCGCGCAACGCCGCATCACTCATCGTGCGAGTGGAACGCACCGTTGACACAATGCCACCGCCTGCATTCGCAATCGTTGCATAGTCGGCGCCTGCGGCACGCAGCGCAAATTCCGCTGCACGATCGCCGCCGAAGGGCAGGTGAGTGTGACAATCGATCAGCCCGGGGCTCAACAAGCGCCCTTGGCCGTCAACATGCTCATCATAGCCAGCAGCATGCGCTGGCAACTCGCTGCGTGGGCCAACCCAGGCAATGCGGCCGTCGGCTACCACCACGGCTCCGTCGTCGATAACCCCAAGCCCGGGCGCCGACGCAGCCGCCGTCAGCACCCGCACACGATCAATCAGCAGCGTCGACATTAGCGGCGCAAAGGAATCGCAACGCCGTGTTTGGCAGCGGTGTCGATGGCAATGTCATAACCAGCGTCGGCGTGGCGAATTACACCCATGCCAGGATCTGAGGTCAAAACGCGCTCCAAGCACCGCGCTGCGCGGTCGGTACCGTCGGCGACCACCACCATGCCTGCATGCAGCGAATAGCCCATGCCAACGCCGCCACCATGATGGAAGCTAACCCAGGTGGCGCCAGCCGCGGTGTTCACCAACGCGTTGAGAATGGCCCAGTCGGCCACGGCATCAGTGCCGTCTTTCATCGCTTCGGTTTCGCGGTTCGGCGAGGCCACCGATCCACAATCGAGATGGTCGCGGCCGATCACGATCGGCGCTT
>JAKQOD010000927.1 GCA_029565465.1 Deltaproteobacteria bacterium
GCCGCTTGCTGACGCGGCAACATCGCAAAGCCGACGCCCAGAACCACCAGCGTTAACACCACCACGCCCACCAATCGTGGCGCCCAAAGCTTCCATTGCGGCACCGCTGGGAACCCTTCGATCGTCATGATCATGGCTTGCTTCGGCATGATTGAAATCGTTGGCAACACGTAGAAGCGGCCCTGTGCGGTTTGCTGATAGCCGCCGCTTGTGCCGGACGGCACATTCACCGAAATATCGGTTGGGGCCGCAATTTCCAGACCGCTTTGGAAGGTGCCAAAGGGCAATGCCCAATCCCAATGCATGGTACCGCCCTCGACGGGGACCGAGAAGCCAGCATGGAACGTGCGGCCACCGGGCGGAATCGGCCGTAGAATGCGAAACCCTTTGCCTTGATCGACGCTGACTTCGTTTTTGTCTTTGTCGGCGAGGATCGCACCTTTGTGGCCGTTCGGCAGTGGAATCACCAAGCCGTCAACGGTCGAACGATACGGTGCCCACGAATAGTTGGTCATTTCGAAGCGGCCTTGCACGCCAAGCAACCGATCTTCCACTTCGCCATGCAAGCTGAACGAAAATAAGGTGCGAGGGTAGATGAATAGCGTTACGCGCGTCCCGCGATCGTTGACGATTTGAAACGGCAACGACCGGTAGCGTTCGTTGCGCATGGTGGATTCAACGTACACCACGGTGCCGACAGGGACGGCTGCTGCGTCGAGCTGCGCCATCGGAACTTGCTCCGACGCACCCCAGCTAAAGCTAAAATTGACGGTCCCACCGTTGGCAGTGGCCTCAAACGGTGCAGAGACCACTTCTTTGCCATTCACGGTGGCGCGTGCGATCAGCTTGCCTGCGGGCACATTGCTAATCCGCACACTGCCATCGGCCGCCGTCTGGCCTTCGGCGCGCACAGCTTCAGCACCTTGCGCCGGGGTGGCAGCGGCTTCGATCACAACGTTGATGCCACCAAGGCCAGTTGGGCTACCGCCGACCGCCATGCCAACCACGCGAATATCGACGGTATTTTTCAACAAGCCGGGTTGTGCAACAAAGGTCGCACTGCCTTGGGTATCTGCGGTGCCGACCGACATTGGCCCATTTGTGGTGGCCACCGGTTTGCCGGTGCTTGCGTCGATCAGCCTTACTTCGCCGATTGTGTCAGGCGCACCTGCAAACGCCACTTGCACTTTACCAGCGGCCAACGAGCCTTCTTGTTTTTCCAAGTTGTTGAGGTCGTCGGCTGGAGGTGCATTGGAATCGCGTTGCTCACCCGATAGGATTAACCGCGTGCCAGCCATGCCGTCGACCAGCATCGGCGCCGAGATGGTGCGGTCAAACACCTTGCCGCGCGCCAACAACGCCATCGCAAAGTACGAGGTACCACCGGTCTTATCGAGGTCTTTAAAAACCACACGCCCTTCAGCGTCGGAGACTTCGGTGCGCAACACGATGGAATCGTCGGCACCGTAGCCAACCAGCTGGACCGGAATGCCACTTGGTTTCGTCGCGTCGGTCAAACTGTCGTACGCCAACCGGACAGTAATTTGCCCCCCAGGATCGGCTTGTTCGGGCCGCGGCCGGCCCGACAATTCCCGCGGTTTAGGCATCCCTGCGCCGCCCATCATCGGGCCACCACCTGCGCCATTGTCACTTGGTGCAGCAGCACCGCCGCCATTGCTGGCACTGCTGCCCCATGGCACGGTCGTGAGCATCAGCTTGGTGCCACCACTGTCGGGTATGGTGAATTGTTGCGAACTCGCCGGTTTGCCGTCGGCACCCATGATGGTGGCCTGCACACTTGCGCCTGGGGGCAAGCCAGCGAACGTGGCGCGGCCGCTGGCATCAGTGCGTGCGACTTGGCCGGTGCCGTTGACGGTGAGCGTAACGTCGGCACCTGACACAACTTTGCTTGGCGCACCAGCTGCGACGCGTACCGTAACGGTCCCAACCGGCAAATCGCCGCCAGGCAACGGTCGGCCAATCGCATCGGCAGGCTGGGCGTACAACGGGTGAGCCGGCGTAAGTAACGCTGCTGCGCCGACGACGGCCAACGCTGCGAAGTAGGTTTTCATTTTCACGAGGCTTGCTCCTCAGTAACAGTCGCAGGGGTGGCGTCAGCGGCATCAGCGGCAGGCGTGTCAGCCGAAGGCGCTGCCGGCTTAGCGTCCGTGGCTGCCGCACCTTTTTTGCCGCGCTTGGCGGCTTGGGTTGCTTTGTTCACTGCGCGCGCTGATTTGCCTAGCACTTCGACGCGGGCCTTGATTTCACGTTCAATTTCGTCGCGCTTCGTCGCTGGGCCAGTGGCTTGCGCAGCATCAATAGCTTTGATGACTTCGATGGCGCGGGCGCGATACACCGCGATGATTTCGTTGGCATCCGAAACACTTTGTTTGCCCATCTGTTGGTCAAACTCAACTTCTTTAATCGCTTTGAGCATTGCGCGTTTTTCGCGTTCCAGCTCTTCGATTTTGCCAACTGGGCGCCACCAAGGATCGGTACCATCGAGTTCCGCGGTTGCTGAAGCACCGGTGTGCCACAGAAAATACACCGCCGACACCACGGCCAACCAGCCGAGTTGCAGCATCACCACGGGCGCGGCAAATCGGTACCGATTGCTCCACGAGATAAAGACCCACCCAATGATCACAACCGCAGCATAAATGCCACGCTTGACCCAACGCATCGGATCGGGTGGCGCTTTGAGGGCCACCACGGTTGGGGTCGCATGCACAATAGCTTGCGGTAGATCCGCGCTGTCGCCATCGGCGACCTCGTCGGATTTCCGATTAGTCGACGTTTGCGAGCTCATCGTCCAATTTCTCTGCGTAAGATTCGTCTTCCACGACGGTCGGTTTGTTATCGATGAGTTCTTGCCGGCCGCGCAGCACCCAGCTGCGAGCCACAAACACCAACAAGCCCAAGCCACCTACGGCTGCCAATACCGGCACCATCCAAGCGGCCTTGTTGCGCGGTGTCGCTAGTACTTGCTCGTTGCCATACTCTTTGACGAACGATTCGATCACTTCGTTTTTGGCTTGCTCACGGCCAGCAACCGTCGTCAGGTTGTAACCGTTGATGCGTTGCTGCACTTTTTCGCGTTCGTTGGCAGCATAACCACACTTGCACTCAAACACGGTTTCCCGTTGGCAGCCGCCGCACATGCAGATCAGCTCTTTCATGATGTTGGCTTCAGTGTCATTGCGCGGGCGAAACTTGTGCGCGTGACCTTCGCCATCACCCATGCCAGGGCCGGTGTCGTGTTCGGCTTGCGCCAACAAAACCGGCCCTTGCGCATCGGTCACAAGATTGTTGGCTTGTGCACTTTTTACAAACCCGGCGGTCAGCGCGCCGAGAATCAGCACCAGCAACGTGACGTCAGCTGCCCGCCCCAAGCGCGTGCGCGGCCGCGGCGACAGCGCATTGACAACACTAGCCGGAATCAAGCAGATAAACGTGCCGAACGCCAAAATGAGGAAGCCCAACCAGACAAAGTTGATGAGCGGATTTACAAAGACGCGGAAGTTGGCTTCGCCACTTTCGACGTTGTAGCTGGTCAACACCAGGTACACGTCTTCGCCAATGCGTGGATGAATCGCGACTTCGGTGGTTGGCTGTTCGCCTTTGACGAAGTTCCATTGCGCTGGATACACGGTGGCCAAACGCTCGCCGCCCTTCCACACACTGACCGTCGCCGTCGTAGCGGTTTTGTGATCGTCCGACGTTTGCGACAAATTTTCGTACAAGAACTTGTAGCCTTGGAACGCAAACCAGGCTTGGTCGTTTGCTGGTACACGATCACGGTTTTGGCCGGTTGCGGCGATCGGTCGTGCAATCGTACGGTCGATCATCGAATCGTACGCTTTGCCCACGAAGCCCAAGAACAACACGGCGATGCCCAAGTGCACGATGTAACCGCCGTACTTGCGGCGTTTGGTCAGCACCAAGCCCAAAAGCGATGTGACGGCGTCTGAGCCGGTTTGTTTTTTACGCACGGCAACGCCGCGCCAGAACTCTTGCGCAATCGAACCAAAGGCGAACACGATCAGCGCAATCGTGATGATCGGAATCGGGGCATCCACATCGAATGCGTAAAAGGTCAGCTTGGTAGTTGCCCGTGACGATGGCACGAGCGCCAGCAACCCGATCACCACGACAGCCTGGGCAACGAAAGGAAACAAAAACTGCTTCTTCATGCGGTCCATCGTGGTCTTGCGCCAAGCCAACAACGGAGCTGCACCCGCAAGGAACAACAGACTTAAGCCGCCCCACGGCATGGCTTTGTTGAAGAACGCGATGCCAACCGTTGCGCGCTCACCGAGCATCGATTCTTTGATCGTTGGGAACATGGTGGCAAACAGCACGAAGAACGCGCAGGCCATCAAGATCCAGTTGTTGAGCAAAAACGAAAACTCGCGCGACATGAACGATTCGAACTGCATCTTCGAAGACAGCCGCTGCCAGCGGAAGACGATCAAGCCGATCGTAACGACGGTCATGACGGCCAAGAACATCACGAATTGCAGCGCCAGCACGTTGTCTTCGCCGAAAGCGTGCACCGACTGCACGATGCCCGAGCGGGTCATAAACGTGCCGAAGATCGTAAAGAACATGGTGAGGAACATGAGGATCATGTTCCAGCCCTTCATCATGCCCTTTTGCTCTTGGATGATCGCCGAGTGCAAAAATGCGGTGGCGCAAAACCAAGGCATGAAGCCAGCGTTTTCGACGGGGTCCCACGCCCAATAGCCGCCCCAACCAAGTTCTTCGTAGGCCCAGCGCCCGCCAAGGATGAGGCCCAGCGATAAAAAGAAGAAGCAGATAAGCATCCACACGCGAACCGAGCCCAACCACAGGTCATCAAGCCGGCCCGATGCTAGCGCGCCAATGCCAAACGCAAACGGAATCGTGGCCGAGACAAAGCCGATGTAGAGGCTCGGTGGATGAATCACCATCCAGTAGTTTTGCAGTAGTGGGTTAAGGCCTTGGCCGTCCATCGGCACGTTGTTGAGGAACGTTGCAAAAGGATTTTTGTGAAATACCAACACCGTCATGAAGAACACTTGCACCACCATGATGGTGCCGACGACGTAGCCGATCATGTCACGGTGTTTTTTGTAGTTCACCGCGACTGCGATCATCGAGAACAGCGCTAACACCAACACCCAAAACAACAACGAGCCGTCGAGCCCACCCCAAAACGCGGTGATCTTGTACCACGTGGCCATCGAGGTATCGCTGGTCATTGCGACGTACTTGATGGCGTAATCATGGGTTACAAACGCATAGATGATGAGCGCGGACGCCACGCTGATCAGCGCGCCGAACCCGTAGAGCCCATACACGGCGGAGGTAACTAAGCGGCGGCTCTTTTTGGCGTTGCCTGCGATGCCCGCAGCAACGCACCATGCCGCGACGGCGTATGCCGCCAACATGGTTATCGTGCCGACCAGCGCAATCGGCGACGATGTGGAGTTAAGTGTGGTGGCTGCAGACTGCATGAAATACCTCAGGTCAGCGGCCCGCAGCCGCAGTAATCATCGACCAACAGCGCTGCGAGGGATGGCGCGCCGCGAAAAATGTCGCGCCGCAAAGGGCATGCCGCAACGCGAATGTGAGCTACCGAAACTTTGGCTCGCCTTTGGAAAGCGTTTTGTTGCCTTGCGCACCTTCGTATTTGGAAGGGCACTTGGCTTGCAGCTCTTTGGCAACGAAGACGTATTGATCGCCTTCTTGTTTGAGCACACCGGACGCAACGACTTCGGATTGATCGCGGAATGTGTCCGGCAACGGGCCCACATTGGTCACCGCCACTTTTTTGCCTTCGCGTTGCAGCACGAACGTGGTGTGCGACTCTTGATCGACGACTTGCTTTTTGATCGAGCCAGGCTCGACCCAGCCGTGGATCTTCATTTCTTTGCCTTTGTACTCATTGGGGGCAGTCATGAGTTCATCGACCATTTTGTATGGTTGCGCGAAATCGCAAGCAGCCACGCTAAAACTGGTGGCTAACGTGAGTGCTGCAAGCATGGAGCGAATTGAATTTGCCATGTGGACTACCTTGCGCGGAGCAAACCGCTACGGTGGGGCAACCGTAGCACGTATCTACGCAATTCCCGGTTGAGAAAGGTAATTCAAAATAAGCATTTTCGTCGCAGTTGCAGGCGCTTGGCGATGCCACATGGCTGTGCAAAACCTGGTCAGCCGCCAACCGAAATCATGTGTTTGGTCGGGCCACCAACCCCGGTCGATTCGAAGCCATGACCAGGACGTTTGCCTGTGATCGATTGCGCGATAGCGTTATGAAGTGCGGATTGGTCACCGCCGTTACGTAAAATATCGCGCAAGCTGATCGAATCGTCGTAGCCCAAACATGCATGCAGGCCGCCTGCGGCGGTTAGCCGCAAGCGGTTGCAATCGTCGCAGAAATGTTCGGTCATCGCTGAAATAACACCTACTTGGCGCCCCCAGGCGTAACCCAATAACGCGCTGGGCCGCCATCGGGTAGCTTGTTTGCCGCTGGCGCTAACTCACCAAAGGCTGCTGCGATCGTTTGGCGAATCTGGACGGCACTGAGTTGTTGGCTAGCATCATAGAATGCACCGCTCGACATCGGCATGTGCTCGATGAAGCGCGGAATTGCGCCATGGCGCCAAGCGAATTCACATAGATTAAGAATTTCATTAGCGTTCTCGCTCTGCAGCGCAACGGTATTGATGCCTTGTAAAATACCCGCGCTGGCTGCGGCGGCGATCCCGGCTTGGACCTTGGTCAAATCACCACGCCCTGTCAGCCGGCGAAACTTGTCGGCATCGAGCGAATCGAGCGACACATGGACGCCGCGCAAGCCTGCTTGCGCCAATGGGGTAGCCAACTCATCGAGCAGATGGCCGTTGCTGGTCATTACAACTTGAGCAATGCCAGGAACCTTAGCCAAACGCCGCACCAGGTCGACAATGCCGACCCGAATTGTAGGTTCGCCGCCAGTCAAGCGAATTTTACGCACCCCAAGACCGGCAAAAACGGTGGCGATCTGCTCGATTTCTTCAAATGTAAGCAACTCGCTACGAGCTCCGAATTCGACTCCGCTAGCCTCGCTGTCGGGCATGCAATAGCTGCAACGATAGTTGCAGCGGTCGGTAACCGAGATGCGCAAGTAGCGCACGCGACGCGCCATTCCGTCGACGATTCCATGATCGAGCGGCAAAAGTGGCCGGTATGGCGCA
>JAKQOD010000928.1 GCA_029565465.1 Deltaproteobacteria bacterium
GGATATCAAGAATCTGCGTCGGCGCGATGTGTATCGGAAGATTGAAGATTGCTTGCGCAAAGCCGCAACGCGCGACAATGCGCCGATCTGCGATTTTTCGGTGCAAGGTGATCACGTGCACATGTTGGTCGACGCTGCGAATAGCAAAGCACTAACCAGCGCGGTGCGCGGCGTCTCGATTCGCGTGGCACGGGCGATCAACAAATTCAGGGGCCGCAAAGGCCGCGTATTCAGCGACCGCTATCACGCTCGGCTGCTGCGTTCTCCGACGGAAGTACTGGTGTCGCGCCGCTACATTTTGAACAACTATCGCAAGCATTTGCCGGAGCGATTGGAAACTGAAAAGACGCAGCCGCAAGCGGCGTGGATCGCCGTGACGCCGAAGCACGTCGATGTTGCGCGGCAGATCCTCGAAGCCAAGCACTGGATCGATCCGTATTCGTCGGCATGGCTGCGGCGCAAAGGCATTGCGTGGCCAACCGGCCGTAGCTGGACGTTGTCCGACGACGCGGCGGCGAAAGCCGCACAGTACTTAGCGCGGCGCCAACGCTAGCGCTCACGCGCCTGTGCCGCTGCCGTCCTTGCGTTACTGCCGTGCTCGCGGTGCGTTCCGTGCTTGCCGGCGGCGCTGCAGTGGCGCTGCACTTCCGAGCCTACGCGGCCGTGGCCTGCGGTAGTGGTGACGCGCCGCCACGACAGCTCCACCGCACCTACGGGCGGCGCAGCGCAACGGGTGGTCCCGCAACAAGCCAGCGGCTGCGCTGCGGTACTTTGCTTCTTGGCAGTGCGCTCATGCAAAGCGCCACCTTACGCCCGCTGGGAGGAGCCCGTTCACCAAGCGCTATCCGCACAATCATGTCTTCGGGAGGCGTCTCATCTGCTGGGCCTGGCGTTGGGCGACGCTTGTGTCGCAGATCGCTGACATCACGACAGAACTTGTGATGAATCGGCAGCTGTGTCCGTGCCCGTCCGTGCCCGTGTCTCTTGGCCCTGCCCGCGCCCCTGTCCCTGCCTCCGTGTCCGCGCCCTTGCCTCTGCCTGCCCCAACCGCGCCCTCACTCACTCGCTTCGGATCGCTCCTGCCAATTCATGCATCGGTGCCGTGGCTTGCCGATACGTCAGCCCAAGCAGCACCACACTAGTGACGCACGCTGCGATCGCCAGCCGCCGCGCAATATCAGGCCGCGTCCGACGCAGAACCACCACGCCAACGATCATAACGATCACCAACAATGGCGTGCCCCACAACCACGCTGGATTGAGCACGAGCGATGTTAGCGTCGGCAACTTGCCGCCAAAGTCCTTGTACATGTCGCGGTAACCACCAGCCGCGTTGGCAAACCACAATTGCACGGCCGCCACGGTTGCCGAAATACCGGTTAGAACGCCAACCCCAAATTGCATGCGGCAAAGCTACCGCAACCTACGGCACAGTAACGACAAAATTCACCGATACATCGGTCTCGCCACCAATCGCGACCAGCCCCGAGGCTTTGACCATATCTGCAAGGCCGGCGACCTTAACCGCTGCCCCATTCACCGGAGGCATATGCCGCAACGTCAATGTCAGCATGCCAGTGCCGGCTTTGGCTGCGATGTTATTGCTCAAGCCAATCGGCAAACCGTTGACGTCAGTGTCGCTGTACGTATGCGTCAGCGGCGCAGTCGGTTGATTGCTTGCTGGGCCGTTCACGGCCGTGCCAGTGAGAAACACTTGATGCTGATCACCTTCGTCTTTTACTTCGAGCGTGATGTCCGCCACCGGCGTTTCGAGTTCATTGAGGAACTTCACGGTCGTAGTGTATTGCGTGCCCGCTACTAAATTGATCGGATCAATCGTTGGTGCGTTGCCACCATCGCCATCAGCATCTTTGAATGCTGCCGTCACAGCAGCGCCACCGCCAACCGGCGTAAACGTCAGCGACACCGTCGTGAAAACTTCGAGTTCGTTTTCGCTGCCACCATCATCACACGCAGCCCACAGCGGAACCAACGCAAGCGCACTCATTGCAATATTCTTCAAGCTCATGTTCGTTTTCATACAATTGTCCTCTTTTTAGTTTCAACGACGCGGTCAGCGTCGGGGCAGCTTACAAAACGGGTCAACATACTGTGCCGTTCGGTGGTCGGCGTTGCTTGCATCCGCACAGCATCACGCAGCTGGAACGCTGGCATCCACTGCACTATTGTATCAAGCGCCATGTCTTGCCCTGTCCCGTTCACTACGCACCAGTCAGGATGCGTATCAAAGATAATCACGGCCTCAGGAAACCGTTGCGCTAACTCACCAAGCAGCCAACGCACCGCTGGCCCAGGCAGATAACCAAGCAAGGCTTCGGCGACAAAACAGATAGGTCCAGGCACCGCTGGAATTTCAGCAAACCAAGCAGCGTCGGCGATGGACGCAGCGATCTGCCGACGATGCGGCAAACTAGCAAGCACGTGGTTTCGCAAGCGCATCACCCGAGGAAAATCGAGCTCAATCCACGTGCCACGGCCCGCACTTATGCGTTCGCACCGCGTGTTGAGCCCAGCGCCCAGCTCGACCACGACGCCGGCGGGCTGTGCGTCGAGAAATTCGTTGACCCAGCGATCAATGATCGAGGTGCGCTGCGCGACTCGATGATAAGCCCCCGGTGTGCTTTCGAGCTTGGTGCCACAACCCAAGCGCTGCAAGATCGCAACGGCTTGCGGATCCTGCAGACACGGTTGCGGCCGTAATTGTTCAGCAGCGCGCGCGCGCAAGGGCCCAAGCAATGTAGCTTCAACGCCTTCGAGGCAGAATCCCCCTGCCAACCATGTCACATTCGGCGTCGTTGCCGACGGCTGCAAGGGCCGCACATGGCACTGCGGCCACCTCGGTTTTGCCGAGTGCAACAATCGATGCGTTTGCAGGGATGCCAGCACTTATTGACAATCTATTGCATTTGCATACTCAAAGCAACTAAACCGCGCGACTATCGCAATAGACTTGCATTTACTCACTCGCGAATATATGCATACGAATTGCAACTGCATTCAAATGCGACCGCCTTCCGCGGCCTGCTCTGCACGCCCTTCTCGTAGGAGTCAATACATGCAAGCGCTGTCCCGTCCGCCACGCCAACCCGTGATTGCCGATTATGTGATTAGCCATCGTATCGTCGACGAAACCGTCGAGCTTATGGATATCTGTCACGATGATCGCAATGTCGTTACCTTGCGTCGGCCGCTGCCTGCCCAACTAGCGTCCATCACAAGCCTCGATCTCAGTGGGCTGGCACTGCCATTGACAATTCGCACGGTGCCAGGCGAGTCCTTGCGTTCCGCGGTCAGGGCTCGCTGCGCAGACACGTGGGGCTCGTTCAGCGACGATTTTGCCGACGACGTCACGTACTGGGCACAAGTTTTTGCCGACGTCACCGAATGCACTGCGCTGGGCATTCGCGTGGTAGCTACCACCGAAGCCATGTGTCCGCGCTTCCATGTCGATCGTGTCGTTTTGCGTGGCGTAATGACGTATCTCGGGCCCGGCACCCAGTACGTAGCCAATCACGAAGTTGACCGTTCAGCGCTGGGCATTCCCTACGCTGGTGCCCCACCGGTAGAGCGCAAAGGCGCTGTGATTTGGGCAGCGCAAGTCGGCGACCTCGTGCTGCTCAAGGGTGAAACCTGGCCCAACAATACGGGGCGCGGTGCGGTTCACCGCTCTCCGCCGGTGCCGGCAGGAACCAAACGGTTGGTTGTAACCTTTGATGCCTTGGCATTCTAAGTCGTGACACGGCCCTAGCAACCGGCTACGCTACACCTATGAAGTTTGCAGCGGCAGCATTGTTAATCGGGCTTGGCGCGATCGTCGCCTGCTCGATGTCGCAGTCATGCCCGTGCGGCCAGGCGTACACGCGCGACCCGCTCAACCCCAATGCAACGCTCAACATCAGCGCGTCACACGATACCGAAGAGCATTGTTGGTGCCGTTGCGGCAACGGCCCAGCGCTGCGGATGCCGCCGAGCTTGACCTGCGAAGGTTACGAAGGGCCTTGTGAAGCGGCTGACAAAAGCATCGCGCAACTGACGTGTCAGTAGCCGCGCAGCAGCGGCCGAACTGGCTCAACGCAACGCTGCAAGCGCAGCCCAAACCGTTTGCACACCAATAACAATCGACACCAGGCCGACCACGACGCCCAATGCACGCGCTAGCCAAGGCCGAGCCACCCGCGCGAACGTTGCGCCCGCGATAGCCGATACGGTCGCCATGCCAAGCGTCGACGCAAGGCCAAACACCAATACGAAGCCAACTTGCGCTGGCAGCGACGACATCCCGGCAACCGCAAGCGCCGTGATCGCGCCACTGCCAGCCATGCCATGCAATGTGCCAACCGCGAGCGCTTGCAGCGGTGATCGCAGCGGCCGGTGCGGATGGTTGTGCGCATGCGGTTGGGTTGCATCAGCGGCGATGGTTTCGCGCGGAGCAACCTGGGCCAACACCATGGCTCGCACACCAAGCACTAATAGCAACACGCCAATCAACAAGGCAAAGACGGCATCCCATGTCGCAGGCAGATTCGCGCCCGCGACGATCAGCACTGCGGCTACGGCGGTTAACGCAACCGTGTGACCAAGCCCCCACAACGCACCTAACCACGCGGCACGGCGCAGGCCGCGCGTGCTGGTAACCATCACCGAAACTGCAGCGAGATGATCCGGCTCAAACGTGTGCCGCGCGCCGTGCACAATGCCAAACGCTACCGCAGCCGCAAGGTTCATACGTGGCCCAGCAGCAGTGACCCACCTTGATCCGCAGCAGCCCAGCAAAGCTGTTTTTGGCCAGCATCAACGCCCCAGCCAAGCGCCGCCACTTTGCTCGGCATGCGATGCATCATCGCTGGAGTTTTGAGCTTTGGCGGTGCCCACAACGCAAGCGTGCCGTCGCGATCCCCCGATAACAGCATATTCACCATGGGCGCAAACGCCAACTCGACAACAGCCGAGGCATGGCCTTCCAACACCACTGGACTGCGCCCTTCTGGCCCCTTCTTATCAAACGGCCACAAACAAATCGTGGCATCACCATTCGTTGCTAAGTAACGCCCGTCCGACGAAAACGACACGCGATTGGGCTTCACTGGGTAGCCTGACATCTGCGCGTCTTTGCCCGATGCAATGCGCCAAAAATGCACGCTGTTATCCTGGCAGCCACATGCCGCGATGGTGCCATCGGGTGAAAACTCAAGCCCAAGCATCGAGCCTTTCCACGCCAACTGCTTCACCGTGCGTTGCCCGACGGGATCAAGTAACGTGACGCCACCAAACGCTGCAGCGCCCAACGTTTTGCCGCTTGGCGTGAAGCGCAAGCCAGTGACTGCCGACGCCAACGCGCCCAATTCCTGGGTGGTAAACGGTTGGTTGAGGTCGGTTAAGCCGCCAGCCATTGCAACCATGACTTGTTTGCCAACGACCATCGCCAACCAACGTTGGGTGTTGCTCCATGCCAGCATTTCGACCGCACACCGCGCCGCAGCGAAAACTTCTTGTGCAACCCACGTCACGCCATCGGCGCCGACTTGAGTCCACACGCGAACTTTTTGGTCTTGCCCGGTAGTGGCCAATTCCCCTGTACGCGGATGCCACGCTAACGCTGTAACGCCGCCTTCATGCGCGCGAAACTTTGCAACGATGGTGCCGCCACCGTCGACAAAACGAATGTCGCCATCGTCACCACCGATGGCCACAAACGCGCCGCTTGGCGCCCATTGCAAACAAACGGGAAAACAACCGAGTTCCGCTACTGCCAAGCGCTCCGACGGCGCAACTACGCTAGACATGATTCAAGTCCTTGTTGCAACGCGGCGTGGTTGAGCTCGCGACCAATAAACACAAGTTGACTTTGGCGAGGCGCATCGCCCCATGGCCGATCGGCTTGCCCATCAAACAGCATGTGCACCGCTTGAAACACGTAACGTTTCGGCGTCCCGGCGATGTCCAAGATGCCCTTCATGCGAAAAATGTTGGCGCCTTGTTCGCGCAACAATTTCGAAATCCATTTATTGAGCCGGGTTTCGTCAAACGGCTGCGCGAACTCGAGCGACACCGAAGTAACGCTATCGTCGTGACTATGTGCGGCTGCAAACGCATGCTCCGCTGCCGGTGCAACCGGCTGGCCGGCTACATCAACGAGTCGCATCGCAAACTCTTCCGGCAGATGCTGCGTTAGCACGGTGTAGGCGCCAGCGATGGGAATATCGACGACGAAACGGTGCACCGTAGTGCCGGTCGGCATCGTTAACTCGTAAACGACCTCGCTTGCTTGCAATGGCTGCACTCCCGCGTTCACCGCGGTCGCTGGAGCCGCAAAGGCGCGAAACGTATCTTCGGCGATCTGCGCCGCGGTACGCTCTACCGTCGCAACGATGCAGACCTTGCAGGTAGGGTCCGGCCCTGCCGCGAATTCAAGTGCATAGCGCCCAGCCGGCAACTGGTACATGCCTGCCCACTCGAACGGATATTCCGGTTCAAGAAACGCCGGCTTGCGTTCAAGCGCACGGCTCAGATCAAAGCCGCCAACGCTCAATACCTGTGCCAACGGCACGTTGCCATAGCTGCCCGTGAGCTGCGTTGCCAGCGGATTCATCTTGCTCACTCGAGCGCGCAAGGCTTGCAGTTCGTCGGGCTCAACCAAGTCAACCTTGTTAAAAACGACGACATCCGCAAACGCAACTTGCTCTCGCGCTTCTTCGGATTCGTCGATGTGCAGCGTCAAGTGCTTGGCATCAACCAAGGTGATGATGCCATCCAATACAAAATCTTGCTGGACATCTTCATCGACGAAAAACGTCTGCGCCACCGGCCCTGGGTTCGCCATGCCAGTGGTTTCAACCAGGATGCGATCAAACGTGTCGCGGCGCTTGAGCAAATTGCCCAGCACTCGAATCAGATCGCCGCGCACCGTGCAACAGATGCACCCGTTGTTCATTTCAAAGACTTCTTCGTCGGCGTTAATCACCAACGCTTGATCGATGCCAATTTCGCCGAATTCATTTTCGATCACGGCAATGCGCTGGCCGTGATGTTCGCTCAGAATCCGATTAAGCAGGGTGGTCTTGCCCGAGCCAAGGAAGCCCGTCAGTACGGTGACCGGGATACGTGTTTTCATTTCGGCATTTCATATACAAATGCAATTACATTGCAACTACAATTGATGCAATTAAGCATTTGCTACACAATTGCATTTACAAATGGCAATAAACCAAAAAAAATGGGCCATCATTGGTGGCGGCCCACACGGTGTGCACCTCGCGATCCGCCTCCGGCACGCGGGGGTGCCGGCAGCGAACATCCACATCATCGACCCGCATCCGAGGCTGCTGGCTCACTGGC
>JAKQOD010000941.1 GCA_029565465.1 Deltaproteobacteria bacterium
GAACAGATTGATCGCGACATTCAATTGCTGCGCGATCTTGGGCTAACCTTGCGTTACGCACTCGACACCCACGTCCACGCTGATCATGTCACGGCGCTCGGCACGTTGCGCGAGCGCCTGGGCTGCAAGACCGTGTTGTCGCACCGCGCCGAAGTTGGCTGCTGCGATGTCAAAGCTCACGATGGCGACACCATTGCATTTGGCGCCCATTCGTTGCGCGTGTTGGAAACACCAGGTCACACCGCTGGCTGCTTAAGCTTCGTCACCGACGACCAACGCATGGTGTTCACCGGCGATGCATTGCTCATACGCGGCTGCGGCCGTACCGATTTTCAACAAGGCAGCGCGGTAACGCTGTTTGCGTCAGTCACCCAAAAGATCTTTACGCTGCCAGCAACCACCGCGATCTACCCGGGCCACGACTACAAAGGCAACACCAGCTCAACCGTCGATGAAGAGCAACGTTGCAATCCACGCTTGGGCAGCGGCAAGACCGAAGCCGAATTCGTGAAGATTATGGCGAATCTGTCGTTGGCATACCCCAAAAAGATCGACGCTGCCCTGCCTCGTAATTTACAATGCGGCATGGTTACCGGAGAAAATCTCACCGCTCGCACCTGGGCGCCTATTGAAACCACCGCCGACGGCTTGCCCGAAGTGCCGCCAGAGTGGGTGCATCACCATCGCACCGAAGTGCGCATCATTGATGTCCGCGAACCAGCCGAACTCGTCAGCGAACTAGGCCACATCGAAGGTTGCGTGCCAATGCCGTTGGGCAACCTCGAAACCACGTTGGCCGCATTGCCGCGTGATGTTCCAACGATCATGGTTTGTCGCTCGGGCGCACGCTCGGGTAAAGCGACCGTGCTTGCGCAAAAAATGGGTTTCACAACAATCGCCAACATGCGCGGTGGCATGCTGGCGTGGAATCAACGCGCGCTGCCGATTGCGGCGCGCAGCGAATAGTCTCGCTTACTACTTCTGCGCAGTTGCCGTTGCGACAACGGTGCCCTTGTTGCCAACCAACCAAATGTGGTCCGCATCGAGTGCGAAGCCATTGTTCAACTCGCGGGTTGCAACGCTGGCAACACTTGCACTGCTATCGGTCCAGGTCTTGCCACCGTCGACGGTTTTCAGCAGCAAAGGGTCGTGGCTGATGTCGCCGACGCACCAGCCGTGTTTGCCATCCGGTGCAAAGAACACCGCACGCAGCGAAACGTTGCTAGCGCCTGTCACACTTGCCGGCAAGGTAGCTTTGGTCCACGTCGACGCTTTGCCCATCGTTGCATTTGCAGTGGTGTAGATGTACGGGTCGCCGACGAAGTCTAAGCCGTGCAAGGCAACGCAGTGATTGTTATCGGTGCAAGTCACACCGTGCGGTCCAGCGTTGTCGACATCCGCCACATCGGCAAACGGAGCCGAATAAAAGTGTGCGCCTTTATCAGTTGAGATGCACACGCCTGGCTTCGCAGTTCCTTTTTGCGAAATGCCGCCAGCAGGATGCACGATGACAGCCCCGTCGGGGCTAATGAATGCTGGGTTGCTAATAAACGGTACCGCGCCGCCAGTGAGATCCGAATCGCACAAGGTTGGGTCAGCCGAATACATCGAAGGAAAATTAGCGGGCACCGAAGGCGTGGCTTGCGGACTCCACAATTTGGTCCACACCGTCGACGGCCCAGGCGCCGTCGGCGAGCTGTAGACAAAGCCAAGTTCGTTCAAAAACAACCATTTGCCGGCAGTGTCGACCAGCTGCGCTTGGTCGTTGAGCGGCAGCGACGCCCCATCGGCTTTGCCCATCGACGCCACCGACCAGCTAGCTTTTTTGGTGATATCGCCAGTAGCGGAAACAAAAGCGCCGGACGTGCCAGCGCGAGCAATCACACCGCTTCGCGATTTATCGATACCAACAAAATTTACGTCGCCAAGCTGGTCGGCGGCTGTTGGCACTGGGCCCGGATATGTGCCATCGACGAGCAATTCGCCGAGGTCGGTATCGCCCAACGCATAGACACCGCCAATGCCGCTGAGGTTTGCAGTCGCAACACATTGCGTTGCTGACGCGCAATACACACCGGAAAAATTCAGATTCTCTTTGCCAGCCGGCATCTTGATCGCGTGGAAACCACCGCTACCGCCACCACCCGGGTCGTTGGGGTCCGCAGGGTCAGTGACACAACCCGCAGCAAGCGAAACCAACAACGATCCATAAATGAACGAAGAAATAACTCGCATCTCAATCTCCCTACCAGGCGTTTGAACAACGCGGCCAAGAACATCTCGGCCTGCGGGGGCGCTATCGCGAGCGTGGATAGAAGGTTGCGTAGTTTGTTTACTTTTTTGCGCGGGCTGAAGTTTCAGCAAGATACCTACACCGAGCGCGCGACGAGCGTATCGTCCAGCGCTTCGGCTTGCAGCCAGCGCAACAACAGCTCAACGGCGCGTGGCGCAGCCTGCTCGCCATGTTGGGTGGCAAGCACGTCGCACACTTCGGTAAACGTTGCACCAGCAATCATCATCGGCGCCAGTGCAGCTTCGTCGTCGTCGAGGGTGCGATGCACGACCGTCGTTGCGCGCCGCCACACCAATACCACCCGCTGCGCCAAAGCAACTGCCGGTACGTCAGTGCCATCTTCGATCGCACTCCAAATGTCGTCAACATTGGTGGTCAGCGTCACCATGGCGCTCGCCGGCACCCAACGCAAGACCAAGTCCGGCAGCGCATCACCAAGTGCAGCAACGGCATCTTGTTGCAACGGCGCCGCATCACGCGCATCAAAGCACTCGACACGTGCCCGCTCAAGTTCGGCTAGCTCGGCGGCCCATACGCCTACCGAGGCATCGGCGCTGCTGCGCAGATAGCGCCCAAGCTTAAGGCCGGCATCACGCAGCGTAAACGACTGCGGCGGATGGGCAACGATGAAGCGATACACCAGCGACGCAAATTCGTCGTGGCCGAGCCGGTTTTGCAGCTTGGGATAATCGCCCGCGATTGCGTCGTGCAAACGGCTGGCGTACATGCGCGCGTAGATCTTCAGATCGCCAGTCGCGATCAAGCCGTCGGCCGCGCTGCCTTTGGTCACGAAGTCATAGAACTGTTGCTGAATCATGGCGAGCTCGCTCATGGCAACGCTCCTGCGCGCACGGCTAACGCATCGGCTGCCAATGCGCGCACGTTCGCAAGCTCGGTTAGCAGCTCCGCCAGCGGCGGAATCGCATCGTCACGCTCGATCATCGAGCTGCGCGGCCCAAGTTTGATGATCGCATCGCGATACAAACTCCACACGGCGTCACAAACCGGATGATCGTGGGTATCGAGCAAATGCGTGCCGAAATCGGTGTGCCCAGCCAAGTGAATTTGCCCAACCCGTTCCGCTGGAATCGCCGCCAGATACGCTTGCGGATCCCAGCCATGGTTGCGACAGCTGACGTAGACATTATTTACGTCGAGCAAGATCCCGCAGTCGGCACGTTTGGCGATCTCAGCCATGAACTCGCCTTCGGCGATCCGGCTAGCGCTAAACGTCACGTACGTCGACGGGTTTTCCAACAAGATGCGACGCTTCAAGCGATCTTGCACTTGCTGTACTTTGCGGACCACCAAATTCAACGCTTCTTCGGTGTACGGCAACGGCCACAAATCGTGGCCGCTGTGGCCACCTAGCGTCATCCAACACAAGTGGTCGGAAACGATCGCAGGCTCAACATCGGCAATCAACGCTGCCAACTGAGCCAGATAATGTTCGTCGAGCGGATCGACAGTACCGATAGACAGCGAAACGCCGTGTAACGCTACTGGCCAACGCTCACGCACCAAACGCAAAATGCGTCGGGGGTTGCCCCCCTCGACCATGAAGTTCTCACTGATAACTTCCCACCAATCCACTGGCGGAACAACGTCACTATCGATGACGTCGCCGTAGTGAACGGTGCGAAGCCCGAGCCCAAAGCCGAGGTTTGCAAACATAAAATTCGCTAGCGCGAAAGTTATTGAGCTGGTGCTGGTGCTGGAGCTGGTGCTTCAGCGGTTTGCACGGTGCCACCTTTGCCAGTGCATTCTTCGGCGCTGGCGGTTTCCATCACGCCTTGGCCCTTGCATGCGTTTTGGCCTTTGCAGCTGTTCTTGTCAGTGTGGCAGGTGCCTTGGGCTTTGCATTCGTTGGCGCCCATGCACATCGTCATCGCGGTTTTTTCCGTCGCGGTTGGCGTGGTGGTTTTGGTCGATGCTTTGCTACCGCAAGCGGTGGCGAACAGGCTGGCAGCAGCAATGGCAGTGATGGTTCCGGTGCGAATTGGATTTTTCATTGTGAGACTTTGTACGACGAAACCTGAAAACGTTACGGAGCCGTCGGCATTTTTTGGCATTTTTCCGCCGACCGGTGCCCCGCAGCGTGGGGCGATTTGCCCCGCATCTTCGAGAACCGCAGTGATTTAGAACCGATAGCCAACGCCGATGCGAATCCGGAGATCTTGCACTGACAACGCTTCGGCACGTGCTGTGTTATTGGCATTGGGATCGGTGCTGTATGTCTCGCGGTCGACGTTGCCACTTGGGCTATCGGTGCGAACCCGTTCACGGCCAACGTTGTCGGTCGCAAACGCCTGCAGCCGCAACCCGCCCGCGAGATACAAACGCTCATTCACATTGTAGTGATAGCCCATTTCGCCGCGAGCACCGAAGCCGCTGTTGTAGCCGACGGTGGTCAAACGCGATTCGCCGTTAACTTGCTGGCGATCACGTTCGGTATCAAACGGCAGCACGAAGCCAAGCGCAAGCTGGGCATACACTTCACCCGGGCCAGCCGGCACTGCGGTGCGCAGGCCCACGCTCATGCTGGTGTACTGCATCGAAAAATCTTCGGTGTCACCGTTGTCGTTTTGCGCCGTCAGCGTCGAAGCCCACGCAAATTGCAGGTCGCCGTAAACCGCCAAGTTTGGCAAAAACATGTAGCCGCCAGCGAGGTCGAGTGCTGGCCCTTTGGCGTGCGGGCTATCAAACTTGGTGCCATTGCTCACCGCGAGGTATTGGCTCGTGCTCATGTTGTAGCCGTATCCCAGCCCGCCTTCGATGAAGACTTTATGCGCCGTGCCGACCGCCGGTTGTGCGGCCACCGGTGCAGCCGCTAGCAGCGACGCGCCAGCAAAGCCCAACCCAAACAACGCCAATTTACATGATGACATGGTGCCCCTTTTGATCACGTGTATCGACGACGATTGCACGCTGCGCAAAGCCCTCGCAATGTGGGCATTTCTTATACTTGCTGCACATTTTCTGCACAGTGCGACGCGTCGCACGTTTTCGTACAGCAGCTTGCGCTAGTGGCCATCATCTTTTTCATATGAATCCTTGATTCAGTGCGGTGCGCGGCAGCGAGCTATTTGTTCTTGATCCAAACGCCACCGTATTTGCGAATCGCTTCGTCGACGGCGGGCCGCATGAGCTTGTCGCGCATCTGCCAGCGCAGCATCGCTGCCGGAACAAGCCACTTCGCATCAAAGTATTGATGCCACGTGACGACGCTGGCGGTGCCGGTGCTCGTCGCTTCAATCGCAAACGTGCCAAGATGATTACGTATCGGCATCTTCATTTGCGACTTCGCCATGTCGATGCGATATGCGTAGCGACGCCCAGGCTCGAACTCGACGATTTCTTCGAGCAACGATTTGCCTCCGAAGTTGCACACGCGTTCAGAGCACACGCCAAGCGTCGATGCCCCGCGGTTTGAGCGCGCGTGATCCCATGTGACGTCGTGGATCTGCGCAAACCATTCGGCAAGCCGCGTTGACATAAGGTCAAATGCCTCGGCAGGCGCAACGTCGAGTTGAAACTTCAATTCGATTTGCAACGGCGCGCGGCGGCCAGCGATAGCGGGTTGGGTACCTATTTGTGAAGCGAGCTGAGTCATGATGATCCTTTCGTAGTTGCAGCCATCATGCAGCCAACGCAGACGTCTAAGAAGTGGGTACAACGGCTACACATTGTCCCCATTTCATGGACAATGCCGCAATGCGCATCGACTCACTCGACGACATTCGGCTGTTTCGGCAAGTCGTAAATTCCGGCGGCATCAGCGCCGCAGCGCGCGCCGTGCAGCGCAGCAAAAACCTCGTGAGTCAGCGGTTGCTTGCGCTCGAAACCGCGCTCGGCGTACGCCTCGCAGATCGTACAACACGCGGCTTTCGCTTAACCGAAGAAGGCGAGCGGTTTTGGCAAACCACCGAAGCGCTGATGGACGCAGCGGAACGAAGCGAAGCCGCTATCAAAAGTCCTGGCGGCGTAAGTGGGCGAGTGCGCATCGCCGTCCGCTCAGCGCTTGCAGGGATGGGCCTTGGTGTGGAAATCGCGCGGTTGCTCAACAACGCGCCGCGCTTGCAATTGCAAGTCGCGGTGGTCGACGACAATGCCGATATTCGCAGCAAGGGATTTGATTTGGCAGTGCAGTCCGGGGCACTGCGCGATAGTTCGCTCGTCGTCAAGCGGCTCGGTAGCGCCAACTATGTGATGGCCGCGACCCCAGCGTACCTACGAAGCGCTGGTGCACCGCGCAGCCCGGAGGACCTCGTCGATCACGAATGCATACGTCGACTTGGCGAAGCGCCAGAAACCCACTGGGCCCTCGTGAGTACGACCGGACGAAGCCGAGCAACCGCACGACTCGGCGGCCGGTTTGAGTGCAGTGATGCGCGCTTGCAAAGCGAATTGATTTACGGCGGATTCGGAATCGGCTTGCTTCCGCTGGCGATAGCGCGGCGTGGCCAACAAAGCGGACTCGTCGAAAGAGTGTTGCCCGCGTGGCAGTTTGCACCAATTCCAGTTTGGGCCGTGAGTCCCAAAGGTCGCCTGCAACTTGAACGAGTGGCCCACGTCGTTGCGATGTTGGAACGAGCCGTCGCTGCACTTTCGTAACGAATTTCTGGAACGTTTGGCTCCGTCGGCGTACTACTGCACCCACACCAAAGGATGATGACGATGAACGGACGAATGATTGCGATGTCGGTTGCTAGCCTTTTGCTCACTGCAGGCGCGACGGCGCACGCTGGTGATGCCAAAACCAACTCAGCAAAGATCATGTGCGAAGGCATTAACGCATGTAAAGGCCAAGGCAAATGCGGCGGCCCAGGCGGCAACTCATGCGCTGGCACCAATTCGTGCAAAGGCAAAGGCTGGCTCGAAGTTACCGAAAAAGAATGCGCTGATAAAAAAGGCACCAACCTCAGCGCCAAAGGAGTCAAGCCGATGACGATGAAGCCGGCCGACAAGCCAGTCGACAAGCCGGCCGACAAGCCGGCCGACAAACCGGCGGTAAAAGCCGCCGACAAGCCGGCGATGAAAGCCGCCGACAAGCCGACTGACAAACCGGCGGTAAAAGCCGCCGACAAGCCGGCGAGCAAAACGCCTGCGAAAAAGCCCCCGCAGAAACCAGCGACGAAACCAGCGACGAAACCAGCCGCAACACCTGCGCCTGACAAAGCGCTGTAACGCACTGCCGGAACGCGGCGTGGCCATTGTCGCGGGTATTGTCTCGCTCCACGTACAGATTGTCTCAGTAACAACCGCTTGTGCTGCGTCAGTGAAAGGCCAACACTGACGGCATGTCCACGATGCCAAGCTTGTTTATTGCGCACGGCTCGCCGTTTCAACTCGAAGACAAACCGTGGCTTGCTGCCATGCACGCGTGGGCGCAAACCTTGCCGCGGCCCAAAGAAATCCTTGTGCTATCAGCGCACTGGGAAGCCGCACCGACGACGATCGGCGCAATTAAAACGATTCCGTTGATCTACGATTTCTACGGTTTTCCAGCGCACATGTATCGCACGCAATACGCGTCGCCTGGTGCGCCAGCATTGGCCGACCGTGTGCAAGCTTTGTTAACCGCAGCCAAACAACCAGTCGCGCGGGCGCCCGAGCGCGGGCTCGATCACGGCGTTTATGTGCCGTTGTTGGGCATGTATCCGCACGCGGACATCCCGGTGTTACAAGTTTCGCTGCCAAGCATGGATGCCGCCGAAGTGTATGGCGTTGGGCAAGCGTTAGCGCCGCTGCGCAACGAAGGCGTGTTGATCGTCGGCAGCGGCTTTCTTTCGCACAATCTGCGATTGCTGCGTGAGTACCCAACCGGCCAGCATGTGCCGCCGTGGGCCGTTGAGTTTGACAACTGGTGCGCGGAAGCAATTGCCAACCACAACATTCCTGCGCTGCTGGACTATCGCAACCAAGCGCCTCACGTCGGCAAAGCGCTGCCAACCCACGAACACTTTGTGCCTGTGCTCGCTGCCATCGGCGCCGCTGAAAAAGCCGCCGTGACATTTCCAATCACCGGCTTCGGCCCTGGCGCCATGACGATGCGCTCCGTGCAGTTTGGCTAGCTCCGCAGCGGACGCCGAACTATTTGCACGTACCGCGTGTTCGGTTTTGCATTTCGCACGAGCCCGATTGGCAATCGCTGTCTTTGCCACACATGCGCCCGCGTTCCGAACCTTTGGGACGCGGCGAACTTGAGGTTGGCCGCGTACGCTCCGGTTCATTCTGCTCGCGCCCCTCGTTAACGCGGTTCTCTTCTTCTTCAGCGGCACGCCGCGCTTCGACGTCTTTTCGGAATTTGGCCAATATCTGAGTAAACTGGGCGGCAGTTTCGGACGTGCCTTTGCAGACCACCGCCTCGCCGTTATCTGCGCGTCGCGTCAACGTGCTTTGCTCGGCCTTCAGTTTGATTTGCACACTGGTGCCACTGCTGGCCGTCGCAAAACTCAACGTATTGCTGTTATCCACCAAAACCGTTGCGCTAAACGCGTCGGACTTTTGCTTCGAAGCTTCTTCATCGCCAGCGGGGTCCAACGCGAACATTGACGAACCAACCCAACGACAAACCATCGACTTTTTCTTGGTCCGCCCGCACGCCAAGAAAACGTCGACGTTGGCGCCACCGGTCGCGATCGGGCAGTCGTAGTAGAACAATACGTACGCTGGCGAAAAGCCAGCCGGTAGCACCACAACGCCGTCGCTATGATCGACCGTTGGCGTGGCGACTGGCGACGCGCGGCGCGGTCCGCTATCGACGTCCCCGGAATCCTTTGGCTGGTGCTTATGAGGCGGAGCGGGCTCAGCCGTTTCGTTCGACTCAAATTCGCGCGGCTCAGCTTTTTGCGGTGGACTGCTGTGCGTTTCTCCGCCCAGCGGTTTGCCGTTGATTTGTACAAGGCCGCAACCAACCATCAGGCTGCCGAGCAGCAACCAGCACCAGCGTTGACAAGATTTCTTCATGGGTTGTCGCCTACAGCTTGCCACCAAGCACAAACACCGGTTTGGTCGAACTCACGCTGCTGGTTGCAACGATTGGCAGGCCGGTTGTTGCAATCAACAACATGCCTGGTGCCAAACCTAGCGCAAGCGTTTTGTCAAAAGCCATCGGCTCTGGAGTGTCATCGCGTTTCGATTTTTTCGACGCTGTGCATTCGCGATGATACTCGACGTCACCGCTTGGGCGAATGTACCAAATACGATCGGTTGTCCGCATCGCAGTGCACTCATACGCATCAACCAACACCTTCTTGAAGGTGACCACGGTGCCACCGTCGCCGTCGCTTACGCTTGCAATGACGCCTTTGACCGGCGTGGATTCGCCGACGCCGCCACCGACCATTTCAGCGTTGACGAGCAACGTTCCAAGTTTCTTGCTGCGATCATCAAACACGATGGCTGGGTTTGCACTGATCCAGCTTGCTGCGATCGAAGTGCGCGGTCCGCGTCGGGTTTCGGCCGTACCAAGAAATCGCTTAAGCAGCGTGCCGTCGAAATCAACATAGCGATTACTTGGCCCACCCTTACGAGGCCCACCTTGGCCGCGCTCGACCTTCGTCTGGATTTTTAAACATGTGGCCAGCGCCGCATACGTCAGATAACCATCAACGCCGGTGACGGTCGCATAAAAGTATTGCTCCAACTGATCGCCCGCCGATACCGCGGGAAGCTTGAGCCCTGCGAGATATGCGCGCCAAGCTTGCCCCGTGGTGTCGCGACAGTCCGCCGCCACCGCAAGTTCCGAATTCTTCTTCGAGTTTTCCACAGCTTCCAAGGCGGCGAGGCGCGCTACCAGGGCATCGCGAGCCGGCACGCGCGTCGACCAATTGCGAAATTCCTGCTCTGCAATGGCAACCATCTTCGCAACTGCAGGTTCAGTTTTGGCAAGCGCGGCGATCTCAGCCTTTGCACGATTGAAAGCATCGATGTCACGAGTAAGTCTTTTTTGCAGATCGGTGCGTGAGTGTTTGTTCAACGACTTGTTAGCAGCAATTTCCGCTTGCGCCTTTTTGCTATCAAGCGGTTGTTGCGTGCTGAGAATCGCAGCGCCCAATAACGAAAATTCGAGCGACTCGTACTTGCTGGTATCGCGCCCCAAGTGCACGCAGGCTTCGAAAAAACCGATCTGCGCCCACATGCTTGCGGTGTTACCCAACTGGTCCATCTTGAAAGCAGCCTCGCCACAGTGGTCGGGCATGTTTCCATATTGGCCAATGGGCCCGGTAAATGTAGCGTAGTCCTGCGTTTCGAGATCACTGCTTTCATCGAACTGCGGAGTTGGACTCGTGGTCGTTGGTGACTCCGCTGGCTCCGCCGCCGTGGGTTCCGTATTCGCCGTCGAGCTTGCAGTTTCACTCGTGGGCGCAGCGGTATTCGCCGACGATGACCCGAGCGTCAACGGTTTGCCATTGACGTTGATGAGGCCGCAGCCGCCCAAACCAACTACTAAACAAACACCAGCTAAGGTGCGCTTCAACCCATTTGTACTAGTCATCTCGCCTCGATTCTTGGCAGGTTGGGTAACATGCGCCAGTGCGAATGTCGCTGGCATCCAATCTTTGATTCGGTCCAATTCCACCAGTAACCCATTAACATTACGAAACAATATCAGACTCGTCAAAAATGATTCGGTTATAGACTGGAAATCAATAGGGGTGTGGCTGCGGCTCGACGACGCATTGCTAATGGTCGAATCGTGCTTACCAAGGCAGCAAATGAAAAAAGCGATTGTACTGTTGGCGTGCGCTGGGTGTTCAAACGCAAGCGCGCCGGCGTCGCGACATCCCGAAGCACAGCCAGAGGCGCGGCCTGGCTCAGCGTCGCCGTTGGCGGAAGCCGTCAAAGATGAACGCGATCGCATGCATCAGCGCTTGAATGCGATCCGAGGCATCAGCAATGCCATTGCGTTGAGTGATTTGCCCAAAGCGCAAAGTGAAGCCAAAACGCTGGTCGCCATCGAAGATCCTGCTGTGTTGCCGCAGTGGCAGCCATTTTTGGCTCGCATTCGCATTGCAGCGATCGATGTTGTGCAAGCCAAAGACATCGCAGCAGCATCGACATCAGCCGTTGCGCTCGGAGCATTGTGCGGCAGCTGTCACCAAACCGTGTCAGGCCACGCATCCTTTGCTGTCGACGAACCGCCGCCGGCTGGCAAAACGTTGGCAGATCAAATGTTGAGCCACCAATGGGCGGCTGCGCGGATGTGGGACGGCTTGTTAGGCCCATCGGATGAGCGCTGGGTGCAAGGCGCACAGGCTCTATCGACGATTCACATTGATGTCGCCGAACGCAAACTCACGCTCGAAGTGTGGACCAACCGCGTGCGCGAACTAGCCAAAACCGCCGTCAACAAGCCTGCTGGCGATGGCCGCAGCGCGTTGTTCGGCGAGTTACTCAACGCTTGCGCTGGCTGCCACAGCGTCATTCGTGATCGCTGAGCCAGCGACGACGCTAGCAATTCAGCGGGCGCCGCCGCCCATTTCTTGCGGGCTCGTGGCGATCGCCAGAAACTCTGTTTGACTCAAATGGGTCGGCACATACGTGCCACCGTTTTGTTGCAACTGCTTCCAAAACGCGCGCAAGTGATTGCGTGAGCCGCGCTCTAGATTATCAAGTGTAGTGAGCACATCCGCATGCGTTGCGATGTCGCGCATTTCGCGAATATCCGCGATATCAAGTTCTTCGATTTCGAGGCCCACGGCAATTGCTTCGAGAACCGAGCGGGATCCTTTCGCGACGAGGGCATCGTGCAAGGTTTGCAAATCCGCAATACTAAACACACCCGCCGCCAAGTTCGCGGCAGGATCAGGGAGCCCATACTGCACCAGCAAGGCTTTCACTGCATCGGTGTGCGTTTGTTCGCTCGCAGAGATGTTGGTAAACGGCGGCGCTTTGTCGATCAATGCCACGTATACATCGTGCGCAAGTTTTTCTTCTTGGCGCAGCCAGCCCAGCATGTCGCCTTCATTGGCAAAACGGGTGCTGGCATCAATGACGCGGCTGTCGGCAAGTGCAGCGTCAGGTGCAGTGCCATCGTTGCTGCCGCACGCAGCAACAGATGCGATTCCTGCTGCAGTGCCAAAAAGAATTGCGAACCATGCTGTCTTCATAAATTCCACCTTTCGAAGCTCACTGAATATGAGCCGAACGATGCGTATAAGGTTCGCCGTTTCGCGCCGTGGCCGCCGGGACCGACGGCGCGAGTCTTGCACTTACCAACCACATGCCTACCCGCGTTCGCGATTTGATGACGACCAAATTGGTAACCCTTTTTGCTGAGCAAGCGATGCCGCTGGCCGAGGAGATCATGCGATTTCGCCATATTCGGCACCTGCCCGTGGTCGAACCCAGCGGCAAATTGGTGGGTCTAGTGAGTCACCGCGACATCTTGGCGGCCAATACCAGTAGCTTGGTTGGGCTTTCCGACGAGCAACGCCGAGCGCGGCAAGGCAGCGTCTTGGTCAAGGACATCATGACCAAAGACATGTGGACGGTGACCCCGCAGACCTACGCCGAAGTTGCCGCGCAAACCTTGCTCGACCACGCGTACGGTTGTTTGCCTGTTGTCGAAGACGGCAAGCTGGTCGGCATCCTCACCGAGCGCGATTTCCTCAAAGTGGCGATCCTGCACTTGCGCGCAAACAATGCGTAAGTGATTGCGCCGGCTGCACCGTTTGCGCGGCACGTGAGGTCCAAGCGCAGGCGGCAGCAGTCAAAAACGGCGAGCTAACGCGCCTAACGCGTCCAATTTCGAATCCAGCACGTGGCACGATTGATGCTCCTAACCACAGCATGAAAGCAATTCCAACTATCGCCAAGTACATGAGCACCTCACCGCATTCGGTTGGCCCAGAACAAGCCTTGTCGGTTGCGCACAAGATGATGAACGAATACGAGATTCGTCACCTTCCAGTGCTGCAGGGCGGCAAGCTCGTCGGCATGTTGACGCAACGTGACCTCGCCATCGTCGAAACGCTGCGCGACGTTGATACCAAGTTGACCAAAGTTGAAGATGCCATGAGCACGTCGGTCTATGCGGTGTCACCTGATGCACCACTCGACGAAGT
>JAKQOD010000025.1 GCA_029565465.1 Deltaproteobacteria bacterium
GTGGGGCTTCGGGCCGTACGCCATCGTGAAAAGCCAAAAGGCCGAAGACGCGGCCGAAGTGATGTGGCATTGCACGGTGGCATACATGGTGCTGGGCGTGCTTGGCCTTGGCGGCGTGGCCGTTTTTGGTGGTCAGCTCACGGCGTTGTTTGACGCGCCATCGGCCGCGCGCTTTGTGCCAGGCGCTGCGCTGGCGATTTTTATTCGGCGCTTTAGCTCGGTGGCCGAACGTGCGTTGGTGCGCGAAATGCGCTTTCGCGAAATTGGCATCGCGCAGGCGCTGGGCGAGCTTGCGTACACGGCAACGGCGCTCACCTTGGCCTACAACAAATGGGGCGGCATGGCGATCGTCATCGGCAACCTGGTGCAAGCCAGCGTGACGTCGGGGTTGATCATTCGCGCGTCGGGCATGAAATCGTGGGCGACGCGCACACCACTGCGCAAAGAGCGCTTTCGCGACATGTTGCGGTTCGGCTTGCCGCTGGCGGTCGAATCGGTGGCGCACAACGGCTCGCGTTATTGGGACAACTTGATGATGGCACGCTACTTCGGTTCAGGTGTCACTGGCGTGTACAACATGGCCTACAATCTTGCTGACATTCCAGCGATTCAAGTAGGTGAGCAAATTGCCGGCGTGTTGTTGCCATCGATTGCCAAGCTTGAGCCCGAACGTCGGCCGCGGGCGTTGGAACGCTCGACGGCATTGTTGTCGCTGTTGATTTTTCCGATGGCGGTTGGGCTGGGCTTGATCGCTGAGCCCTTGATCGAATTGGTGTTGCCGTCGGATAAATGGCAAGAAGTTGCGCCATTGTTGACGATCTTGGCAGTGCTGTCGGTGTTTCGGCCGATCACGTGGGTGTTGTCGGTGTATATGGATGCGCAAGATCGCACCACACGGTTGATGTTTTTAGAAGTCGCCAAGATCGTTTTGCTGATGGCAGGCATCGCTGTGTTTTCGCCGTGGGGCGTGCGCGCGTCGGCGGCTGCGGTGGGTGTGGCATTCGGCGCAAGCGCGATTGCTGGCGTAGCGATGGTTGCTGGCGATGGTGTTTCGATGAAGCGGTTGTTGGCCGGTTTTTTCCAGCCATTAGCGGCCTGCGCACTGATGTGCGGCGTCGTGCTTGCGATGCGCTATGGCGTGCCGAGTTTTGACCAACTGCATCCAGCGGCCAAGGTTGCCATTGAGATGGTGGTAGGTGCGATTGTTTATACTGGTGCAGCGCTGGTGCTGTGCCGCGCAACCGCCAAGGACATGCTTGGGTTGTTGCGTGGTGCAGTGAAAAGAGGCTAGCGCTGTCGATTGTTGGTTAACGCTTGGTTGTGAACTTCGCCTTGTAGCTGGAGGTTCATGATGAAGAAGCAACTGACTCGGACGCTGTTTGGGGTGCTCGCGGTTTCACCGTTAGCGTTTGCAGCATTGGGTGCGCACGCGGGTGCATCGGCACCGCGGCAGCCGCTGGTCGACGCTCAAGGGGCGCCAGCGCCAGGCAATGTTGGCCAGGCAGGGCGCCTGCATCACGATCCGCTCGGGCCCAACATGGAGCGAACCAGCGAACGGCCGCCAACCGCGGCTGAATTGCGAGCCGCCGGGCTAGCGGAAGCGCAAATTCGTACGGCGCTGGCGCC
>JAKQOD010000042.1 GCA_029565465.1 Deltaproteobacteria bacterium
GCATCGGCCCGGCGTTTTCAGGCGCATGGACCAGTGCAAGCACTTCCGCGATGGCCGCTGCGTCATCTTTGTTCTTGGTGTCGACGATGCACTTGGCCGCGTAGTCAAGCCCAGCGTATTCGGTGTGGGCCAACCATGCACGCATGTAATGTGGCTCGCGTAGTCGCAGTTTTAGCCGCCGCATGTGTTTGTCGACAAGCGCGGCGCTGCCGAGGCCAAAGATGATGAGTTGTGGCACTTGATAGGCGTCGTGCCATTCCTCTTTGTTGTAGCGATCATCGGCCCAGGATTCGACCACGGCGAGCAGTTCGTCGTGCATGCCGAGTGCGGCTGCGAGCTGAAACTCAAACGCTGCTTCGGTGTAGTAGTCGTTACTTTTGCCAGGCGCAGGGAAGTTGGCGGGTGTCACCATCGGCCCAATGCGCTGCCGCCACGTTTGCACCTCTGACGGCAACAAGTGTGGCACCACATCGACGCGAAAACCTAACATCAAGTCACCACCGCGCTGATAGCCCCGGGTCGAAGGCCGTGCGTCGTTGAGCAATTCGACAACTTCCATTGGCGAAAACAGCGCCATGGTGACCAACGCGAACTCGCGTGGCACACGGTGCAATTTGCGCAAAGCAACGTAAACATCTCGCAGCGACATGGGCGCCAGTGGCTGGTTCGCCAATTGCGCGGCAATTTTTGCCGGAGGATGCTTTTGATCAACGGTTAGCAAACACTCCAGCCAGAAGCGCGCTTCAGCTTTGGACATCGTTGGAGATAAGCCAGCGCGAGAAAAATCCCACAGCCAACCGCTGAGTTCGGATTTTACATGTTTGGTTAATCGTGCCAGGCACGCGTCAAGATCGAACTCGGTTGACTGCACGATCTCAGGCATAGGCGGCAGTGGCCGCCAGGTGGCCCACGCCCAATCGCTAGCTTCGATTGCAATCGAGCGCTCAGCATTGGCGACGATCGGCGCTGCAGGCTGCGCGGGCGTCGGCGCTGCCGCCGGTGCTGCCGTTGGCGCTGCAGCGACTGCAGCGGGCTTCGGCTTCGCAACGCGTGGCGTTGGTGCGGGTGTGGCTGCCGTCGCCGTTGCGGGCGCCGCGCCACCACCGACGAGCTGGTAGCCTTTCTTCGTCTTCTCAGCGACCAGCTTGTTGTATTCGGTCAACGCTTTGGCGTCGCTATCGAACGACTTGGTGGAGCTTTGGCCGGCGGTGCCAATCTTGCCGAACGTTGTCGTAAACGACGAACCGTCGAGGTCGATTTGCCAAAATTTGTTCGAGGTGCCTTCGCTGAATTCATAACGTGGCATTAGGTGTTCTCCACTGTTCCCATTGATTCAATATCGCGGATGACTTCGCTTAACGTGACTTCGTCGAGGTTGCCGAGCGTAAATAGGTTGGTGCGCGTGTTCCAGCTTGGCACCGTCGCTGCAAAATCGACGCTGCCGAGCTTTTGCGTTGGATCAACGTAATCCATGCCACCGGCATTGAGGCCCATTTCAAACGGCAGCGACGCAATGAGCTGCGGGTTGATCACTTTATAGACTTCAAAGATACAACCGGCATCTTGCGCATCACCTTTGCGCCAACCGCGCGACAACAAGCCCAGAATCTTTTTGGTTTCGACGACGCGACCGTCGAAACGAGCGAGTTTGTCGCTTGCGGCTTCGGCGGCGGTGAGTTTGTAGACTTCACGGCCAAGTTGTTCAAACGGCTGCGCCAACTCGTAGTCGGCAAAGATCTTGCCCCACGCTGCCGCGTCAGCGTCGCTGATGTGCAAACGATGCGCGATACCGACGATCGCGTCAGGGGCTAGCGCCAAAGCGTCGTCATGTTGGTCGGCATAGCTGCGATCTTCGGCGACGCGGAAGGTGCGCTGCAGTGCACCACCGTCGGCTGCGTACACGCCCCACACCAAGCGTCGCACCAAGTGGGTCAGCAACGGATGCTCGACGAAGAAATTGCGAAATTCTCCGGCATGCCAACGGCGCGCGTTGCCCATGGCCAATTCCAAGCGCGTGATTTGGATGCTGGCGAGGGCGCGCACATCCTTTTTCATCGCTTTCCAGGTTTCACTAGCTTCAGCGCCAAGCGTGGCGTCATCTTTGCTGTTCGGCTTCGGCAAGTCTTTGAGACGTGTGCCCGTTGCATCGACCACAAACGGGCTCAACGCTTCGTCGAAGCCAACCCGAAACGAGCGAGGTCCAAAGTCGAGGGTCTTCGAACCATCGTCTTCGAGGTCCAAGTCCGGCACCAAACGATCGGCAAGTTGCTCCGCGGTCATGCCACGTTTTGCGGCAATCTCATCCATCTTTTCGCGAGCGCGTTCTTGTAGCCCTTTAAACTTCACTTTCTGCGCAATGCCGTTGAGCATCATCAATGCGATGTCGGAGCCGATCGTGCCCAGCACATCGAGCCCCGATGTTGCGCGTGCATGTTGCGACTCGCCCGGCCACGCTCGGATCAGCGGCGTGATGCGGCGGGCGGTATCGTCGGTGCCCAACTTGCCCAACGCTGTAAATGCCCACTTTTCTTTCGAAGGCGCACCGTTGCCAAGCCATGCCGTAAACAGCTCCCAGCCAAAGTCGGCCAGCGATTGTGGATCGGCAATGCGCTTGATATCGTCAAGCGTTGCAGCATCGTCGGCTTTGAGTGCGGCTGCCAACGGATCAAGCAAGGCGACAGGCAACAATGTGTTGTCGCGCAAGCCGATGCGAGGCAAGGCAGCAGGCTGCCAAAACTCTGGTGCTTTGAATTTAGTTTTGGATTTGGTCAGCGACGCTGGCAATACGTTTAGCTCTGCGTCGACGCGATCGTCGACGGCACCAGCGCCGGCCATGCGCTCAAGCTGTCCGAGCATCTCTTTGGCCCACTTGCCGCCTTTTTTCTTGGCAGCGTCTTGCACCAATGGCAACGCGATTGTCGGCGCGTTACGCAACAGATCGTACGCATACGGCCGCGGGTCTTCATCTTTCGAAAGTTTGTGGTCGCTCGCACGGTCGATGATGGCGATCGCTGCAGCGACGGCGGGCTCGTAGTTGTGCACGATGCGCAGCGGTTCCAATAATTCGCGCAAGCGCCGCCCGTAGGTGCTGCCCGCATAGTTGGTTGGGTCGAAGTGCTTCAACGTTTCAGTGATGCGCGTGCACCAAACATCGACCGCAGCAAGGCCGCAGCGTCGCAGCAACGTGAAGCCAAAGCCGCCCGCGACGTGGCCATGTTGTGTGAGTGTCCAGATGGGCGTGTCGCCGTAGAAATCTTGGTCAACTTTGGACAGTTTGCTGAAGTACGCCGTCATGGCGGGTCCGGCATCGGCAAGCATCAGCGCTTCTGGCGAGAACATCGCAGCGGCGCCCGTGCGCTCGAATTCTTGCAAGTCGGTGTTGATCCATTCCGGAATCAACAGCACCGATGCAATTGCAGAGCGCGTGAGCAAGGTGCCGCTGGCACGCAGCGCTTCGGCGGTGGCGCGCACAGCTGCGCGTTGTGCTTCGTCGCAGCTGAGCCAATGGCCGTGCAATACGCGGTCGCTGCGATTGGCAAACAGGCTGACCAAGTCGCGCGCTACGGGGGCCGGCGCTAGCCAACGCGCGGCTTCGCCGGCGACCATGCCACGTTGATGCAAGCCATTGGCATAGCAGCATTCGAGCGGCCATAGGCTAGTCGTAAATGCTGTCAGTGCGAATGCCAAGCCCGAGTGTGCGACCCAAAAATCAATCAGCGAATCGGTTGGATTTTTGTAGCCAGCGCTCAAGACTAACAGTTGTAGAGCTGCTGCCGCAGTTTCCACCTCGAGCGTCTTCGGCATCGTTTCGAGGCTGCCGTATTCTTTGAGCACCGCGCGACTGAGCCGTTCGGCTTCGGCGTCGCCACGGTTGACGCCATCTTGCACCCCTTTTTTGCCATGGCTACAAAACGGCCCGTACACGTCGGTAATCCAGCGGCCAACCGGATTGTCGCTTTTGCGCGGCACAATCGCGTGCGCCGCGACTTCTTTTGCAGCTGCCCGCACTGCGGCTGGTGTCATGTCGATTGATGGGCCAGCCAAAACCGCTGGGCTTGGCGGTGGCGGGTTGTAGGTTGGCGTGATCGGCGTTTTGTCGTCGCTGGGCGCAGTGCTGTAGGTCTGCACCGTGGCCGGCGTGGGCGTCGGCTTGGTAGCCGCAGGTTTCGTGGCTGCCGCCGGTTTGGGCGCGGCCGGCTTGGGCCCAGGCGCTGCCGCTATCGCGCCACCAACCAGCTGATAACCCTTTTTTGTCTTCTCGGCGATCAGCTTGTTGTACTCGCTCTCCGCCTTGGCGTCGGTATCAAACGACTTCGTTGAGCTTTGACCAGCCGTGCCGATCTTGCCAAACGTCGTCGTAAACGACGTGCCTTCGAGCTCAATCTGCCAAAACTTGTTCGACGTGCCTTCACTGAATTCGTAGCGTGGCATGCCGGTACGCTACCGCGAACTCCTAGGCGCGTGGCAGCTTGCGCCGTCTCGACGCTGTGGCACTGTTCAACAAGTGATCTCGCCATGCATTTGCAGGCCCAAGCAGCGACGATCTGGCTTGCTTCCGCTATAGTCCGCCGGTGGCTGTCAAGCGTACGGTGATTATCGTGAATCCTCGCTCATCGGGCGGAGCTGCAGGCAAACGCTGGACGGCGCTGGCCGATACCATTGGCCGCGTGTTGCCATTCGATGAAGCGATTACCACGGCACCTGGCCACGCGACCGAACTGGCGCGGCAAGCGCTGCGTGACGGCGCCGATCGCGTGATCGCGCTGGGCGGCGACGGCACTATTAACGAAACAGTGAACGGCTTTTTCGACGAGCAAGGCAATGCATTGCCCGAAGCTGCCAATGCGCATTTTGGCGTGATTCCATTTGGCACCGGCGGCGATTTTCGACGCACGTTGGGATTGCCACAGGACGTCGCGGGCGCCGCCAAAGTTATCGCCAATGGCATCACCAAACGTTGTGACGTTGGCCGGCTCACATACACGCTGCCAAATGGTGGCACGGCGACTCGCATGTTCATCAACATTGCGTCGTTCGGTGTTTCCGGCGAAGTTGATCGCATCGTCAACAAATCGAGCAAGCGGTTGGGCCGCATGTCGTTTTTCGTAGCGACTGCGCGCGCTACCATGACGTACAAAAACAAACGCGTTTCGATGGTGTTCGATGGCAACACCAGCGCGCCGGTTGAAGCCACGATCAGCACGGTTGCGATTGCTAATGGTCGCTATTTTGGTGGCGCGATGCATGTGGCGCCGAATGCCGAAATCGACGATGGCAAATTCGATGTTGTATGCATGGGCGATTTTGGCTTTGGCGACATGGTCATGTCGGGCCGCCGATTGTATCAAGGCTCGCACTTGACGATGGACAAGGTAACGTCGCGGCGCGCAACGTCGGTGCGCGCCGAAGCTATCGATGGTGCCGCAGTTGAACTCGACCTCGACGGTGAAAACGTTGGTCGGTTGCCTGCAACGTTTGACATGGTGGCCAGCGCGGTGAATCTGTTGGTTCCGGGCGCAGCCTAAGGCGCACCATGCTTCGGGTTGTGCACAGCGATAGCATCGCAAAACTTGCCGATGCGCTTTGCGACGCATTGCCGCCGCAGCTTGGACCGTTTGCGTCGACTAAGCGCACAGTTATCGTTGGTAATCGCATTGTCGGGCACTGGCTGCGGCAACACATTGCGCAACAGCGCGGCGTCGCCGTCGGCGTCGAGTTTGTCGGTTTTGATCAATTCGTTGCAAGCACGTTTGCGACACCAAGGGGCGGGCGGCGTGAGCGCGAATTGGCTTCGGTATCACGGCGCGAGCTCGCGTTGGCAATTGCATCTTGTTTGGCCAGCACCTCGATCATGCAAGACGTTGAATTGCAGCCCTTGCTCGACTACATGGGCGCCATCGACGCAAGCGCGACCCAAGCACGCCGCGTGCAGTTGGCGGAGCGTTTGGCCGATTTATTTTGGGCCTACGGCTTAACGCGGCCGCACTGGCTCCGCGCGTGGATGGAGCAAACAAGCGAAGGCTCGGCAGTCGCCGAGTTGACCAGCGACCCGCGCTTGGCCGCCATGGCGCGATGGCAAGCTGCGTTGTATCGAATCGCGCTGCAACAGTTGCAGGCGTTTGTTGCCGGCGACACGCAACTTGCGCCGACACCTATGCTGCCGTCGCTGCGGCGGCAAATCGGCGGTGCTTCACCCGCGCTGCCGCAGCCGCTGGCAGTGTTCGGGTTTTCCTATTTGTCGGCGACCCAACTCGAAGTGTTACGCGAACTCGGTGCTCACAACGACGTCACCGTGTATATGCAAAATCCCTGCGCCGAATTTTGGGACGACGCGCGCGGCCGGCAAGCGAATAGACCAGCGCTTGCCGTCGACGAGCCGGATCCGAGTGAGCATCGCGATCCCATGCCGCTAACCTTATGGGGCAGCCCGGTGCGGCAAACCATCAGCGCGTTGATCGATGCAACCGGCGGCGATTTCACCGATGCGTTTACCGACGCCGAGTTCTCCGACGAAGAGCGCAGCCGACCACTGCAGCACCTGTTGGCCGAAACCAAAGCCCGCGTGTTGCGCAAGCAACCTGTTGTAGGCAATTCCGCGGATGGTAGCGAACGCGATATCAAGATCTTGGCGTGTCCGTCGCGGCGCCGGGAGCTTGAAGTTATTGGCGCCACAATTCGGCAACTGTTGCAAAATGATGCAAGCTTGCACGCTAGCGACATCGCCGTGTTGCTGGCGGGTGTCGACGCCGAGCGGTATTTCCTTGGTGTGCCGTTTGCGTTTGAACGCGCCGGCGGAGTGCCATTTCACTTAGTCGATGCGCCGCTCGGCAAAAACGGAGGCGCCGCCGACGCGCTGCTTGCAATTTTGGCGCTGCCTGGCTCGCGTTTTACCCGCAGCGACTTGTTGCGCGTGATGACCCACCCGTTGGTGATGGCCGGTTTTCCTAACGCGGTTGCAAGCGACTGGGTTGCTTGGACCGAGCGCTTAGGCATCGTGCACGGCCGTGATGCCGGCGACCATCAACACACCTATTTGGCCGACGCTCCGATCTTCGACTGGGAACATGGCATTCGCCGCTTGGCACTTGGCAATTTTGCAACGGGCTTGCGCAGTGGGCGTGGTCCGCTGATTGCGGGCGGCGTTGAGTTTGCACCCTATGAGCTCAATCCTGACGAGACCGCGGATGCCGCAAGCTTCGCGTTGTTAGCGCGTTCACTCATTGGCGATGCGACATGGCTAGCCGTGCAGCGGCGCACCCTCGCGGCTTGGGCTGAAGCGTTGCATGCGGTGGTGTCCGCGTACCTGGTGGCCAGCACGCCTGCGACCACGCGCGAACTCGAAGCCTTGCATGGCGCGTTGCGCAGCATTGCCGAATTGCAAACCGACGACCGCGAACTCGATTTTGTCGAAATGCGTGCATGGGTTGAGCGCTGGCTCGGCGCTGGTCGCGGCGATCGCGGCGAGCTGTTGGTTAGCGGCGTGATGGTTGGCCCGTTGGCAACCATGCGGGCGTTGCCGTTCCGTCACGTATTCGTGGTCGGGCTTGGTGAAGCACAGTTTCCCGCCGGGCATAGCGCTGCAACGTTGGATTTGCGGGCGCGAGCTCAACGCGGCGATGTTTCCAACAAAGAACGCGATCGTTACGCTTTTTTTGAAGCGCTGCAGTGCGCGCAAGATTCGGTAACGCTGTCGTATGTTGGGCAAGACGAAACCACCGGGGAGCCGCTGGGGCCATCGACGGTGATTCTGGAGTTGTGCGATGCGCTAGCGCCGTATCTTTGCGGCGCCGAAGGCGCGGTGGTAACCAGTGCCCACGCATTGCAATTGTTAACCCAGCGCGTGGCGATGTTCAGTTTTCGCAACCAAGGTGGTGATGCGCTGGCGCCCTTGGCTAACGACGTTCGCTTGCGTTGGGCGGACAGTTTGCGCAACGCGTTGCGTGCGCAGTTTCGTTCGGCCGGGCTGCCGATTCCCGAGGAAAGTTCATTGGCGGCTGGGGTTGCGCACGTGCATCCGACGTTGCGCACGGCGCTGGGCCTGTTTGCATTGGGCGCGGGCCATGCCAACGATGCAGCGCCCCGTTCGGTTGCGGTCGCTTCGAACCAGATCACGGAGCGTGTCCTTAACATCTCGGTGTTTCGTAAATTTTTTGAATCGCCCGTGCAAGCGTGGGCCATGGCAGCGCTGGAAATGCGCGACGACCGCGACGAAGACGATGCGGAAGTGGCCGCTCGCATCAACGAACCATTTGCTAACAGTGATCTCGATCGCGCGTTGATTTTGCGCGATGTGATCGAGCAGAGTCTGCGCCACCCCGAGCGTTCGCTCGACGAGCTTTACGCCGTTGCTGCACGCATTCGTGCGCTTGAAGGCCAAGCCCCGATCGGTGTGTTTGGCGACGCTGGCGCCGAGCGCGACGTGGCGGTACTGCAAGCATGGCGCAATGCATTGGGCCCGATGTCGGTCGGTCGCCACGGTGGCGTTGCGCATCATCGCTATGCCTTTGGTCGCAGCCATGTGGCCGCAGCTGAATTGCTGCCATCGCCGACGATTGAACTCATGGTTGCCGGCCGACGCGAACGGCTTCGCTTGGTCGGTAATACTGAAATTCAATTGCCTAAGTTTGGCTCAGTGGTGTTTCGCTCGGGGGCGTTGCGGCACCTCGACCATTTGCGCGGCATGATCGATCACTTGTTGCTCACCGTGGTGGCCGAACAGACCGGCGCATTGCAACACGCTGGGCATCGTCACATGATCATCGAAAGCACCGGCAAAACGACGCAAATCGATCACGCGGCTTGGGCGCCTGGTGCAGCGACAGCGTTTTTGACTGCCATGCTCAATGAGCTGCTCAACCACGATCACGCTTACGTGTTGCCGTTTGATCAGCTGCGCGCTGCCCTGCGGGGCCGCCCCGAAGGTGGCAGCCGTGGCAAAAATCAGTCCGATAATGCGCTTGGCTACGGTCCGGTTACGATCGACGTCGGCCTCCGCAAAGGCGACGAAGTGGCCGCGATGGCTAGTGCGATCGCGGAGCGCCGCTTGGCGCCGTTTGTTGCGTTAATGACCGGCGAACACCGTTTGGGGCCTGACCATGAGTGAGCCAATCGATACCTTTTACGGTAAGCCCGCGCAATTGCCATCGGCCGAGCACCGGTTGGTGGTGGTGGAAGCGTCGGCAGGTACTGGCAAAACCTACTTCTTAGAGCATCGCGTCGTCGACTTGATCATCGAACAAGGCGCCACGCTGCCGCAGATTTTGTTGGTAACGTTTACTGAGAAAGCTACGGCTGAGTTGCGTCGACGGATTCGCAACATCGTCGATACGGTTGAACGATGCACTGAAACTACACCGCCGGCGAGCGGCCCTGCATGGCACATCACACCTGCAGTGCGCAAACAACTGGCGACCGCACGCGCCGACTTTGGCCAAGCCTCGATTTTTACCATTCACGGCTTTTGCCAACGCATGTTGGTTGAAGACGCGTTCACTGCGGGGCGCTTGTTCGAGCAAGAGCGAATTGCCGACGAGACGGCATTCGAAGCTGCGTATTACGCGTTGCTGCGCGAAGAATTGGCGCGCGAACCGCAATCACGCGTGATGTTGCAGCAGTATTTGGCCAACGGTGGCTCGGTTGAAGAATTGTTCAAAGTGATGCTGGGCTGCGCGCGCAAAAGCCATTGCGAAATGCGCCCACCTCCGACCAAAGCGTACTTGCTTGCCGCGGCGCAAGCCGTGGTCGATGCCCGCGGCCATGACGAATGGGCAGCCCTCGCCAATCGCATCAAGAACAAAGTCAGCGTAAAAGCTGCGGTGGCGCGCCTTGATGCGATTGTAGAACGAGTGTTGCCGGTATTGCAGCGTGCTGGTGATTCCGTCGAAGAATATGAAGTATTCGCAGCGCTTGGCGCAGTCATCGAAGATGCCGCGTGGCTGCGCGCGAAGGCAGCGCAAGGCACCCAGGCTGCAATCGCTGCGTTTCCGGCACTCGCCGATGCGTTGATGGTGTTGTCGAGCGCGGTCACTCTCGAAGCGTACTTGGTAGCGCAGTGGTTGCCGCGTGCGCTCGATCGCATGGCGGCAAGCAAGGCGCAGCTAGCACAATTCGACTACCAAGATTTGCTCAAGCACCTGTGGGAAGCTTTGTCGGGCCCACGCGGCGACGCGCTCGCAGCGGTGATCCGCGGCAAGTTGCCATGGGCACTCATCGATGAGTTTCAAGATACCGACGACTTACAATGGAATATTTTCCGACGCATCTGGATGCATCCAGCTGCACGTGGCCTAACCATCGTCGGTGATCCGAAACAATCGATCTATTCGTTTCGCGGCGCTGATGTCGCTGTGTATTTGGCGGCCCGGCGTGAGCTTGAAGCGGGCGGGGCGGCGTCGGTGGTGCTCAGCGAAAATCATCGCTCTACGGCGCAGCTCGTCGACGGTGTTAACTTGTTGCTTGGCGCTGGCACGTTGAGCCCGCTGTTTAACGGCAGCGTTACGTACGACACGCCCAGCCGTGCGGCTGGCAAGATCGTCGATGCCAACGAGCCAGCGGTTCGCGTGTGGTTGCCACCGGTACGCGGCAAAGCCAGTGCTACGCGCGAACGCACCGTGTTTGCTGACGCTATTGCTGCCGAAATCGAACGCTTGTTGGCAGCGCCGATTGCCTGGGCCGAACACGACAAGATCAAACGGCTGCAGCCGTCGGACATTATGATCCTGACGCGCAGCAGTTACGAAGGCGACGCCATGGCGCGCTTGCTTGCAGCACGTGGCATTGCAACCTCGCGCGTGCAACAGGAACGGTTATTTGCAACGCGTGAAGCGGCCGAGCTGCGCGACGTATTCGAAGCCATTGCGCGGCCACGTGATCGCGCGGCCCGTTTGCGAGCGCTGCGCAGCCGGTTCTTTTCGGTGCCTTGGAACCAACTCGCCGAACTTGCCAGCGTGCCGGATCATCACCCGCTGTTTGCGTTGTTGACGCACTGGCAGCATCTTGCTGACGCGCGCCGCTTTGACACCCTGTTTCACAGCCTCATTGAAGATAGCGGCCTTGCAGCGCGCACGATTGCGTTGTGCGGCGCCG
>JAKQOD010000082.1 GCA_029565465.1 Deltaproteobacteria bacterium
GCAGCGCGGCTAGCGCTACTTTGGCTTTCATTTCGGCGGTCAGTTTTTTGCGTTGATCTTTCACGGTCGGTCCTATTCTCGCTCAGGCGCCGCCGCTTTGCTCTCTCTAATTCACTGGCCCTGTTTTTGGGGTCCACTTCTACCTCCGGCGAGGGAGGCGTTTTTGGCGTTGGCCCAATAGTCGGTCCAAACTCCACTCGTAACATCAAGCAGGCGCAGCCCCATACCCGCGAAGTTGCGCGCCGGAATGCGCAATTCTTCAATGCTTGCGACACCGTTGAGAATCGACCAACACGTCGATTCGCCTGCGAATTCGTCCCACTGTTTGGTGGCGTCGTTTAGTTTGCGATTGTGGATCCGCCACGAGCCTTGCAAAAAATCAAAGTCGCCTGGTTTGCCGTTGCCCTGAGTTGGCGGTGGTGTTGGCGGCGGTGGCGCCGCTGGGCTGCGCGGTTGGCTGCTCGCGCATGCCGATTGTAACGTTGCGTTGGCAAGCAAGGCGCTGGCACCGAGAAGTAAGTTGCGTCGCTGTTCGTCCATGAAGATGCTCCTTGCATGCATCAAATCAACCAAACATGACATCTAGTGTCATGTTTTTGCAGTAACGTTGGAATTGTGCGAGCCAGCCGGTTGCTCTCGATCTTGATGCTGTTGCAGATGCGCGGCCGCGCGACCGCGGAGTTCCTCGCTCGTGAATTCGGCGTTGCTGTGCGTACGATTCACCGCGACCTTGCAGCGTTGGAAGCGACGGGCGTACCTGTCGTCGCCGAGCGAGGGCGCGCTGGTGGCTTTGCGTTGATGGCTGGCTACCGCACCAACTTAACCGGCATGTCTGGTGCCGAGGCCGAAGCCCTGATCATTGCAGGCGCTAGCAGCACCGCATCGCAGCTTGGCTTGGGCGCGGCTGCATTAAGTGGACAGCGCAAGTTGTTGGCAAGCCTGCCAGCCGATTCGCGTGCACGGGCCCAGCGCATCGCTGCGCGTTTTAATTTCGACCCGGTGCAATGGTACCGCCGGCCGTTGCCATTGGATCTGCTGCCAGCGTTGGTCGACGCAACCTGGCGTGATCGGCAAGTGTCGATCCGCTACGAAAGCTGGCAAGGCGTTGTTGCGCGGCAGGTTTCAACGCTTGGCTTGGTGCAAAAGAGTGACAATTGGTATTTGGTGGCCGCGCATCAAGGGCAAGCGCGGACCTATCGGGTATCTAGCATCAAGCAATTGACGGTGCTTGAGCTAGCGGCCCAGCGCCCACCGAAGTTTGAGCTTGGGCGTTATTGGGCCGACGCTGTTGCTGAATTTGAAAGTCGCATCAATACGGCATACGCCACGGTGCGCATCTCGCCGGTTGGGCTGCAGCTGTTACGCGAAGTAAGTGCTGCTGCGGCCGATGCCGTGGATGCAATGGTGGGCAACGCTCCGTTCACGCGTCCCGTTGTCGTCGAGATCCCGATCGAAAGCGTGGCGCACGCAACGCGACAGTTGCTGCGGCTCGGCGCCGAAGTTGAAGTGCTCAAGCCAGCAACGTTGCGGGCCGCGATTGCTCGCGAGGCGCGCGCTGTACTTGCCCGCTATCGCGCTGCGCCGCAGCGGCGAAACTCCAAGTAGCGCATTAGACACTTGGGATCGGGCGTGTTACCCACAGGCTATGACGTTGGTTGAAAACTCGCCGATCGAGCGCGCCACGCGCACGTTACATGCGACGTTTGGTTATCCAGCGTTCCGTTTTGGCCAAAGTGACGCGGTTGCTGCGGTGCTGGCCGGACGCGATGCGTTGGTGTTGCTGCCCACCGGCGCTGGTAAGTCGCTGTGTTATCAAGTGCCGGCAATCGTCTACGCGGCTGCGGGCCATGGCACGACCATCGTGATCTCGCCGCTGATCGCGTTGATGAAAGATCAAGTCGATGCATTGAACGGCCGCGGTGTAGCGGTCGGCGCGTTGAATTCGCATCAAGAAGATGACGAACAAGCCGAGGTCGTAAAACGCTTTTTGAGCGGCGAACTCACGATGTTATATGTGTCGCCCGAGCGCGCGGCGCTGAGCAGCTTTCGCAAACTGCTTGGCCGCGTGAAAATTGCCATGCTCGCGATCGACGAGGCGCATTGTTTGAGCCAGTGGGGCCACGACTTTCGCCCGGAGTACATGCAATTGCATGAGCTGCGCGAGCTGCCAGCATTGTTGGGCAAGCCAACGATTGCCTTGACCGCGACCGCTACGCCACGTGTGATGGATGAGATCAGCAGCGCGTTGCGGCTGACGATGCCAGCAATGATTCGCGGCGATTTTTCGCGTCCGAATCTGCGTTTTGCCGTGCTGCATTGCGCTCGCGACGCCGAACGCTTTGGCGCGCTGGTTGATGCCTGCGAAACCGCTGGGCTGCGTGGTCGCAGTGGGGCAGGGCGTGCAGTGGTGTACTGTAGCACGCGTAAAAAAGCTGAGACCGTTGCTGCCGAGCTGACCAAAGCTGGTTTTGCAGCGGGCTACTACCATGCGGGCCGCACCGCGCTGGCGCGCGACCGTGCGCAACGCGGGTTCGCCGTGGGGCGTACTCGCATTCTGGTTGCGACCAACGCGTTTGGCATGGGCATCGACTTGCCCGATGTGCGCTTGATTGTGCATTTCCAAGCACCAGGCAGCCTCGAAGCGTACTACCAAGAAGCCGGCCGTGCGGGCCGCGACGGTGCGCCAGCCGGCTGCGTATTGTTGTTCGGTGCTGGCGACTTGATGACGCAGCGTAGGCTGCAAAGTGGCAAATCGCCGACGGCGGAACTACGCGCTGAGCAAGCGCTTGCAGCCATGGAGCAATACGCAACCACGGCGCAGTGCAGGCAACAAATGATCTGCACGCACTTCACTGGTGCGCCAGATCATCCAGTGTGTGGCAGTTGTGACGTTTGCCTCGATCCCGATGGCGTCGACGGTGCGGCGTCCGAGCGGGCGAATAAGCGCCAAGTGGCAGCCGATGAATTAGCACGCGAAGTTGCGGAGTTGCCGTTGCTGGTTACCGAGACGATCATGGCGGCGGCCGCTGCGATGCCAAAGCCGGTTGGCAAAACCACGTTGGCCAAAGCGCTGCGCGGCAGCACGGCCAAAACTGTGGTGACGTCAGGCTTGATGCGGTTGCCGCAGTTTGCGACGTTGCATGACTATAGCGAAGAAGCATTGACCGGCGTCATCGAACAGTTGTTGGCGACGCGTAAACTCGTCAAGCGTGGTCAAAAATATCCAACCGTTTGGCTAGCTGGTCGCGCCGTGAACGACCGTGACAACGACGGTGGCGCGCGTGCGTCGCGGACCTCGAAGCGCAGCGCCAGCGCTGGTTCGAAGCTGCCGCGTTCCGGCGCTGGCGGGATTGCCCGTGAGCTGGAAACCTACCGGCGCAAAAAAGCGCGCGAGCTGAAGTGGAAAGCGTTTATGATCTTTCAACGCAAAACCATCTTGGCCATCGACAAACAGCGGCCAGCAACGCGTGATGCGCTAAGCAAAATACCCGGGCTAGGGCCGGCCAAAATCGATCGCTTTGGCGACGACATTATTGCCGTGGTACGGCGCCATTCGGCATAGCGGCAGGCACCCGGTAGTTCCGTAGCTCGCGGCGTTTTTCGATCTTGTTGCGCGTGGCTGTGAGAATCGGCACTTCTTCGTCGGCGAAGCGGCGCTGCGCTAGCGGCGGTTCAAGCCGCGGGGTTTTGTTCATGATGCTGATGGCGTAGGTTGAGTGCGGCAAGCCAAAGAAGTGACCGAGCTCATGCGCCATGGTGCGGCCCCACGCATACGACGACAGGATGACGAAGCGCCGGCTTGTTTGTTTCGTTCTGCGCCAATGCACGCCAAATAGTGGGAATGCTGCGTCGTCGAGATCGGCGAGGGCGCCGACGACAAAGATGTCAACGGCATCGGTGGCCTTGATGCCTTTGGCAATGGCATCGCGTGCTTTGCGTCCGTCGATGACGGCTGGCGCATCGATCGTCGTTGCGCTATGTAATTCGAAGCTCACGTCGATCGGTGCAAACATCTGGTTGGCAAATTCAAATTGCGATGCCAGCCATGCCGGCGAGACGTAAGGTGCGCCATCCTGTGTGCCCAGATGAATCCGCACGCGATAACAATGCGCTCGCGTTACGTCGCACGCCGGAATCGCTGCGGCGAATTCGGCCATGGTAGCCGCCGGCATCGGTGGCTCTGTCGGAATTGGCGCGGTGGGACGGCCGTCACTCGCTGGCGCGGCCGGTGCACCGCCTGCGGTGGCACTAGCCGTAGCTGCCGCCAGCAACAGCAGGTTACGGGCGATTAATTTGGTCACCGCGCTGTACGTCATGCGATGGTCGTCGCAACAGCGATTAGTTGATCAAGTGCAGCGCCCCAGCCTTCGGCAAAACCCATGGCTGCATGCTGCTGGCACGCTGCTGCGTCGCCATGCATGGCGCGTGCGACGTACTTGGTGCGATTGCCATCGGCGGTGAGTTCCAAGCTCACGGTGAAATTGAACGACAGCGTGGCGGTGCCAGTGCTTTCCGTCGGACCAGGCAGTGGCCGATAGCCCGGCCCCAAGGCACTGGTCCATACCAGATTTTGATTCGGCACTACTGCGAGGTAGCATCCAACGTTGGGAAACTTTGCACCATCAGGCGACTGCATCACGGTGCGAAACGCGCCGCCGGGGCGCAAGTCGATTTCACAATCGACGGTTTGCCATGGTGCCGGCGTGAACCACTTTTTTAGCAGCTCAGGCGTGGTCCAAGCTTTCCAAACTAGGTGGACAGGTACATCAATAGTGCGTTCCAAGACGAGATCGAGTTGCGGATCAAACGTTGCCATCGACGCCATGTTTCATGGCAACGTGGCCGTTGTCTAGGCGTGCACGGTACGGATTGATGCGATGCGTGGCTAATAGCTCTTCGCCCAAACCACGCGTTTGGCGCTTGGCTTGCCCGTGAATGGGCACGTGCCTGGCGTGGTATCGTACGGTGCTGCGTCGCCTTCACCGTCGAGTGGGATACAGCGAACGGTTACGCTGAGATCGTCTTTGATCTTGGCTTCGAGTTCACGATCGCCACAGAAGTGAGTCAACGCAAAGCCGCCATGGATCGGCGTAGGTGCGTTTGGATCTTTGCTAGCTGGTGGCGTGAAGTAGGCGTAGAACTCTTCTTTGCTGTCGATGATCTTGGTGTTGCTGGCTTGGAATGCCAACGCGCGCGCATACAGCGCGTCTTGCATCTCTTGCAGCATCGCAGCCGCACCGCCGATGAATTCGGTGCGCAAAATCGTCGATTTTTCTTTTGGACCTTTGTCGCGACGGCCGACGAAGACGGAGTCTTTGTCCATGTCGCGTGGTCCGATTTCGAGGCGAATTGGCACGCCTTTTTTGATCCACTGCCACACTTTGTCGCCGCCGCGCAGGTCGCGGTTATCGATTTCGACGCGCAGTTTGCCGCCGGCAAATTCTTGGCTGCGCAGATCTTTTTGCAATTGTTTGCAATACGCCAGCACGCGTTCGCGATCTTCTTCTTTGTGCGTCACAGGCAAGATCACGATGTGAGTTGGCGCCAAGCGTGGTGGGCACACCATGCCGTCATCGTCGGCGTGGGTCATGATCATGCCGCCGACCAAGCGGGTTGAAACGCCCCAGCTGGTGGTCCAAGCGTGTTCGAGCACGCCTTTTTCGTCGAGGAAGCGAATCTCGCTGGCCTTAGCAAAGTTTTGGCCCAAGAAGTGGGAGGTGCCAGCTTGCAGCGCTTTGCGATCTTGCATCATGGCTTCGATGCAGAAGGTTTGCACGGCGCCAGGGAAGCGTTCGCCTGCGGTTTTTTCGCCGCAAACCACTGGCATCGCCATCCAGTTGCGTGCGAAGTCAGCGTAGACCCGCAGCATCTGCATGGTTTCTTCGACGGCTTCTTGCGCCGTCGAGTGCGCGGTATGCCCTTCTTGCCACAGGAATTCGGTGGTGCGCAAAAACAAGCGCGTGCGCATTTCCCAGCGCACCACGTTGGCCCACTGATTGATCAGCAATGGCAGGTCGCGATAGCTCTGCACCCATTTGGCAAACATTTCGCCAATGATGGTTTCCGACGTTGGCCGCACCACCAACGGTTCTTCGAGTTCGCCGGTTGGGATCAGCTTGCCATCTTTGAGTTCCAAGCGATGGTGGGTAACCACGGCGCATTCTTTGGCGAAGCCTTCGACGTGCGCGGCTTCTTTTTCCAAAAACGAAACTGGAATGAACAGCGGAAAGTACGCGTTAACGTGACCAGTGTCTTTGAACGCGCCGTCGAGCACGCGTTGGATATTTTCCCACAGGGCGTAGCCCCAGGGCTTAATTACCATGCAGCCGCGCACTGGTGAGTTCTCAGCGAGGTCCGCTGCTTTAACTACTTGCTGGTACCACTCGGCGTAGTTGTCCGCCCGAGTTGGCACAATGGCTGTTTGCGGAGCTGCGCCGCCGCCTTTGCCACCATCTTGTTTGCCTTGATTACCTTGTTGCTTTTTGCCGTCGCTCATCGCCGCGGACACTACCACGCAAGTCGCTAAAAACGCAGTGCGTCAGATCAGTGAAACTCGTAGTTGCAACGACAATTGCTGGAGGTGGGTTCAGTGCCGAGGTCGGTGCCTAGTGTCCTACCGCGAACCCCGTGTACCGTTGTTGAATGCAAGTAAATCGAGGCGCAAGGTGGGCGCTTTTGTGGTCGTTGTTGGTTGTAGTGGCGGGCTGCGATTCCAATACGGTGATGTGCGGCGATCTCATCTGTCCAGCGACCAGCGTGTGTGTTGCATCGGGATGTGCAACACCCGAAGC
>JAKQOD010000106.1 GCA_029565465.1 Deltaproteobacteria bacterium
TGTCTTCATTGGCATGAGCATCGCGCTCATGCTGCCAGGGTTCTGGTCGTTGCGTCGGGCGTCGGCTACGTTGGTTGGGTTGCTGCAGCGGCAGCGAACGCAATTACGCTGCCGCCGGATGTATGCGTTGTTGCGGGTGAGTGCTGCCGCCGCTGTGGTGCTGCCGCACGTTCGCTAGAATCGCATGGCAAAGCCAATGTGCCAGCGCCCTCGTGGATCATCGCCGAGTCGCGGCGAAAGCGGGACTGCATATTCGACGGCCAACGAGCCAAAGCCGGTCACGACGCGAGCCAACGCCATGCCAACCCCGATGCGGACTTTGTCGCGATCGACATCGCGCCATCGATTGGTCACAACACCGGCGTCGACGAACACCGCACTTGCCAATGCGCCGAAGATTCTAAGCTGTGCATCAACTGACGTGAGCCCGCGAATATTGCCGCCGGCCGGACGCACATGGAGCTGCTCGACGTTGCTAAACGGTGGCACGGGGCTGGTGATCACGTCGGTTGCCAACGAGTCTTCGGCATAACCGCGCACGGTGGTGTCACCGCCCGAAAAAAAGCGTTCGACGTCAGGCAACAAGGCGGCTCCGCCCAACGGAATACCGTGGTCGTAGCGGAGGTCGGTGCGCAAAATCAGATTTTGGCCGATCGATTGATAGCGCTGCAGTGAGCCTGAAAGCTTTACGAAGGTGGCTTGCCCGAGCAGCCATGGGTGAGCCAACGCGGCGGATGCTTCAAAGCGAAACCCGGCTTCGGGCCCGAGGGGCGCTAATACACCGCGCCGGTCGACACGCTGCTCCCACTCAACACGCGCCACGATCGCACCCGTGTTGGTAGTGACTGGCAGCCGTGCGTTGTCAGCGCCTGCACCGGCAGGTCGAAGCGCATTTTCTTGACGGTCCCGACTGCGGAAGTCGTACCGCAAGCCATAGGTGATGATCCGTGCGGGGTGGCTCTCCGTACGTGTCCGCAAATTGGAGCGAGACGCGGACACCGACGCGCCGATGGTTTTGAGTTCACCGAACCGAGGCGTTGGCAACGAGCGATAGAACGCTGAAAAATCGGAATCGAATTCGATCGGCAAAATTCGCCGCCACAGCCAGCGTGGCACTTTGACGTTGCCTTCGGCTTGCCCCCACTTCACACAATCGACGGAAACATCCAAGCACGTGAACCGCCACTGCGTGACAACTTGCGAGCTGATACCGAGGCCACCAAGATTACCCATGAAGCCAGTGAACTTGATGAATAGGCCGCCGTTGAGGAACGAATAACCACCTTCACCGTCGACGTAACCGGGCTTTTCGTAGCGTTCTTCGACCCGCACGATCGCGTTGACGTTGCGACTTGCCGCATCATTATCGAGAAAATCGATTTTGACAGCTTCAAACAAGCCGGTGGCGCGCAAGCGTGCAGCGCCGGCCGCAATCTGCTCGGTGGACAACAAGGCGCCTTCGCTAAATCCGAGTTCACCCATGATCACCGAAGGTCGCGTGCGAAAATTGCCACGCAACAACGTTTTGCCGAACCGTTGCCGACCAAGATTTGAAATTTTGATCACGGCGACGCGTCGTTGGGGGCCGCTTTCAGCTGCGGCATAGTCGATCTTCACATTGCGGCGACCTTGTTGCTGCAGCCGGTCCAACAACTGGGTTGGAATCGATTCGAACACATCTTCTTGGTAGCGCGTGTCGGTTAATTCAACGACGCAGCGATTGGGCGCTGCGCGATCCACGACCGGGCCAACGCCAGCGCTATGACGATTGGAGCCAAGGACTTCACGCGTAATCGCCAACGCGCTGTCACAGAGCGTGCGCGCTTCGGGTAACGCAATATCACTCGAAAAGCCTTGGCCGACGTCGAGCTGGAATTCCAACCGGTTTAACAATGTGACTGGGCCCTCCTCAATGCGAAACATGACGGCGAGTTGGCCTTCGCCGTTGTTGAGCGCGAGTTCGGTGACGCTTTGCCCAACATTGGCGGTGCCATCAAGCGTCGGAGCTGCAAACGGCGTTACCACAGCCGCTCGAAAACCAGCCTTCCGATAGACCGTGCGGATGCGTTCGGCGTCATCGTTGAGCTGGGTTGCGGTTGCTGCTGGATTTTCGCCAAAGATCGAGTTGAATTGGGAATATTCGCGGGTGCCAATCGCGTCGAGCAGCTCGGCCGCGGTGAGTTCTTGGTTGCCAACGAACTCGATGGCGTTCACGCGCCGTGGCTCGCCGGTTTCGAGACGAAAGGTGATGCGGTCGAGTGGAATCTCGGTTTCGGGCTTGCGCACCCACGTCACCCGCGCATCAAAATAGCCACGCGATTGGAGATACTGAGTGAGTTGGGATGCGGACGCTTTGGCTTCGATGTCATCCGATGTGCCGGCCTGAATGAATGTTACTTGGGCCCGTAGCTTGGCTTCTTGGATGCGGTCCGGGTCGTGCCCTTCAAAGGCGACGTCGAGCCGCCGGCGCTCGTCGATGCGCAACGTGAAGTTGACGACCTTGCGCACGCGATCAAACGACGTTTTGGGATCGAAGTCGCTTTGCACGCGTACCGCAGGAAAGCCACGTCGGTGAAATAACTCAACGAGGTCGTGCACATCGGTTTGGTGCTGGCTACGCGTAAACCGAGCTTTGCCAAAACAAATGCCAGCAATGATGCAGTTGCCGCGATGGGCGAACTGCTTGCGGATGTCGGCATCGCTGACCGAAGCCGCGCCGGTGTGTTCGATGCGGATCTTGCCGAGTTGATATGCAGTGCCAAGCCGCACGTTGACATCGACGTAGGCGCCACCGTTTTCTTCGACGTTCAAACGCACGCTAGCTTTCACATCGAAAAATCCCTCGTCGCGCAAAAACTCTTCGATGCGTTGTTGCTCGCTAAGGATTTCACATTTACGCAAGCGCGGCGCCCAACTGATGTGAGCGCCAACGCGCAGTTTCATTCGACGCCGTACATCTTGTTCAAGTAAAGGCGCAAAAAATGACTGATTCATCGCGATGTCGACCCGGCGCACCAACGGCAACGGGACGATGCCGATCGAGACCAGGATGTCGCCGCTCGCTAGCTCACGGGTGCCAAGGCCAACCAAATAGTAACCAGCCGTGCGCGCGAGCTCGGCCAGGTCAGTGCGCACGCTGGCGGTGATGGCGGGATGATTTTTTAGATAGGGGTCAAATAACGCTCGCGCAACGTCAGGCGCGTCGACGAATTTGCCGGTAAGTTCCCATTTGGTCCATTGCACCGGTGGTGCATTCGAGTTGGTCGACGTGGTGGTTTCTTCGGCAGCAATGGCCGCGCACTGATCGAGCGAAGAGGGCAGCATGTTGTTCGCCACGTC
>JAKQOD010000108.1 GCA_029565465.1 Deltaproteobacteria bacterium
TAACGGCTCGCACCCGTCCGACGTTCGGACGATGCGGGGCGCAAGCCCCAGGTAACGGGTCGCACCCGTCCGACGTTCGGGTCGCAGCCGTCCGACGTTCGGACGATGCGGGGCGCAAGCCCCAGGTAACGGGTCGCAGCCGTCCGACGTTCGGACGATGCGGGGCGCAAGCCCCAGGTAACGGGTCGCAGCCGTCCGACGTTCGGACACTACAATGAGCGGGAACCGAAGGCGTGGGCGACCCAGGCGGCCAGATTTTCCTTGGTGGCAGTAGCAGAAAGGCGATGGTCGTCATCGACCAAGAACAATTTGCTGGCTGAATCGGCGACCAGGGCTTCCGAATGCGCGACCGGTACAATGTCGTCTTGACGCCCGTGTACAACGACGACTTGTTTGGCCAACAAGGGCGGCAGCGCAGCGAGGCCGGTTGGACGTGGCGCCATCGCACGCTGGGCCACCAATTGGTGTGCAGGGCACAGCAGTACTGTCGGACCACACCACATCTCACGTTGTAGCAGCGCCAATCCAACTGCCCCACCCCACGAGGATCCCACCACCACATCGATTTGATGGGCAAGCAACGCATGTTGCTGCACCGCGATGCTTCGCCGAAACATTCGACGGGTTAGGCCAGCACGCGCAAACGGCGCGAGTAGAAATACCCCGATCAGTGCTACCACCGCGAGCCACCCACCGCCGGTAACCGCTGCACCACCAACCACTGCAGCTGCAGCTGCAACAATGAGCCAAAGCACCGGATCTCGTAGCACCGCATTTCGCCCACAAGGCATCTGCATGCTGACCACGTCGAAACCAGCTGCTTGCAACACGCGAACCTTGTGCCCGGTCGGGCCCGATTCAAGTCCGTGAATGAAAAGTACGCGTGCCACACCTCACGCTAACATCGCCGCCGGCGCTCGGCTAGTTTGCGCCGCTACCGATATGGCCCCGCGGAGCTCTGCACCGCGACCAAGCTTGCCAGCTCACGCATCGCAACCAACCACAGCGTTGGCTCGAGCTCTAGCCGCTCCCACCCCAGCGCCAACGTCGATCCGCTTACATATGCCCAATCAAATCCAAACTTCTCAGCGATTGCAGGCAGCGTCGGCAACGGCAAGCTGCTTGCATACGCAAACATCCGCCACGGGCCATCCTTAGTGCGGAATTCCTCGTTCGCTTCATCCTCAACGTCACCAAGCGCCAGCTTGTCGAACGTGGCCTCCTGCGGCTTCACACGCTTGCTGCGCGGTGGCATCTCCCACGTTTCGCTTTTACGCCAGATCGCAAAATCTGCCGATGCCACGATCGACATCCGAATCCTGGTGCGCAACCCGCCTCGCGCGTGCCCCGCCACCTGCCACGGAAAATCGATCGTTACATCGCACCCTGCAACATGAAACAACAGCTGAAACCGCTCATCAGCGTGCCACACTGAGCCACACGCCTTCCCACCGATCTGCGCTGCACGGCGAGCCATGTCGTCGGCGATTTCAACATTACGCTGAACAACCGCTTTCATTGCCACCAGCGCGGTTTCGCTTCGCGGCACCGGTGCGTGGTTCAATGTACGACCATTTTCCTGTGCGCACGCCCGCAACGTGACACGCCCTTGGCGTAGCGCAAAACGAAACGGATTAAGCGCCGTTGGTTCGTACGTACCCAGCAACGCTTCACACAACGTTGCGTTTAGCCACCACCGCGCCGCATCGGCATCATCGCTTTTTATGATGTAACGGTCATCAAACTCTTTGTGGCCAACCTTGATGTCTTGTCGCCCAAGCCCAAAATAATACCAGCCCGGCGTTGCCCGTAGTTCCAAGTCACCGCAAGCGATCGACGCCGACACCTCGAACGTCGTGAACGAGTAGATGTCCTGTTGAACGGTGTACTCCTCGGTTGACGTCTGTGCGCTCACTTCAACACCATGCACACTAAACGTGCTCACCAGCGGAGAAATCGGACTGGCTATTTCAGCCAACAAGGTGCGGCGCTTCACTTCGGATCTTTTTGTCCATTCGGCACATCAGGCTCCGCCGTCGCCTTATCCGCTGTAGCGACACCGTTCCACAACATCCGTTTGATCGCCACCGACGCAAATTCAGTATTGGTGTTGGTCGATACTTGCACACCTTCAGCGTGCACCAAGCTGCCTTGCCGTGTCACCGGATTGGTTATGGCCAACGCATCGACGCGGTCCGCGGTCAACGTGAGTGGCCCACCTCCGGCGCTGGTGCCGGTAAGCGTCGTATGCGCGCCTTTCGGCACGATGATGCTGCCACCTGCAATCGCGGTATCCTGCGTCGGTGAACCAGCGAGCGCAATCCGCGCATTGCCGACGGTGTTCACCAAATCAAGCCCAACGCCGGGTGTCATGATGCCACCAATCGAGGAAGAACGCGGCTCTGCGAACGCATCCTTGGCCCGGGTCCGCGCGTCGACTTCTTCGCCTCGTGCTTGCGCATCCGCTTGATGCGCAGCCACCTCGGCTTGCCATTCTTGCCGATCTTCGGCGAACTCGGCTGCCACCTTGGCCTCGCGTTCCGATGGCGCAGCTTCAGGTTTGCCACGTTGCGCCTCCGCAGCTTCGATTGCGCTGCGTTGCCGTTGCGCCAACTGCTCCATCATCTTCGTAACATCCAACGCTAAACCCTTCGGCCCAACCGAGATGTCGAAGAAGCCACGCACATCAATTTCAATATCGAACGTGCTGCCATCGCGTTTGAGATATGCACCTGAACCTTTGAGCCACGCCGGGGCATCGATGGCTGGCGTGAATTTCGCTTTGGTACGGCTCACATCAATCGCACCATCTTTGATGACGGCATCCAACGTAACCTTGGAGCCCGGGTGCACGCCCACGCGCAAGCTCGGCGAGAAAAAGCTCGATCGTTGGCCGTAGTGACCTGCAAACACCGGCGTGCTGGTGTGCAGCTCTGCGTCGCGCAATAACGGTGCAGCTTCGGCCAAGCGCTCCATGGTGCTCGGGCCTTCTGGGTTTGCTTCGGCGCTTGCGGTCGTTTGCGCCGCCTTTGCGGCGGCCACTTGGCCTTGCGCCATCGCATCCGCATTGACTGCACCACCTGCGAGCGGCGTCGCATTGATCGCGATATCCGTCGCTTCAACGCTGCTTGGGTTACCATTGGCATCGGCTTTCACATGCGCCGAGCCAAAGGTGACCGTCGCGTTCACTCGTTGCACCTGGCCGCCCGGCCGCATGCGTGCGAACTCTCCACGCGCGGTTAATTTACCAGCATGGATCTCTTTGAGCTTGTAGCTTGCATCCAGCATGACTTGCGGGTTTTCCGCATCCAGCCCGATGTTGGCGCCTTCGTACACATTGCCCGCTTTGTCGACGATATCGAGGTCGGTTGAGAAATGCAGATGAGGCGAATGCACAACGTAACCGCCGCCAACCTTGGCAGCCGCAAGGCTGATATCACCAGCGTCGATCGCCAAGTTGGTCTTGCCGATCATCGAGATGGCATCGACCACTGGTTTTGGCATGCCCGTGATCCCAGCAGCGTGTAACGCCGCGCCTAGCTTACGGCCATCACCACGCACGTTGATGGCGCCAAAATGCGCTGGCGCTTTGGCGTCGGTGCCAAGCGATGCACCCGCGACGGACAGGCTCGCCAATTCGTTTTTGCCATCAACATCTTTGAGCGATACTGCAAAGTTGTCGAAGCTAACGACACTGCCGTCACTTGCAGCTTGGAACTTATCGAGATTGGCCGTGAGGCGGCCGATGTTGGGGACATTGATCGTTGCGCCTACGCCACCACCAACGGTGAGTTTGCCGTCTGTGCGTTGGACCGTCGCGTTGGACAGATCCAGCGACGCAACGCCGCTGAGCCCATACGAACGCAGCGTTTCAAATGCGTTACGCATCGGCTCCGGTAGATTCGTTACATGCTGCTGTAATTGCTGCATCAGCAATTCAACTTGGCCGCCGTCGCCTTCAGCGTGAACCTGTTTGGCGCGGAATGCAAAATCACCTTGCGCGCCGCTGGTTGGCATTTGCTCGAGGCCGTTGACCGAAATTTTGGCGGCCGGCTTACCAGGTGTGCGTGTTTGTGGATACAGCTCGGCTTTGAACTCGCGAAACTGCGAGCCTGCAGCGCTAGCATTGGCGGTATCAACCGTCGTGGCAAAACCAAGCAAGCTAACATCGATCGAGCCTGCTCCATCGAGGTTGAGGCGCGCGGCAAGGTTGCCCGAAGCTGAAACCTGATTGCCAACTTTCTTGAAAGTACCGTCGGTTAACGTGGCACTGCCACTGAGATCGGTTTCAATGCCACGCGCAGCCTGCAGAGCACTGCGCAGACCTTCCGGCATCGTCGTCAACTTTGCATTGATGCCTTCGATGAGGCCATTTTTGCCGATCGCAGAACCTGATACTTCAATGCTGCTAACGTTAAACGCAATATCACCCTTCGCGTTGCCAGAGGCGTTCGACAAACCCTTTACCTTGACGTTCGCAATGATCGCACCCGCGTCATTCTTCAACGACGCTTGCAACTGTTCAAATTGGCCGTTCACGAGTTGACTGGCTTGCGCCGTACCCTTGACGCGCGACACTTTTACATCGGCCGTGCCCAACTCACCGACGCGGAAAACCACGTTGACATCGGTCGACGCACGCAGCTTGCCGCGGTCTTCCGTTAGATCGACGTTGCTCATCGTCAACGTACCGCCTGCATCCATGACCTGGCCTTGGACGAAGTCGATCACGTTGCGCATAACAGGTGGCAAGCCACCCACTTGGGTCCCAATTGCCGTCAGCAGTTCGCGAATGCGATCAGCATCGCCCGAGATCTGAATCCGCTGGGCGTGAATTTGCGTTGCACGACCATCACCAGGCGCCGAGTCTTTGCCGGTTTGGCCGGTGATCGTGATGTTCGCAGCGTCGCGGCGGTTCGCCGTTTTAAGTGTTGCGCTGAAGCGTGCAAAGCTAACATCGAGCGGGCCGCTTGACAGGTCGCCTGTGAGCTCGTCAACAGCGAGGTCGACTTCACCGTATGCCGCTGCAATGTGGGTTCGAATGTTGCCGTGTGCAATCAATTTCTTGCCGACGGTGTGGGCTTCAAACGTGCCGCTTGCGCTACCACCTAAACCGAAGTTGCGGACCATCCGCAGCACGTCCATCACTGCTGGTGGCAGGGCGTGTGCATGTTGTTCAAGGCTCGACAACAACGTTGTTGGTGTGCCGCGCGCGACAAATGAATTCATGGCGTGGGGCGCATTCGACGTTGGACCATCGACCGCAAGGAATGCCGCTTCGCGATTGTTGCGATCCGTTAAGGTAGCGTCAAAATGGTCGACGCTGCCACCAAACCCGCCTTTGTTGCTGCCACTTAACCCGACAGCATTGATGACCAAGCGGCCCAGCCCTGGCACCGCGATTTCGGTTCGGAAGTTCGATGTCACTTTGGTGGTGCCATCGCGTTCCACTTCTGCGCTGATCGTTCCCTTCGCTGTCGCACCGATCGATTTGACCAGTTCAAAGGCTGCTTTGACTTGCGGCGGCATCGTCGCCACTCCGCGCGTCAATGCTTTGAGCAAACGATCAGCATGTTCAGCCTTGCCAGTGAATTCAAACGCCATCGGCGCAGCACTGATAGTGCCGCGTGCATCGGTCGAAATTTGATTAGCTTGCGGGGCGTTGACTTCAAGGCCAACGCTGCCTTCGGAACCGACGAGATTCGCCGCAAATTTGGTAAAGCTTGCGTTCATGCCGCCAGCTTTGGCATCGCCATGAAACCCAGTGAGGTCAACTGTAAGGTTGCCGATTGCCGCATCTCGAAACTCGGCGTGCAAGTTGCCTTGCGCCGTCTGCGTCTTGCCAGTCCCGGTGTAGCTCAGGTGGCTCATGCGTAACACGCCACTGACCACCGGCTTGATGCCAAGCATCTTGACCAAATCCATCGCGCGCTTTACGTCGGGTTGGGCTTGGACTTCGGGCGAGGAAATCATGCTGTTGATGAAGTTGCCTTCGCCACGCATTTCGAGCGCTTCGATCGAGCCTGCCGCTGCGGCCCCTGCGGCGCCACCCACAAACTTGTGAATTTCAACGGCCGCGAGTTCGGTACCACCTTGCATCAATCGAATCGCGGCGTGTCCGAGGCCGCCTGCTGCGCGCACGGATGAGCCGACCAATGCTGCTGCGGTAAAGTCTTCGACGGTAACCTGCAGTGTTGCGCCTACTGGAAATTTGACTTTGGGCGTCGCGCTCGTGCCACCACGCGAACCGGCCACCACCGATGGCAAGGTAGCAAACGAAGCGTTGATATTGTTTAAGGCAACGTCGACCGGCGGTACGCCAGGATAGACCAAGCCACGCACGCGCACCGCCTCCATGGCCAGCGCACCGCTGGTGATTGCGCCTGACGCACCTGCGCCACTAACGCCAGTGAGGTCCATCGCAGCAGCCGCAATTGGGCCAGTTGTGGTGGTAAATTGCGGTGCCGTAGCGTGCAAGCCGCCCAACGCGAACGCCCCAACGTTGGTCTTGCCGTTGACCGTGATCGAAATATTCGACAGTGCAACTGCGCCCGATTGTAGATTGGACAGATTCAGACTTGGGGCCGAAAGCGTCTTCGCCGAAAGCGTGAGCATGCCGGTTTTGCCAACGAAGTGCACATGCACCATGGCCGACGGATTGATGGTGCATGGCAGATCGACAAAAGGCGCAATGTGTTTCCAGATTCGGCCGATTGCGATCGTGAAATCCGCAGCGCCGGTGAAAATCGACAACCCACCAGCGACCAAAATTTCGCCAAAAGCAATCGCAGCGTCGCCGGCCAATCCAAGGCCAGCGAGAATTTTTGCGCCCAGCCCTGGGCCTTCGGTCGCAGTTGTTAGCGCTTGTGACTCACCGTAGGTTTGCCCAAACATCCCCGTGCGTTGGCTGCTTTGTGAAAGCGCCGCAAGTTCTCCAACCTGCATGCCTTGTTGCGTGGCGGCATTCGATTTGAATCCTGCTACCTCACGGCCAGCGGTAGATTCGCTCGATTGGAGTTGCTCATCGAACTGCATGGCGTTGGCTTATTGTACGGGATTCGTTGGCATTTCGTTCCACGCCCGATGAAATTAACCCGAGGTGCCAATGTGGGCAAAGTAGGTATAGTTTCGGCTGTCATTGCCGAACTCCAACATATTGATATCAATATGTTTTTATAAACGGGTGGCTGACGTCCCAGCGATACAAACGGCGGCAGAATTCGGCACCATTGGCGCAACTCATGTGCTTGCAGCTATAACCGCGGAGCTGCCGTGATCCTGCACTTCGAAAAGTTCAGCCGTTTTGCGCGGCGCTGGGTAGGCCCGTGGCCTCGGTTCATTGCGTTGATTGCGGTGCTGCTGCTGTTGTTCAACCCCACCAACTATGCACCGCCCCTGAGTGGTTTTTGGTTGTTGGGCTTAGCCGTGTTGGTGATTCATCCAGGCGCAGTGCTCAATCCACTCGCGCGCTGGCGTCACCGCAACCGGCCTCGCGTAGCAACTGCCACTCGAGATCCGGGCTTGCAAGCAATGTGGGAGCGCGAACAAGTTGCGCGCACCGAACGAGGCGGCAATCCTGACCTGCCTTTTGTCGTGCGCAGCGCCGCCACCATCGAAGGCAAAGCGGCACGGCAACGCTGCTTGCATTGCAACGCCACCCTCCGGCTCGTCGAACACAAAGCCGTGGCCGGCGGTGATCTGCGACGACGTAAAATAAACATGCGTTGTCGCAACTGTGGCGCCCAACGATTCTTTTGGTTCGAAATCATCAGCGACTTATCGAACTGACGACGCGGCATTGCGCGCGTGAAAACGGAAACGTTAGGTGGCCAAGCAACGTGCTGCTGGTCGGCCCGGCGTCGTCGGCAGCAACACCGAGCGCCGCAGGTGCTTGCCCTGGCCGATACACAAACGTTCCGAACAACAGATCGAAGATTGGCAAAAACGAACCATAGTTCTTGCCTTCGGCAATCTCGGCGCTGTGATGGTAGCGATGCAGCTCGGTGCCGGTAAAAACGTAGTTGAACCATCCTGCGCGCAAGTCGACGTTGAGGTGACTAACAAAGCCCTGCAAGCCGACGATGACTGACATGACGTAGAGCGAAGCGGCCGGCAGCCCTAACAAGATGCTTGGCAAAATAAATACCGCTCGCACCAAAACGCCGTCGAGCGGATGGAAGCGGACATGCATCAACAGATAGACCCGCTCGGACACATGGTGCGGGCGATGAATGCGCCATGCCACACGACAGGATTCGTGTTGCCAGCGATGTTGCCAATATTGCAAGAACTGAATCACGAGCAACGCCAACACCACGCCGGGAACCACTGGCATGTCGCTCAACCAACAGCGACTTATTGCGCGAACATATCGATGTTGCGTTGCGCATTGGTGAGCTCGGCGACAGTCAACTCATTGCGAAAAAGCTCACGACGATGAAGCTGCATTTAGTGGCAACACCGCAGTTTGTCGCGCGCGGGCCGCGCATCCAACACCCGCGGGATTTGCAGCGCCGCAATTGTGTGCCCGTAGTTAGCTTGAGCAACAACAAAGTGTGGCCGTGGGTATTTCGCAAAGGCAGTGAAACGGTGACCGTAATGCCGACTGGCTCCATCGAAGTCTCGTCGGTGGGCGCCGGCCTCGATTTTGCGCTGGCCGGCCACGGCATCACGCTCATTTCCGACGCGCTGTACCAACAGGTGCCTACTGGTACGCTGCGTGTGCTGCTACCCAAATGGCATTTGCCCAACGCGCCAGTGTGGGCTGTATATCCAAGCAAAAACCACCTATCGCCGAAGGTACGTCTATTTGTTGAACACTTATCAACGGCGTTGCGCCTCGCTCAGCCGAGATGAGTGGCAACTCATCTCAAGCAAACGAGCGGCAGCTCCAAGGGACGAACAGTGGCCGGATAGTATGTTAACTTATACAGACGTGCGAGCTTCGTTTTTTTCACTGGTTGCACTGAGTGCTTCAGGATGCCAACTCTATTTTACGCCGGCTGGAGCAACCTCCGATGCAGGTGAGCGCGACGCCAACCGCGACGCGCCCAAGACAACTGCCAACATTATTTTTCTAACCACGGCCACGTATGACGGAAACCTCGGCGGCCGAGCTGGCGCCGATGAAAAATGTCGGGCCGCCGCGGGCTCCGCCAATCTCACTGGCACCTTCATTGCGGTGATCGGTGCCGATGGAGAATCCGTTGACCCAAGCGCGGTCAGCCGGCTAAGCAGGGCGCGAGGATGGGTCTTACCTAGCGGCAAACCGATCATGAATGATGCCGCCGATCTGCTTTCAGGCAACCAGTGGTACCCAATCAAAGAAGACCCGCAAGGCAACGACCTGGGTGCCAGCACAGAGTATTGGAGCGGCGTCAACGCCCAGGGCAACGCTGGCAATCAGTGCAATCAGTGGACCGACAACACGGAGCTTCAATCTGGTGAGTTTGGCAAAGGCAACGAAGCCACTGGGCTTGGCCATCAGACCAGCAAGTGCAATCAAACTAGACACCTGTTGTGTGCCGCAACCGATCTGCAAGCACCTTTGCCAGCACCCGTACGCGATAACAAGAAGTTTGTTTTCGTGTCGCGAACAATGTTTGGATCGAGCGGTCAAGGTCGCGCCAAAGCAGACCAGATCTGTGGTGCCGAAGCACGCGTGGCAAACTTAAGCGGCACCTATGTTGCCGTGCTTGGTGCCGGTGGGGTGGCGGCGATAAACCGCTTCGATAGCGTCGCCGAGTATCAGCGGACCGACGGGTTGCCGCTGGGTTTTCTTAGTGCGCCGGCTTCCTTTATCAATCGCGCAGCCGATCGATCGATAGTAAACAGCGACACCTGGGCCGAACCGCTGGCGGCTACTCCACAGTTCAATTGTAACGATTGGACGGATACCAACATCGTATCGAGTGGCGCGACAGGCTCCGCAGAGAGTGCGGGCACCGATGCTTTTGACAACTACTTAAAACCCTGCAACCAAGCATTCCCGGTATTCTGTGCACAGCAGTAGCTTGCCGTAACGTCGACAAGGCTAGTCTGCGCTGAGCTGCAGCTTGAGCGGTAGCTTCACCGTGAAAGCTCCGGCCTTGGGCCGAGGGAACTCAATGCTTTTGACGATATCGACCACACAATTGTCGAGCTCGGCGTCAACGCCAGACGCTGAAACATCGGAGGTTGCACCATTGCTTGCGATAGTAAATGACAGCGCAACGGTACCTTTGAGCTCAGGCTTGGAGGCCAGCTCTTTTTCATAGCAGTACCGAAACTTGGCGTAGTTGCGTTTGATATAGCGCCGCACAATCGCGGCGTCATAGCCGCCATTTTCCACCGTCACGGTGCCAACCGTCACCGTCGCTTTGGGCACCGCAGGTCGCGCACCAAGGGCATCGGCAAAGTCGGCCGTTCCGATGACGGCGCCACCCATCGTCCCGAAACTTCCAACGCTAATATCGAATTCACGCGGCGGCGGTGGCGGGACTAGCGCTGGCGGCAGCGGCGGCAACGTTGCCGGCTCGGACAACACCATCGGCGCGTGCTGCTGCTCGGCAACGAGGGTTTGAGGTGCAGGGTTGCCGTGCTGATAGAGTGCAGTAGCACCTACGATCGCCGTGGCCGCCGCCAGCGCACGCACCGATGGGCGCAACATATTTGCAGGGATGACCGCGGTTGCCGCCGGGTCTGCAAATTTGATGGTGCCCATCTCATCAAACGAATACTTGATGCACAGTTGCTCGCCGACGTTCGCCCGCATGAACTCAGCAGCCTCAGCACGCTGCATTTTACTGAGATCGTGCACGAGCGTTTTGCATTCATCACAAAACAACGCGCGACCGCGCGGCGTCATCGTGTCCCAATTGGCTGCACATGGTGACGCGATCGGCAATTCAGTGCGCTTCATATCTACGTGACAACCAAACAAGCGAACGGTTCCCAAATGTTTTTTGCGAGGTGAATCAATGCCTTGGCTAGGTCGCATCGGACTATGAACAGCGCAGTGTCCGAACGTCGGACGGCTGCGACCCGGTCGCCTGCTGCAGTGTCCGAACGTCGGACGGCTGCGACCCGGTCGCCTGGCTGCGACCCGGTCGCCTGGCTGCCGCAACTAGCGGCCCGACTTGAGCGTGAGGATAACTTTGACGTCCTCGACGGTGGCTTTGGCTTTGGGAAACTCGATTCCTTTCAGAACTGCGGCGACACAAGTATCAACGGTTGGATCAACTCCCGTGGCAACAATGTCGGCAGCCGCACCGTAGCTAGCGATGTCAAACGTCACGGTAACGGACCCGTTGAGAAACGGATTCACCAGCAATTGTTTTTCGTAACAATATGACAACTTTGCGTGATTGCGCTTGACGTAGCGCTGCACCACGGCTGCACTGTAGCCGCCGTTGGGCACCTTCGGGCGACCGACCTTCAAGGTTGGCATGTGCGACCTTCCTCGCTTTGAGATCCCGTTGATGTCGTGGGGCCAATGCACGTTGCGCGTATCGAGCATGCCATACCGTGCACTGCCAAGTGTGAACTCCGGCTCAAACGAGGGCTGCGGCGTAGGCGCATTTTGCGGAACGGCGCTCGAATCGCCCGATCCAACCACGTCCGAAGATTCTGCAGGCGCAACCGTCACCGGCGGGGCCGCTGATGAGCGTGGATACAATGCACTCGCACCCACTATCGCGGTGGCTGCAGCTAGCGCACGCACCGATGGTCGCAACATGTTTGCAGGAATCACGGTGGCGGTAGACGTGTCGGCAAACTGCACGTTGCCCATTACATCGTGCGAATACTTTACGCACAATTGATCGTTAACGCGGGACCGTAGGAACTCCACGGCTTCGAGCCGCCGCATCTTGCTCAAGTCGTGCACCACCGTTTTGCAGTCATTGCAAAACATGTTGCGGCCGCGAGGCGTCATGGTGTCCCATTCGACGGTGCAAGGTGAGGCAATCGGCAAGTCGCGGCGCTTCATAGCTACCAAGACAACGCGAAGTCCAAGTAGTTCCCTCATTTATAAAATCGCTGCGACGCAAACGCTGTCAGCGTGTTGCGTAATTTCCCACGAAGTCACGCGGCAATGACGATGCATGTAACCGCGCCAGCGTTTTACATCGACACAACGGTCACGCGAGTTCCAGTGGTACATTGCCGGCCATGAGCAATCGCCGATTTGAATTCGTGCAAGGCAGCAGCGCCAAGTTCTGGGAAATCAGCCAACGCGGGGTCAATGTGGTGACCACGTATGGCCGTATCGGCGGCAAAGGCGCGTCGACGACGAAAACCGAAGCTAGCCCAGTTGCAGCAAAAGCGCTGGCAGCCAAGCTCATCGCCGAGAAGACCAAGAAAGGCTACGTCGAAGCCAAGGCCGCCCCACCGAAGCCAACCCAAACCGCAAGTACCAAGAGCAAAGCGCCCAAGGCGCTAGCGAAAACCACCGTATTGGCCACTAGCCCCGACTACAAGTTCGTCGAAAAGATTCTTACCTTCGGCGATGCCTACGTGCAGCAGATCGGCGATGTCGTCGAGATTTACGATACAAAATTCAAAGGCACTGTCGTTGCCGTCAAAGGCACGGTAATTACCGTGCGCAATGCCAAAGGCAAAGAAGCACAAAGCGACAGCGCCATCGACTATATCTCGGTAGATTCCTCGCCAACTATCACGGCAGCGTGGGATAGCTTCTTGCGCAACGATAAACCCGACGGTGTTGCGTACTCCGACAAATTTGTGCCGCCTGCGCTGCACGCGTCGCTGCAAAAAAACTTCGACAAGTTGGCCAAGGCCGAACCGGTTGACTATCACCCTGGCTCCGGCACCAAGGTGCGTGATTTGGTACATCCGTCGTTGTATCCGTATGTAAGCGGTAAATCCAAGTTCGTTGGTGCGGCGCCTACCAACGCCGGCAAGCCGCCGAAGTACGACCGCTGGGGCCGTAAGTACGAAGGCTCGGACTATCAGTGGTTGCCGTCGCAGTTCTATGTTGGCAACAATGGTGATGTTGAGATCCGGTCGTACATCAACAACCTGCCTGCAGGTTATCAAGCGTTGCAAAACGATCTAGCGAAGCTCTTTACGTGTGCCTTGCCGTTGCTCGAAAGCGTGTTGGGCTATGTGCAAACGATGAAGTTCTACGTCGAAGATGATGCCGACGTTGCCGACGAAAGCGACTTGCCCGAAGGCGGCAAACCGAAGCCTGCCAAGATTCCACCGCGCAAGCTGCGCAATCGCGAACTGCAAGTTGTGCCCAAAATCGTCGAGTACCAACTGCAGCCCAACGAGACTCACGAAGGCGTCTGGCACGTCGAAGGCATGTCGCATGAACACATTATTGCAACGTGTGTTTACGTGCTCGATCGCGACGACGCACTGCAAGGCGGTGACATCGAATTCAAACGCGCGTGCACTGTCGAAGAAGCCGGCATGATGTTTTGGGGCGCCGACCAACTGCGCCCAGCGCCAGCCCAAGAGTTGATGGAAGCCGCCCAGATTCCACTGGGCCATGTCGCGACGCCCAAAGGCCGCTTGTTCGTATTCCCGAACTCGCACATCCATAAACTCTCGAAGCTGTTCAGCGATAGCGCCAAGGCCACGCGCCGTCGCGTCATTGTGTTTTGGGTCGTCGATCCAGACGTAACGATCGTGTCAACCCGCGACATCGCGCCTCAGCAAACCTCAATGAAACACGCTGAAGCGTTACGTATTCGGCTCAAGCTGATGGAAGAGCGCAAGCTGCACAAGGGCAAGTTCAACGTGCGCAGCATTTCGCTTTGTGAGCACTAAGCTGGCGCGCCAAGCAAAAAATATGTAGCGCGGCATTGGCAACGTTAGAAAAAACGCTCGCGGCGCTCGATGCCGTTTAACTTCGCGGCCACGTGTGCGTCTTTGCATGCCAACATGCGACCACAACATTCGGCGTTTTTTACATTCACTGCGCTAGCAACCCTTGGGCTCACGATGAGTTGCGTCAACGAAGATGACGCCGAGCTCGAAACAACGACCGACGAACAAAGCGTCGTTACGTCGCTCGCTCGGCCACTACAAGCCGCGGCATGGGTCGCGCCACCAGTGTACAATGGGCAGTTCAGCGGCACGGCGCCCACCGGGAACAACATCGGTGTGCCCAACCCAACGTGGAACATTTCACAATGGGGTACGCCGCAAGCGTTGCTGCCCAAGGCTGGTGCAGCTAGCGGCTGGATCAATGCAAACAATGTGAGTCGCGTACAATACTACGCAACCGAAGCCAGCGGCACCAATGTTTATGAGCTCGCACAGAATGGCAATACCGGCACATTGCCTTGTAACACTGAGTTCGATCTGTTTTTGGGCACGAATGATCCACTAACCTACGCCGGCAAACCGGATGGCTTCGTGCAATCGGCACCGCTGTCGACCCTGACGGCAGCTACCATGTCGCTTGGCACCAAAGTTACATACGAACAATTTAATCGCCGTTGTTCACTCAACTTTGCCGGCTACCTCTCGGCCATCATCCTCACCAATCCAACCGCTGGGCAGACCCTCTTCTATCAAATCTATCTGCGCGACTCGCGTGGCACGACCCCCAACATGGCGTGGTGCCCGGACTATGAACATGCCGCCAATGGGGCGTTCTGTGTCGACGATGCCATCACGGTACTAGGCGGCACCCGCGTGCAGGCCAACGGTGTGCGGGTCAACAATACGCTCAATGTGCTGCCTCGGATCAAAACCATCCTGGCCACCGCACACAAAAAATCCAACGCCAACGTGGTGCTTGACCGCGACCCTGCCCATTGGATGATTCAAAACGTGTACATCGGCCAACTGCTGCAAGGGGGCATGGTGCCTACCTCGCGTTGGTACAACTACAGCTTCACGGTCCAGTAGTGACGCGTCAGGGCCAGTTAAACAACTCACGCGTTGTCATCCCCACCACAACGCTGGCCGCATTGACCAACAGCGCAATGATCAATGCGCGCCGCCAACTGAGCCCGTACCAACGCAACATCGCGGCCTCGGTGAGCCACGCAAACAGCTCGGCAATGGTGATCATGCGCTCATAGCTCATGCCATTGCCGTAACAAATCGGCGGAATCACGTACCAAACGCACGGATGGGTAACGAGGCTCAGCGAAAAGCCTTGCCACCAACGCACCGGCGCAGCGTAGCGATACAGCGGCACTTCAACCACTTGGGTGAGTACAAACGCCATGAACCACGCTTGCAGATAGTCGAGTGTCATCTCCGTCATCGTGCCAACCAACGCGCCAAAAACGCGAGTTCAAGATACGCATGCGAGCCGGCGATGCGCAAATACCACTGCCGTGCGTCGACCGCGTTGCGCATGCCCAACGCGAGCAAGCCGATCGCCACCGCAACGATGGCCCAAACCACCACGCCGCTAAAGTCTTGCTGCAACGAACGCAGCGATGCAGTGAAGCTGCGCATGCCGTTGCGTTGCCGCAGTTGTTCGGGAATCAATCGCAGCCAAATCGTATAATGCACGCTTTGCAAAAAAACGAACGCCACAGTAATGCGTGCACACATGGTTGGCGACCACGCGTCGAGTGCGCTGGTCGGCAACAGATAGCCGGTAAATTCTTCCAGCTGGCGAACCGGCAACCATATATCGAACGCACCGCCAACAATAAGCGCCGTGCCGCCAGCGGCAACCACTGGCACCACCCAACGTGCTCGACCACGCCCAAACACCACCGTGAACAGCAAAATTGCGACGACGTTGTGGCCGTGCGCCAAGACATACAGCGACAACAGCGGATTGCGGTAAACCACAACATACAACGCTACGGCCACCGCCAGCCAAGCCGCGCGGCGCAGCAGTGCGCGTGGCGTGCGAGCAGCGAGCGGCGTCAAGACCAACGCAGCAAGCACCGCAGCGCCACCGATTTGCACCGACACCAGCGACGACGAATACCAAGCCGCCGCGATCAGCAGCGCTGCCACACTGAGATCGCGCCAGCGCTGCAGCGTTGGCGAATATGGCTGCAGCACCAAGTAACGAACGTCGCCAACAAGATGCGGCACGCCCAACACCAGCGGTCCCCACACAAACATCGTGACTGGTGCGCTGATGGTAAGCGCCAACGCGACGGTGATCGACGCGAACGCCAAAAACTCGATGCGCAGTGCGCGTGACGCCGCGATCGTCCGTAGCCACGCGCTGCGTGCCAACACTAGTTTCAGCGCTGGCGAGCGAACTCGATCCAACGCGTATGCAACGCCAGCAATCGGCACAGCTTACCGATGCGCGCGCCGTTCTGCCGATGCGCGACGGCGCTTGCCGGTCACACCAACGATGCCAATTGCACCGATCACGAGCAACGCACTCGGCAGCTGCTGCGACGATGAAGCTGCACAACCACTCTTCTTCTTGGCTGGCGGCGCAACAGGCGCCGGCTTCACCGGCGCTGGGGTTGGGGTCACTGGCGTTGGCGCTGGCTCGGCCGCCTTAACCGGCGCGTCGATCGGCGCCGTCGGCTCAGGCTCCGGCGTTGTTGTCGTTATTGGTACGCAATATATCCGCGACACATGTGGCCCTTGGCACGTACCGCTTTTGCCTTGATACGAACAAGGTGTGCCAGCTGGTGAGCCCATGCAGACCTTGCGCGCAGGATCGATCGGGCCAACATCGGCGTGAACTGGCGCGGCCCCTCCGAACGCGAGCCACGTAAGTATCGCTACAGCGGACCACCGCACTTGCACGTTTTGTTTCATACCTACCAGGTTGCCTTGGTTTGCGTCGGTGTACAAGCCGGAGCGCCTCATTGCAGCGCGCGTACCGCGGCAACTACCTCGACACAATGTCTTGCTCAATGACGCGGCCATCTTGCGCGGTGGCCGTGACATGCACGGTACCGGCACCGACTGGGATTGACATGCAGTTGTTGTTTTCAACGTGCCGGCCCGGCGCCACAAACTTCCATTTAGTTACAACTTCGCTAGTCCCAGCCATCGCATGAGCGCAATACGCATATACGGTTGCGGTGCTAAGGCTCGGCTCGTACACCAAAGTTGCCGATTCAGTTTGCGCAACCGTGGTGAACGCCAACGTGCGCGCCGTCCCCAACGAATCAGCCGCAACTTGCACGGTGTGCTGCCCCACGCTGCCGATATAACTAAAGCCGTCCCAGCGTTCTTGGCTGATGCCTTCACCAACGATCAACATGCTGTTGTCGCCAAGCTTGGCGTTGGTCGCACTGCGCAACGTCACCACGCCGTAAACATGATCTTGCAAATACACCAACTCCGTATTGGCCAACGCCTTATAGCGCAAGGGTTCGAGACTTACGGTTGCAACGTCTTGCACGTTGAGCGCAACCTTCGCTTGGTTTGATAAGTGCTTGTTAAAGGATGCAACGTCGAGGTTGCCGAACCCTGCCGCACCCACGCGCACCACGATTTGATTGCGACTGCGCAGCACCACGTCGTAGTTTGTTTGCACGGCTGGCATATCCATCGCGCCAGTAACCTCAACCAGATACGAACCGTGGGCTGCAGCATCGAGCTCTGCAGCAGCGATGTATCGCATCTCGCCAGCTTCCATGCGGTGCAACAACAACGGTGGCGCTTTTGGACAATTTGATGTGCAGCGGTCCGGGACACTGCCAGCTGGCACCAATTGAGCTTCATCATTGAATTCGCAAGCGGTAAATGTTGGAGCAGCGAGCAGCATGGCCAAAGCTAAATTCTTCATGCTCAGGGTATAAAGCAAAGGTCGGACCAATCCATAAGCGTAACCTATATAATTGATATTATTTGATATTTATTTTCCCGGAGGTAAAAATCTGCCACTTTCCACCAGGATCAGCTGACCAACCACCCATCACTCACTTGACCGCTGGTGCGACCGGCAAATTTTTACACCCCAGCACGGCGCGCATAGCTTTATTGCTGCACGCTAGCGTTCGCAGGGGGAAACGTTTGGAATCCACGATGAGGGTTGGCGCATCGCCGGCTTCGAATGACCAATCGCGGCCCCACTTGTTCGTGTTGTACAGCGGATCATCATGGTCATTACCGCATGCGGTTAGCTTACGGGTGTCGCGCTCGGTTTCGAAGGTTGCCCAACAGACCGGCGTAGCACCTTCGAAGCCGCAGATCCAAATGCGTTTGCCGCGCCAGCCTTCGGTGCCACAGGCGTCTTTGGCGCCGGCAGGTTGCGCATACAGTATTTCTTGCACTGGTGCTTCGATGATGAGTTCTTGTGCACCGCCAGGAATCATGTCGGCAACGCGCAGCTCAAGCCCGCCAACGCCAACCTCTTTGCCGGCGCAATCGGTCTCGGACGACGCAAACCGATTGATAGCCCAGCGCCCGCGCTTCGAAGCAAACGTGAGTCGCCATGTCGTAGTTGCTTCACCATCGTCACAGCTGGCGTCGGTTGGCGTTGCGGTTGCGGTCCAGCCATCACCAAGGTTGACTGAACTTGCGCGATCGCTGCGGGTTGATTTGCGCGTATCTTTTTTGGCGGCAACCGCACCAAGGTAGTAGTTGCCATCGCTGATCAGCTCCGCTTCGGAAAATGGCGGCCCAGGATCTGGGATGGGCACAACAATCACTGGCTGGCTATGCACCGGCGACGCTGCCGGAGACGGCGCGGGCGCGGCAGCGGCCGGTGCAACCATCGCCTGGCGCGGCGGTGTTGCCACCGACGGCGCACGGCACCCCGTGAGCATGTCCGCAAGCAATAGCGAGCCAACCAACAACCGATGCGTCATCGGCAGATTGTAGCCGGTTTGGTGCCGCGATGCCGGCATTCGCTTACGCCGTAGCAGTGCGCAGGCGTGCAACGAACTGCGCCGCAACGTCCGCGCCAGGCAGGCCCATGCGGATCTGCGCTTCGCTCGTTGGCGCTTGAGCCAAGCTGGCAAGTTCGGCCAACGCGGTGGCTTTGGCTGCGGCGACCGCTTGCTGCTGTGTGGTTGAAAGCAACGGTTGCAACCATGCGTCGAGATCATGTGACCACTGAGCATGGCGCACTTCGTCGTCGGCAATCTGCGCCAACGACGCGCGCACGTCGAGATCAACCGCAGCCTGCGCTTGATGCAGCGCCACCAACGCACCATAGGTCTCGTTGACGCAACCTTCGCGCGCATTATGCAATGCTAGATCAAACAGCGAGGCGTACGCCGCCGCCGCCGGCGCGGCAGCAACCGGCAACGCGGCATCCCAACCGTGGTTTGCAGCATGGGTCGCCATCAAAGCGGTGTGGCGAACTTCGTCGGCTTTCGCAGTTTGCGCGCGTGCGATGAGCTCGGCGGGTGCACCAAACTGGCGCAGGCTGCGACCAAGCTCGTCAAAGGCAATGACGGCTGCCGCTTCCAACGCTGCCGTTTCAGCTAGCAACGCTGCAAACTCCGCCGGCAAAGGCCGGTTTTCCGTCATCGCAACGGGGCGGCGACCAACCATCACACAGCCATCTACGCTCGGCTGTCGTGCAACTTCGCGAGGTGGCAGAGTTTCGACCGTCGCATTCGAATGCACGCGATACACAACATCATAGGTCACGTCGAAGGCTTTGCCATTCGCATCATCGATACATTGCGTATTCTGGGTGCGCAGATCAAACCACGTTTCACCAACCGCAATGTCTTTGGTGGCGTCGACGCGGCAACCCAAGCCCATCGACTCGAGGACAGCCCACGCTTGCGCATGCTTCACGGTGGTCAGTGGCTCCAAAAATTCGCGCAACCCGGCAACTGTCGCGACCACGGCTTCCACGCCATTGCGGCTTACAACGGCAAAGCCATACGCTTTCACTTGATGCTGCGCCGCCCACAAATGCACCCAGCCTTGCCCTCGGGCTGCATCCGGCGCGTAGGCGTCCGCGACATTGCCGCGCACTACTTCGCACGCTTTGCACGCTGGACCATAAATGTAACCCATCTTTGCAACTGGCGGGACGTGGTTGGCTTGCTTATCCTCATCCTTCATCACCGAGAAAAACGAAACAACGCCTTTGCGGCGGTCCCACGGTAATTCACGATAGATATCGTCGAGGCTTTGCATCGCTGGGCAATCCAACGATTCACCTTGTGCATTAGCTTGCCAGTTTTTTTCACCGCCAACCGGCTTTTGCGTCGATGTTGCCGTTGGTGTCTTACACGCTGCAACCGATGCAAACAGAATGCCGGCCAACGTCGCTTTGAGGTCTCGCATGCGCCCACGATAGCGTACGAAATGCACCGATGCCAACGTAACCGCGCGTACCGACCTCGATAAGCGGTAGCTTTGCAGTTGACGCTATCAGCAATTGCAACTCATGTGGCAATCGCGCATCGTAGCCACATGAAACAAGCGCCCGTCACGTTCGTGTTGGCGTCTGCATTGGTTTTGGGCGGCGCCGTTAGCACCGCGACCGCCGACGATAGCGCAGCACCAGCCGGCATGGCCGTCGGTGTTGATCTTGAACTTGCGCCTTCGGGCTCGATCACGACTCAGTTTGGTTCATCGCGTTCGACCACGGATGCGGCGGCATCCTACGGGATCGGCGGTCTATTTGATGTGGGGGTCTCGCGCTACCTCTCTGTTGGGTTTGCGCCACGCTATCTGCTCAACGTCAAAACATCGGATTCGCAAAACAACCCCGGTGGCAGCAACGACACCGCAACCGAATTAGATCTGCGCGCCCGCATTGCCGCCCACATTCCAATCGCCAACAAGCTGCAAGGCTACGGCTACGTTTCCCCGGGCTATTCGATCATCTTTGCGCCGAGCAACAGCAACAGCAGTGACAACCCGGCGGGCCTTTCGCTGGGCTTCGGCGGCGGCGTGGCATACCAAATCAACCCGACGCTGGCACTCACGGGTGAGCTCGGGTACCAAGTTGGTTACCAGTCGGTCACCGTCGATGTCCTAGGCATCAAAAGCGATATCGACTTCGAAACTCGTTATCTGCATTTCGGCGTTGGCCTCGTGATGGCCATCGACAACAGGTAGCCATCAAGGCGGCGGCAAGCAGTCAGCCGGGCACACAAGATAAGTCTCTAAGCCGGCGCAGTGGCCGTCGCCACAACGCAAGGTGGCTCTACACTCAATTGCGCCGAGCGTGGGTGGACATTGCGGTGTGCACTGTGGCCAGCAGTCGGGATCAGCGCTATGAGTTGCATCGCCACAGGCAATCAAGCCGTCGAGATCGCTATCGACGCCTGCTACACACGCATCGGGTGCCGTACGCGCTGACGAAAAACTGCGCAGCCAGACTTCATTACTGTCGCCAAACCCTTGGCGACCACCGATGTGCATCATGTGTTTTGCTGCATCGTGAAACACCATTTGCCCAAAGGTGCTGGCAGGCGGTGTATTCGCCGTGCGTACTTCGCGCCACTGGTCGGTGAGCTCATAGGTGTTGGCACGTAACCCGGTTTGCCCCACGCCGCCAAACGCCACTACCGATCTGCGGGTTGGATCGTAGGCCATTGCCGGCGCATTGACGTTCACGGTCTCGATCTGCAGTTGCGTCCAATCGCCGTTGAACAACCAGGTTTCATACTCAGCTTGGGTATGTAGTTGCAGTACCAACGCCCCACGCGATGCATCATAAGCGCCAACCACATCAAAAAAGTCGGATGGGCCGGGTGAGGTTGGTTGCAGCTGGGCCCATTTGAAGCCTTCGAAGTCAGGCTGCAGCAGCCACAGGTCATTAGCATTCTGCGAGTTGCTCACGCCGCCAAGCGCGATCAAGCCGACGCCTGGCAAGTGGCCAAAGTAGTGCTCACGCCGTGCCATAGGTCGCTCGCCGGTAACCACGGGTTGGCTCCAATCGTCACCATCGTACAGCCAAACGTCGTCGAGCGCCCCACCGTTGTAACCGGTGCCGCCAAACACGACGACTTGCTGCAAGTCCGGAGCGTAGGCCATGCCATAACCACTGCGGATCGGCGGCGTGGTAGCGGTAGAAATTTCGCGCCATGAATAGCCATCGAACTCCCACGTTTTCATCGTGCCAAAGCGTGGTTCAGGAACACCCGCCACCGGCGTAAGCACCACGACAACACCGCGCGCGCTATCATAAACTGCGGCGCCGCGCGTCGGCACGCCCGCTAGCGTGGGGTTGACGGTGGTGAATTTTTTGGTCGTAGAATCAAAGTTGACGGTGCGATCAGCCAACGCTGTACTAGTCACAAGATTTGGCTCGATGCCGCCAAAAACTACGGCGTGTTTTGCATCGAGGACAGCAAACACATGGTTCGCACGTTGGGTGCCTGCACTTGCAAGCGGAACCGTGAACCATTCACCGTCGAAGAAATACAGCGCATCGTTGAACGAATCGCCGGAGGTGCCGCCATGCAACAAGGGATCGAAAAAACTGGTCGACGACATCTTCGGTCGCGAAAGCACTGGCCCGCTAGCATTGAGCAAGCGCCAACCAGTCGGCTCGAAGGTCCAGGTATCGCGCAGATGCGTGACGTTGTCGTAACCACCAAAGAGCAACACGCCCCATGTTTCCGAATAGGTCATCGTTGCTTCGTCGCGTGCCGACGGCCCGAGCTCGGCAACCAACCGCCAATCGCCATTGGTGAACACGTAGGTTTGGCGCCGCAGCGTACCATCCGCCAAGCGGCCGCCGAACAACATCACGCCGCCTTGCGCGGGTGCACTCGCCATGGCAAATCCGCTATAGGCCTCAGGATGATGCGCAGTGGTAAGCGCTTTCCAATCGAAGCCATCGAAGCGCCAGGTTGTTTGCGTACCACCCGCGTACGCGATCATGACGTGGCCGACCGGATCATACGCCATGGCCGAAGCTCCGATAGCGAGGTCCGGCGTGGTCGGGGTAAAAACGGGTCGCCACGCGACGCCGTCGTAGCTCCAGGTATCATTGAGTTGGTTGTTGGCCGCACTCGTACCACCAAACATCACGAGTCGTTTGCGATCTACGTCGACGGCAGCGATGGGAAAATTGCGCGGCTCAGGCTGGGTCGGTTGCAGTGGCGCCCAATTGCCAAATTCCAAGTCGCACTTCGATGAACAACCGTCGCTCGACAAACCCGCGATCGCATCGTCGCATTGTTCGGGTCCGGTTGGGGTAACGGGGTCCAAGACTCCGTTGCCGCACACTTCGTTCGATTGGCAGTCGGCGGCGCAACCGTCGCCCAATGTATTGTTGCCGTCGTCGCAAACCTCGTTGCTATCAACAATGCCGTCGCTGCAGCGGGTTAGCTGACAGTCGGTTCGGCACAGCGCATCGGGCTCATTGCGGTTTTCAAGGCCGGCATCACAACGCTCACCGGGATCCACGATGGAATCGCCGCAGCGTTGCCGCGTACAATTGGTTCGACAAGTCGCCCCTGACGCATCGGAATTGGCGGCTCCGACATCACATTCTTCCTGCCCCAAGCGCGTTAGATCGACTAGGCCATTGCCACAAGTTTCATCGGATCGACAGTTTGCAGCGCAGCCATCGCGTCGCAAATTTCGCCGAGAAATTCATCAACGATGGCATCGCCACATTTTGAAACTGCACAGTTCGCTTGGCAGCCGTCTCCGTTGTCGTGATTGTTGTCGTCGCATTTTTCGCCAGGGTCTAAAATGCCGTTGCCACACGAAAGATCGCTTGCGCAATTTTCAGCGCAAGCGTCGTCGCCAACCAGGTTACCATCGTCACACGCTTCGTACGCATCCTTGTGGCCATTGCCACAAACCGATTCCCGGCAAATCTGATGTAAACAAACGCCACGCGTGAGCAGCGATGCCGAGCATTTTTCGCCGTCGGCGAGGCCGTCACAGGCCGATGCCTCTTGTGCAGTCGCGCACTCGCCGTGGTAACACGCGTGGCCGATCGCACAGGTCGAATCATCACAAGGCAACAGCTGTGATTCAACACAGCTGGCCAACCCCAAGGCTACCACCAACACAAAAGAACGCATCCGGCTATGGTATCAGGGATTGGTTGCGAAGAGGAACGGCACCTTGCGGTGCGTGCAACCCGATAATTTCGTCGAAGGGGTCACTACGGCAATGCAATGATGCGCGCTGCCGGGCTCGATGTGCACATGTTCGACGAATTGAGATTGCGCGAACGCACAGCGATTTTGCCGACGCTGCCGCCACCACCACCGCCTTTGTAGATGGTTCCACTGCCTACGGCCAGCGCCGTTGTTGTGCCTGCGTCGGCAGGCACCTGCAGTGCGCCGCCGCTACCGCCGTGGCCGGCGGGCTTCGCTGGCATCGTCGACCGAAGGCCATCAATGCCTTCTTCGTTGTTGCCACCGCTGCCCGAGCCGCCGTTCGCGTACAGGCCGCACGTTCCAATGCTTAGGTAGTTGGCGGATTCGATCAAGATCGCGCCGCCGGAGCCACCGCCGTTGCCGCCGTCGGCGGACTTGGTGCCAGCGCGGCCACTTGCGACGACCACCCCACGTTGGGAGAACGTGCCCACGACGCTGATCTGCACAGCGCCACCGCCAGCGCCGCCTATGCCATTGCCACCGATGATCGCGCCGCCGCCGCCGCCCGAACCGATCGCAATGCCAGCTTCAACGTTGTTGCCGCATGCCGGCACGCTTGCTGTGATGCCACTCGATTGCCCGTCACCACTGCCACCAGCCCCCGACGTTGCGCCAAACGCACCACCGCTGCCGCCGCCAAAACCTGAGTTCGAAGCGCGGCCAGGGCCACAGCCGCCGAGCGATAGCCCGCTAACATCAAGTGTACCGTTGATGACGGCGTCACCACGCACGGTGAATATGACGGGTTGTGCCGGTACGGCCGCTGTGTTTTTGATCGTGAACGTAGCGCCGGTTTCGATTTGCAGTGAGTTCAACGCGACGTAAACATTTCCGCCGACGCGCCGCACCGCGATGCCGCCGGAAACATCATTGCCGCTATGCACCACGGTGCCATCAATGACAATGTCGCTGTTTGCCAGATCCAGCGTCCCGACTTGGCCGCCACCAAGGGTGAGGCCCGCCGTAACGCTAGCGAAGTCATTCCAGTCAGCGCCATTCGACGGCTGGTAGCTGGCGCATACAGCGCCACCACCGGCGCTCGCTGCTGAAATGCAACCAAAGTCACAGCGGCGCGTGCCGGTGGCGCACGTGAGGTCCTTGCCACTGCAAGCACAAGTTGTGTCAGCATCGACGGTGGCGGGTGCATCGCGTTTCACAGGCCCCGCGTCGTCGCTGCTTGTAAAGACAAGTTGACAGCCAGTGGCCAACACAGCGGCAACACCTACGACGATTTCCGTACGCACATGAACAGCGTACCGCAGATTTCTGAACGTTGCAGGGTTTGGGCAGCTATGCCGTTACAGCGTCGCGTTCTGCTGTTAGCCTGCCAGCATGGCTCGTTCACATGCCTGGCGCGTTGCGCAGCAAGCCACTGTTTGGACGGCGTTGGCATGTGTGAGCCACCACGTTGCCAGGGCAAGTGCAGGAGCGGATGGAGGCACGGCGGGCACGAACACGAACACGAACACGGGCACGAGCACGAGCACGAGCACGAGCACGAGCACGAGCACGAGCACGAGCACGAACACGAACACGGGCACGAACACGAACACGAGCACGAGCACGAGCACGAGCACGAGCACGAGCACGAGCACGAGCACGAGCACGAGCACGAGCACGAGCACGAGCACGAGCACGAGCACGGGTACGAGCACAGGCACA
>JAKQOD010000111.1 GCA_029565465.1 Deltaproteobacteria bacterium
TCTACCAAACAACATTCGAATCACTCGGCGGCCGCTGTTGGCACCGGGGTTAGCCATGCTCGCTGCGTTGTTTGCCCACGCAGCAGCGGCCGCGGCCCAACCAACGCCGCCTGCCGCAGGCAGCGCAGCGCCAGGCCCCGCTACGCCAGCGCCAACGCCAGCTACCCCCACCACCCAAGCCAAACCAGTTTCGCGCAATGCCGGCAAACGCATTATGCTCGAACGAGTGGTCGCCGTGGTTAACAACGCAATCATCATGCGTTCAGAACTCGATGTCCGCATGCTGCCAGTGATGGCCGAAGCCGAAAACATCGCCGACCCCAAAGAGCGTAGCCGGCGCATCGACAAGCTGACGAGCCAAGTGCTCGAAGAAATGATCAACGAACAATTGATTGTGGAAGCAGCCGAAGCCCAACACATCGAAGTCGAAGCCGATGACATCAACGCCACCCTCGATGACATCAAAAAACAAAATAGCCTTGATGACGCCGGTTTAGCCCAAGCGCTGTCGCAACAAGGCTACACGGTGGCAGGGTATCGCGCGGACCTGCGCAAGCAGCTGTTGCGCTTACGCGCAATCAACCAAATGGTTCGGCCCAAGGTCAACGTATCCGATGAAGACGTGCGCGCCCGTTACGACCAAATGAATCGGCGCACCGAAGGCACCTCGGCAGTGCGGTTATCGCACATGCTGTTTCGCTTGCCCGATCATCCCACCGAACAACAAATTGCCGACGCTAAAAATCGCGCCAGCGCAGCGTTATCGCGCGTCCGCGCGGGTGAAGTGTTCGACAAAGTTGCCGGTGAGGTGTCCGAAGACGACGCCACCAAAACTACCGGCGGCGAGCTCGGCTGGTTTTCGCGTGGCTCGCTCAGCGTGCCGGAGTGGGAAACCGTTGTGTTCGCCATGGAAAAAGGCGACGTCCGCGGCCCCATTACTGGGCCTCAGGGCTTTCACTTGTTCCTCGTGAGCGAAATCAAACGCGCCGAAACCAAACCGTTTAACGACATGAAAGAGCAAGTTCGCAACGAGCTCACGCGCCGCGCGATGGAAAAACAAACCCAAGTTTGGCTCGATGACCTCCGTAAAAAAGCATTTGTCGAGATCAAACTCGATGCGAACGCAGCACCGTAGCCAGCTATAGGCGCTACGCGAGATCGTCGGTGTAGGCATCGCGTTGGCGATGATGTGTGGGTTTGTGGGTCGTATTTACCGCTGCGCAAGCAGCTGGAATAACAAGGTTTCACCACGTGCGTTGAACCTTTGCACGACGGTTCATGCGGTCACTGCCTTAACGGGGCGGTTGCGTGGGTAAAATTGCAGCTTACAGTTCGCGTGAGCTCATGCATTTTTGTTCGGTCGATAGTGTTGGTTCGGCGCGCAGCATCTGTAAGATGGCTGAACACGCAATTCTCGGAGATCGAAGTGGGCCAAAATCGCCGTACGCAGACTCGTCACGATGTATCGATTCTTTCGCACCTGACCATCGATGGCAAAACCGTGGACTGCACGATGGTGAACCTGTCGCTCGGCGGTGCTTTTGTGGTGCATTCCAAAGTAGAGATTGGGGTGCCGTGCAAGATCAAATTTACGGTGCCAACCCAAGCCGAGGCTATCGAGTGCGATGCGATTGTTCGCTGGAGCACGGAGCAAGGCATCGGCGTGCAGTTCGAAGGCTTGCGCGCCAAAGAAGTTTACGCGCTCGGCAAGTTCTTCGAGCAATTGGTGTAGCGGTGCCACGCACGGCTCGTTCGCGACGGGCCAGGAAATGTAGCGAGCGAGCAAACGCTCGCAGCGGGGCCCACTGGCCCAGGTTGACGGTATTGACGATGTTGTTGGTGTTGGTGATGTTGCCTGGGCTAGCGATGGCTGCGCCCAGCGCGACAGCTATGCCAGCCGAACCGCCACCGGTTGCGCTGCTCGATCTTAAAGACAACATGGCGCCCGCGCAGGCCGAAGGCATCGTCGCAGCAATGACGATTCGCGGGCGTGCGTTGGCGCA
>JAKQOD010000112.1 GCA_029565465.1 Deltaproteobacteria bacterium
CGGCGCCAGCAGCGGCCGCGCCCGCAGCGCCCGCAACTACGACTGGTGCAGCGGCTACCGATGAGGCACTTGTATTCGGTGAACCAGGTAAACTGGCCGTCGACGAATTTGCGATCGCTGCAAACGGGAAAATCGCCGTTGCAAAATTAAGGACTGGGTCGTTCGTTCGGATCGAGCTCGACAACCGGAACGCCACGACATTGGCACCCGGGGGCGGCGCGAATCACCTGGTGTTGTCGAACGACGGCTCAAGCTATGCCACCATCAACAACAGCGGTGAGTTGTTCGTCAATAGCACCCGTGTCGCGCTGCCAACGATGAAGGTAGGGCCGAAGCAGGAACTCAGTGAAGCCAAAACAGAAGCTGTTGTGTTCATGGCCAACGACGAAATCGCGCTGCTTGTTAGCTATGCCTACTATCCCATGCTTTACGAGTACCGCTTCGTAGTGCTCGGAGCGAAGCACCGCGTCAAAAGCAACGTGCTGGTAAAACGGAGTTCCGTGGAAGTTGGTAAGTGTCGCCTTGCGCGCAACCGCAACGGCACGATCGCATTTGCAACCGCTTGCATCGGGTCTGATTTCGCCATCAAGGTCGGCGATGGAAAAGCGACAGTGCTTGCACAAGCTGGAGATGCACCAGCGGGAATTGCCGAACAAGCGAATGGCCAGGTGACTCGCGCTGCCGTGCGTAATTTTGGCGAATCCGCTGAGTTCTGGGTCGCCGATGATGGCGGCACATGGCGCACGGTGGTGCGCGAGCGCGACCCCGCGGGGTACCCAAGTGGCTGTCGGCTCACCCCGCTAGGTACGCGCTACGCTTGTGAAGGCATGCAGCGCAAAGGGCTGTTTGAGATCCGCGAAAACGCAAACCGCGCGCTCGTGTTGCAGCGCCAGTTGCCAGACTACATCAGCGCCATTGCATTTACCCCCGACGGTAACCAAGCTGTGTTGGGGCTGCAAAATGGGCAATTTGCACTCGTCGACATCAGTGCAGTGAACCACTAGCGTGACGCCGATGCGCTTCGAACAAGTTTTTGCCAAAGAGCGTGAGCGCTATGTCGAGTTCTTGGCGGAAACGATTGCGGCGGTTGGTCGTAAGTTCAGCGTCAACAACGACGCCATTCCATATCCGTATCGCTACGTGCGGGTGGATGTGATCGCGACGCTGCCCGATGGCAATCCGAAGTTGTACCAAGTGAAGCTTGATGTTGATCCAGCGTTTGCTGCGGGCAACTTCACGCTAGGCGAATGTACCGTCGAGGTCCGGCCGTTTACCTGGGAATCGATTCAGCTGGTCGTTAACTACCCGATCGTGCATGAGGCGCTCGTTGCCTTAGAAGCTTGGATAACGCGTTGGCTCGATATTGAAGATCTCCAGCCGACCAACGCTGCAGGCACGTGCCAAACGGTGCACTCGTTCACCCAGGTTGAAACCGATGGCACCTGGTGGTTCTTTACGGGCGATTTTGGTTCTGCGCCAACGGCCGCGTTGCTTGAATTGCTGGCGCTGCTGGTTAACCAAGGCGCGACGCACATCGTGATCCGTAACGGCGACGATGGCGCCTAACGGCCGCGTTCACGGAGTATCGTTTACGTGCGCTTCACGCTATCTTCGCCAGCATGCGTGATGCTCCTTGGATCTTTCGTACATATGCGGGCCACTCATCGGCGCGCGCGAGCAATGCGCTGTTTCGGCAAAACCTAGCCGCGGGGCAAACCGGGTTGTCGATTGCGTTCGATTTGCCGACCCAGTGTGGCTACGACGTTGATCATCCGATGGCAGTGCCTGAAGTCGGCAAGGTCGGCGTGCCGATCAGTTCCATCGACGATATGCGGGTGCTGTTCGATGGCTTGCCGCTCGAACAAATGAATACGTCGATGACGATCAATGCAACCGCGCCGTGGTTGTTGGCATTGTACGTCGCGCTGGCCGAAGAGCGCGGCGTGCCAGTTGCAAAGCTGCGCGGCACCACCCAAAACGACATCATCAAAGAGTACTTGGCGCGCGGCACGTATATTTTCCCGCCGGAACCGTCGCTGCGCATGATCGCCGAGACGTACGAATATTGCGTGGCGCATTTGCCCGCGTGGAACCCATCGAACATCTGCAGTTACCACTTGCAAGAAGCCGGTGCGACGCCGGTGCAAGAAGTTGCCTATGCGCTGGCCGATGCGATCGGGTTGCTTGATCTGGTCAAAGCGCGTGGCAACCTCGACGCTGCGGGCTTTGCAGCGTGTGTTGGCCGCATCAGCTTTTTTGTGAACTCGGGCATTCGGTTCATCGAAGAGATGTGCAAGCTGCGCGCGTTTGCCGATTTGTGGGACGAGTTGTGTCGTGAGCGCTACGGCATCACCGACGCTAAGCTGCGGCAGTTTCGTTATGGCGTGCAAGTGAACTCGCTTGGCCTCACCGAGCCGCAGCCTGAGAACAACGCGTGGCGCATTTTGCTTTCGGCGTTGGGCGTTACGCTGTCGAAAAATGCACGGTGTCGAGCGCTGCAACTGCCCGCGTGGAACGAAGCGTTGTCGTTGCCTCGGCCGTGGGATCAACAATGGGCGCTGCGGTTGCAACAAATTCTCGCGCACGAAACCGATCTGCTCGAGTACGGTGATTTGTTCGACGGCAATCCGGTGATTGCAGCGAAGACGGCGGAGCTGGTTGCTGGCGTGCGCGCGGAGCTAAGCAAGATCGCCGGGCAGGGCGGCGTGGTCGCAGCGGTTGAGTCCGGCTACATCAAACGCGAATTAGTGCGCTCGATGGCGCAACGCATGCAACGCATCGAGCGCGGCGAGCAAATCGTGGTCGGTGTAAACCGCTGGACCGACGGGTTGCCATCGCCATTGTTGGGTGGCGAAGACGGTGGCCAGTTCGTGGCGCCGGTTGGCGTGGTGGCCGAAGCGCAAGCTGCGTTAGCGCAAACCCGGCGCGACCGCGATTCTGCGAGGGTCGCCGCCGCATTGGCTGAGCTCACTCACGCTGCGCAAACCGGCGCGTCGGTGATGCCGCCGTCGATAGCGTGTGCTCACGCACGCGTCACCACTGGCGAGTGGGCGGCAGCCTTGCGCAGCGTGTACGGCGAATATCGCGCAGCGACCGGCATCGACGGTGCGATGGCAACGGGGCGCGGTGCGGCTGGCAGTGCCGAGGCGGCGCTGTGGCCAGAGCTGGCAGCACGGGTTGCGGAACTCACCAAACAAACCGGCCATCGGCCACGCATCCTCGTCGGCAAACCCGGCCTCGATGGCCATTCCAACGGCGCTGAGATGATTGCGGTGGCAGCCAAAGACGCTGGCTTCGAAGTGGTGTTCGCAGGCATTCGGTCCGACGCTGCTGCGCTTGCCGTGACTGCCGTACAAGAAGCCGTCGACATCGTTGGCTTGTCGGTCCTATCCGGCTCGCACCTCGCGTTGGCGCATACCGTGATGCAAGAAATGGCGGCCCGTGGCGCCGGCGCAATACCGGTAGTTGTCGGCGGCATTGTGCCGCCTGCCGATC
>JAKQOD010000139.1 GCA_029565465.1 Deltaproteobacteria bacterium
ACGGCCTTGATGGCAAAGAAGACTCCGCCACCGCAGGGATCAAAGAAAATACGTTTGATGCATTTGGTATCGTAAACACCGTAGCATCGCTCGATGCCGCGAAGCTCGTTAGCAAGGTTGGCTTGAGCCAAGCCGCTGCCAAGCGTCTGCAATCGGCACAAGCTGGCAAAGACAAAAAGTTTGGCACCTATGACGACAAACCATTCATCACGGTGAAGTTGCTCAAGACCGTTGGCAAGCTGGCTGACGCGGACGTTATCAAGCTGCGCGACTACGCCCGTGCCAACGGCATGGTGCCTAAAACCGTCATTCGCGGCCCAGTGGTCGACGAGTCAGGCAAATTGGCGGCAACCTTCAACGGCAAGATGAAAGCTGCAGGCCTGCCGATCTTCTGGACGTACATGTACTTGTTCGAAGGCAAAGCGGGCACGGCGCAATATGAATATTTCACCACGTTGGCCGACCGCGCCGCTGCCAAGAATATTGAAGTCTATGTGACCGCGGGGCCAGGCGTCGAAGCCGCGACCGCCGACGGCAAATACACGCTCTGTTACCAAGGCGACAATAAAGGCGTTGTAAACGCAGCTTCGGCCGGCACCTCGATTCTGTGGAGCGAACAGCTGGGCATCTACGGAAGCCGTGCCGGCACCGAAACATGGATCTACGAAGACACCACCGAAGAAGATTTGATGAGTCTGATGTCGGCAGCGGAAAAAACTGCGTGGACCTCATACAACCCGGCAAGCACCAGTGTGTTGCTGGCAAGCGACTACAGCGACTCGGGCGATTCGATTTCGCTAACCACCATCAACAAATGTAAATAGCGCCACGCGCCACGCGTTAGCTTTGCACCGAAGCGAAGCGGGGCAAGCGTTTCTTCCGAATGTACATCTGGGCATCCGCTTCGGCGAGCAATTGCGCCAGACTGCGGTCGCCTCGGCCATAACAGGTGATGCTGCCGATGGTGACGGCTACGCTGGTTGGCAGCTGGGCTTCCAGCGAGCGGCGTAATAGCGTTGCGTGCACCCGCTCAATTAACCGCGCTGCGGTATCGGCAGTAACCGTGTATGCCATCACGGCAAATTCGTCGCCGCCGATGCGGCCGATGATGTCGCTGTCGCGAAAACAATCGGTCAGGGTTGCGGCGACCAGCTGCAACGCAAGGTCGCCTTGGCTGTGGCCCCACTCGTCGTTGATCGTCTTCATCGCATTCACATCGACGAAGAAGATCGTCGTTGGTTGATGCTCGGCCGCGTTGCGAAGCATGGTTTCGGCCCGTGCAAAGAATCCGCGGCGGTTGTGCACGTTGGTCAAGCCGTCACGATTCGCCAAGGCCGTCAGGTCGGCCGTGTGCTGCAGTGTTTCGGTGATATCGCGAAACGTGGCCAATACGCACGTGTCGTCGATCAGGCGTGCCGATATGCTCACGCAGCGTCGTGCGGTGGCGGCCGTGCTGGTAGCTGGTAGCCACCAATTTGATACGGTGTCGTGGTTGCGCACGGCGCGCGCGATTGGATCGTCGTCGGCGCTCAGCTTCGCCCCTGATTCGTGTTGCAGCCCCAGCGTGCTTCGCAACTGTTGCCAGCTTGCACTTTCGGCCACTGCATGTTCGGCGAACAGCTGGGTGGCCGCTTGATTGCAGAGCAACAGCGCACCGTCGGCTGCGTTGATGGCAATCAGCGCATCGGGCACATTGCCGACCACCGCATCTAGCAAGACCCGGCGCTGTTCGTTCTCGCGCAGAGCGATGCGCAGTTCGAGCTCGGTAACTGCCGAGGCTGCGAGATCATGCAGCAGCCGGACATCTTCGGCTTGCCACAGCCGAGGTTCATGATCGATGGCGCAAAAGGCGCCGAGCACCAGGCCGTTGCTAAGCCGCAAAGGCACGCCGCAGTATGCACTGATGCGCAATTCGACCACCGATGGATTGTCAGCGTAACGTGCATCGTTGTGGGTGTCGGGAATAATCAGCTCGCGTTGTGAAAGCACGGCTTGTTGGCAAAACGAATGCGCTAGCGGCGTTTCGCGCACAACCCACGGTGAGCCCGTGTTGGTTGCACCATGAAACACTTGGCGGTGGCTATCGACCAAACTGATCACCGCCATGGGGACATGCAACATCGAGGTTGCCAACCGCGCCATGCGGCGCAACGCAGGATCTTCTTCGCTATCGAGTAAGCCGGTTGCTAACAGCGCAGCGATTCGTGCAGGGTCAGTGAGCGCGCTGTCCATATATATTCACTTTGGCGGAAATGCGAACGCCGAGGTAGTGTGGGTGAGCGTTTGCCGAGGTAGCGATGGGGTTGTTTACGAAATGTTCTGGTTTTGCGAGATTCTGTGTCTCAGCATCGGAATGATCGTGTCTCCGTCGCCACGCGCGCTAACTTGTGGCGTGCTTTCAACAGGATAGCGATGGCACGGCAGCTGCAAAACCTAATGGCATGTCGAAACACAGCCTCTCGTTAGCTTGGACTGCGGCGATCTCGTTGGTGGCAGTGGCCGGTTGCGGCGAGACTGGGCTGCTCGTTGATGCACGCCCCGACGCAGTGGTATTTGCCGCGTCCGACGGTGCGAACGCGCAAGTTCATGTTGCGCTATGGGAGCCGCAAAGCGTCGATGACTTTGCAACGGTGCAATATGTGGGCGAGCGACCGGTGGTGCTGCTTGGGGTAGTAGCTGATGCGGCGCACCACACCCACGGCCGCGTGCGCGCCATCGAACAGCGCGACTCGTTGGTGGTGACGCAACGCGATGTTGATTCGGCAGCAGTTGACGCAGAAGCCCGCGCATGGCAACAAGCGGGTGCCGACTTGTACGCTGCAGACGGCACAGCTTGCCATGTGGCGGTTACCAATATTTCGGCGATGGGATTTTTGAACATTGGCGACGACGATCTAAGCGGCTTGCGCAATACGACGCAACGATGGCAACGCAGCGTGAGCCGCGACGCCGTGTATGTGGTGGCCGAATTGGATGCTGCCGGTTGCCCTGCTGGTGCCGTGTGGGCGCGCATGGGCGCAACGGTGCCGGCGGTTGCATGGCGCAGCGAACCTGCCTCGCCAGCGTTGGCGGCGCTTGCGTTGGCGGCCGTGCCAACGTTGCCGCTCGCCCAACAAGCGATGAAAGATTTTCAAGCGTACCAACCGCATGACGGCAAAAACTGGGATAGCGACGCGAGCACCGATATCGCGCTGTTCACCGTCGGCGCGCACCGGTATCTGCGCTTGACCTTGATTGTCGACGGTGGCTGCGGCTCGTGGGGCACCAACGTCGAAGCCGTGTGGGAAGTGGTATCGCGCAACGGCCTTGATGTGCTCGAACTGCGTGAGCAATCAAGCGATACAACCGAAGCCGTGTTTGCAACCGACCTGAATCACGATGGCGTCCCGGAATTTATCGCCCCTGACAGCTTCGATGCACCGTGGAGCAGCGACGACTACTACGGGTGCGGTTGTTAGCGTCGCTTAGTTCAGCGCGCCAGGTGTTGGCGTATTGGCAATACTAAAATCGACAAAGTTATTGTTGGTGTCGGTGCTGGTGCTGTTGCGCGCAATGGATTTGTTGGTTGCTGGAAAAGGCGCTGTCGCGGTTTCGTACATCGCCAACATGTTGAATGTGGTGAGGTTGACGGCCAACGTGCCGCCTGCAACCACTGTGTAGCCGACCGTATCGACCAGGATGGTGCCAAAGGCCATTTGTAATGCATCACCACCGTTGTTCTCTAGATCGACGTCACGGAACAACAAATCGTTGGCGTGTACGTTGGCGACTGATGTCGTGGTTACCGTCGTATTTGCATCGGCCAAAATCAAGATGCCGTCAGCAGGCATGCGTGTGCCAGCAGGAATCACGATGGTACCGTCGGTTTCGCCCGTGAAGAAATCGCCGTCCGTGTTGCGGCCGCCTGCGGCGCCGGAGCCTTCAACGTCGGTGAGCGCAAGGCCGCCAACAAGTGCACCACCAGGGCCGGCGAGTTCGATAAACGTGAACAGATCATCGGGGCCAGTCACGTCGATCAGCACTTCATTGATGACAACCGTGGTTTGCGTGCAGCCGCCGTTGACCACGCCGGGCGTTGCTGCCGTACGGAAGGTGGTGCACCAATTGCCGCCGAGGTCGTTGTCGGTGGTGGTGGTTTTCGCAACATCGAGCTGGGTTGAAATACCTGCTGCGCCAGGGAACGCGGCGGCGCTGACGACGAGGTCAGGGTTGCTCACAAAGGCCGTAAAATCAACCGAGTCAAAAACCACGGTGCCGTTTTTGACGCTGACGATGTCGCCGGCATCGTCGAAGGTGAAGGTGGTGCCTGGTGCGCCATAGACGAACGCTGCGCTTGCCGGAATGTCTGCGGGGTTGGCCGGGTTTGGCACGCCGTACATGATGCCGTTCGCAGGCAATTGCAACGGCAAGCCCATCACGCCAGTTGGGTCAGTTGCTGGGTGAATCACTGCGTTATCGCCAGCGCGATTGGTGATTGAGAAACCCGCAATGCCAACCGCAGTCGCGGTTGGATTTTGCAGTTCAACAAATTCGCTGCGGCTCGTGGTGCCAATGGCAACGAACTCCGTGATTACCACGCTGGTTGGTGCTGCGCTCAACGTGCAGTCGTTGTTGCAGCCATCGCCGTCGGTGGCGTTGCCGTCGTCGCAGGCTTCGGTGCCGGTGACCACGCCGTTGCCGCATGCCGTGACGGAGCAGTTGTTATCGCAGCCGTCGCCGTTGGTGGCGTTGCCGTCGTCGCAGGTTTCGGTGCCGGTGACCACGCCGTTGCCGCATGCGGTGGCCGTGCAGTTATTGTCGCAGCCATCGCCGTTGCTGCCGTTGCCGTCGTCGCAGGCTTCACCGGTGGTGACCACGCCGTTGCCGCATGCCGTGACGGAGCAGTTGTTATCGCAGCCATCGCCATCGGTGGCGTTGCCGTCGTCGCAGGCTTCGCCAGTGGTGACAATGCCGTTGCCGCACGCGGTAGCGGTGCAGTTGTTATCGCAGCCGTCGCCGTTGCTGGCGTTGCCGTCGTCGCAGGCTTCGCCAGCGGTGACAATCCCGTTGCCGCACGCGGTAGCCGTGCAGTTGTTATCGCAGCCGTCGCCGTTGGTGGCGTTGCCGTCGTCGCACACTTCGGTGCCACTTGGCACGCCGTCGCCGCAGCCTGCAATGGTGCACTGATTGGTACAGCTGTCGGTGTCGATCGTATTGCCATCGTCGCAAGCTTCGGTGCCGGTGATCACGCCGTTGCCACACGCGGTCGCGGTGCAATTGTTATCGCAGCCGTCGCCGTCGGTGGCGTTGCCGTCGTCGCAAACTTCGGTGCCGGTGACCACGCCGTTGCCGCACGCGGTAGTGGTGCAGTTGTTATCGCAGCCGTCGCCGCTGGTGGCGTTACCGTCGTCGCAAGCTTCACCAGTGGTAACTACGCCGTTGCCGCACGCGGTCGCGGTGCAGTTGTTATCGCAGCCGTCGCCGCTGGTGGCGTTACCGTCGTCGCAGGCTTCACCAGTGGTAACTACGCCGTTGCCGCACGCGGTAGCGGTACAGTTGTTATCGCAGCCGTCGCCGTTCGCCGTGTTGCCGTCGTCGCAGACTTCGGTGCCAGCAACCACGCCGTTGCCGCACGCGGTAGCGGTGCAGTTGTTATCGCAGCCGTCGCCGTTGGTGGCGTTGCCGTCGTCGCAGACTTCGGTGCCAGCAACCACGCCGTTGACGCACGCGGTCGCGGTACAGTTGTTATCGCAGCCGTCGCCGTTGGTGGCGTT
>JAKQOD010000681.1 GCA_029565465.1 Deltaproteobacteria bacterium
ACCAGCATGACCATCGGATAAATCATGGCGCTTTGGACTTTGGACTTGAGCTTTTGTGAGCTTTCCAAAAAATCCGCCAAGCGCGTTAACACGTCATCCAAATTGCCTGCAACTTCGCCGGCGCGGACCATTGAGACAAACAGCTCATCGAACAGTTTGGGGTGTTTGCTCAAACCGTCGGCCAAGGTTGTGCCTTCATTGACGGCAGTCCGAACTTCGGACAACGGTGTTTTTAACCGCATATTCGCGGTTTGTTCCACCAATGCGTTGAGGCCTTCGGCAAGCGGAATACCGGCTTTGAGTAACGTGGCGAGCTTGCGCGTAAAGGCAGCAACTTCAACTTTGCTCACCCCTCCAAATAAACCGCCGAGATCTACGTCTTTGGATAACCCACCCTTGCTTGCGTTCGCGGCTTTGGCTCGATTGCCACCACGCGACAATTCAAACGACGTGACGACCACGCCATCTTTGCGCAACGCTTGCCGCAATGCTTTGGGCGACTCGGCATCTTTGGTGCCGGACATCGCTTTGCCGTTGGAGCCAATGCCTTTGTACGCATACATCGCCATTAGTCTGTTGCCTCCGCCGTCATCAACATAACTTCTTCTGGCGTCGTTAGACCTTGCACAACTTTGCGTGCGCCTTCGGCCCGCAGCGTCACCATGCCTGCGGCAACGCCAGCATTGCGAATCGCTCCCGCGTCGGCTTTATCCAACGCCAAGCGGCGGACTTGCTCATTGATCATGAGCAGCTCGTAGATACCTGTTCGGCCGCGATAGCCAAGTTCATTGCAAGCCCGACAGCCCACGGCTTGGTACACGGTGCCCACTGGCGGCGGCCGCATGCCTTTGACTTTGGGGAAGTCGTAACCACCTGCAAAAAAGGTCGCGGGGTCCAAGCCTAATTCAATAACTTCGGCTTGGCTTGGCCGCCGAGGGACGGCGCAATCGTAACAAGGCCGCCGCACCAAGCGCTGGGCTAACAAGCCAACCAGCGATGATGCGACCAAGAACGGCTCAATGCCCATATCGACCAAACGGGTAATGCCGCCAGCCGCGTCGTTGGTGTGAACGGTCGAAAACACAAAGTGACCGGTCAGCGAAGCCGTAATGGCGATTTCCGCGGTTTCGCGGTCGCGAATTTCGCCGACCATGATGACGTCCGGGTCGTGGCGCAAAAATGAGCGCAGGCCCGACGCAAAGGTCAGATCAATTTTCGCATTCACTTGCGTCTGCGAAATGCCCTCGAGTTGATATTCAACCGGGTCTTCGATGGTGAGAATGTTTTGATCGGGCGAATTGATTTCCGACAAACACGCGTACAGCGTGGTGGTCTTACCGGAACCGGTTGGGCCGGTGACCAACAAGATGCCGTGTGGCCGTTTGATGATGGCGCGAATTGCTTCCAAGTGATCTTCGGCGAAGCCAATGTCGGCCAGGCCCAAAAGCACCGAACTGCGGTCGAGCAAACGGATGGTGATGCGCTCGCCAGCAGCAACCGGCACGGTTGCAACCCGCATGTCGACATCTTTGCCGGCCATCTTGCGGCGAATCCGGCCGTCTTGTGGCAAACGTTTTTCAGCGATGTTCAAGCCCGCCATAATTTTCACGCGGGCCGCGATCGAAGGCTGAAACTTTTTCGGCGCGCGCTTAGCTTCGCGCAACGCTCCGTCGATGCGGTAGCGCACCGTGACGTCACGTTCGCCAGGCTCGATATGAATATCCGACGCGCGGTCTTTAGCGGCTTGAAACATCAACGAGTTCACCCACCGAATAATCGGGGCTTCGTCGTTGGCATCCAGCATGTCGACCAACTCTTCCGACTGACCAAAATCTTCTTCGTCGTCGGACGAGTGCTTGCTGGATTCAAGCTCGGCGCCACCGCGAATCCGGGCATACGCTCGATTGATACAATCGAGCACTTTGGTTGGTGCTGCCACCACCGGCTCAACTGGTTCACCGAGCAACACGGCGATGTTGTCGATAACTTCGGTCCGCGTTGGATCAACGATCGCAACCATGACGCGGCCCGAGCCATCGCGGCCAAGCGGTAACGCACTGTGTTGCTTGGCAAAGTTGATCGGTACTTTTTCAATCAGCTCGTTGGGAATTTCTTCCGCACGCGGCAGTTCGCGCAGGTAGGCCATCTCCGATTGCAGTGCGAGCGCAAGTGCTAGCTGATCCTCTTCGATCAGCCGCAACCCGACGAGCACCTCACCAAGCAAACCGCCTTCTTCGCGCTGCTTAGCTAAGCCGCGTTCGATGACATCCGCCGCAACACCACAACGGGCAATCAGCAGCTCACCGAGTAGCGGCGGCAACGCCACGACTGGCGCAGGCGCGCCAAACGGTGCGGGATATCCCATCGGCGCGACCATTAGCGAGTCCCCGCCGCTGGTGTGGCTGCAGGCTTGGTCACAGGTTTCGTGGCCAGCTTGGCCTTCACAACTGGTTTGGCGTCAGCCGCGGGTTCTGCAGGTTTCGCGTCAGGCGCAGCGTCGGCCTTGACGGCCGGTGGTGCAGCAACGGGTGCCGGCGCGGCATCGTCGGCTGGGCTTTTGTCGTCAACTTGATATTCGACTTGGCCATCGGGCACGCGCTGGCCGCGGTTTAGCGAACGCAGGTTTTCTTCGTCTTCTTGGATCGACAACACCACCCGATTAATTTCTTCGAGCACACCGCGTTTGCGACGGTAGTCGACATCATGGCGATAGTACTTGTCGTTGAGATTGTCGAACGAGCGCACGAATTCGTTGCGTTCACGTTCTTTGCGCTCGCGGATTTCCTGCAAGTCCAACTGATCTTTCACCAAGTATGGCGTCAGCATGATCAGCAGATTCGAGCGTTTTTTTACTTTGCTACGAACTTTGAACAAGTAGCCAAGGATTGGCACATCGCCAAGCAACGGCACTTTGCTTTCGTTATAGATGGTGCGTTCGGAAATCAAACCACCAAGCACCACCGTTTGTTGGTCGCGTACAACCACTTGGGTCTTCAACTTGCGCTCGGTCCAGGTTGGGCCAAGTTCAGGGTCTTTTTCACCGATATCTTTAATTTCACCATCGATTTCGAGGCGCAAGGTGTCGCCCGACGAAATCCGTGGTGTGACGTTAAGCGTGAGGTTCAGTTTTTCACGTTGGATGTTTTGGCCAATGCCACCAATCCCACCGGTTGCACCACCGAGACCGCTGCTGAACGTCGCAGCTTTGTACGGGATGTTGGTACCAACCGAGAACTCGGTCTTTTCGTTATTAATGGCAATAAAGTGCGGCGCCGACAAAATATTGGTGTTAGCGCTGGTCGCCAACGCTTGGAACAACACGCCGTACGAAGGAATACTGGTACCAAGCAGGGTTTCCGACGACGCCAGCGGTGCGCCGACCAAGCCACCGATGAGGCCCGACGCCGAGATCAACGTGGTGAGATCCAGCGACTTGAGCTCTGCCGTTTGCACGCCACCGAGCACGATGCCTTCAGGAATGATGCCGGCAGCCTTGGGAATGCCACCGTGCGAGCTCGAACCAATCTTGCTTTCGTTGCCGAGCTGGACTTCCAGAATTGCCGCTTCGATGAACACTTGACGGCGCGGTTGATCGAGCTGGCGAATGATGTCACGCAGTGCAAAGAAATCGCGGCCCGATGCGGTCACCAGCAGTGCGTTTGAGGCTTTGTCGCCAACGACGCGTACTTGGCCTTGCAGGTCCGCGCCCGAGAGCCCCGAGGTAATCGTAGCTGGTGCGACCTTCGGATTGCCGGAAGTACCAGTTGCACCTTGGGTGCGGCCTTGCAGCGCACCGTTGAGCGTGTTGGCCATGTCTTCGGCCAACCCGTTTTCTAACCTATAGACGTGCAGCGAACCGCCGCCTTCCACGTGCATATCGATATCGAGCCGCTTGACCAGCGACTTCACGCGCAGATAACCGGCTTCGTTCGCAACGACCAACAGCGTGTTGGTTCGATCGTCAACCAAAATCTTCGACGGCACGGCGGCGGCCACGTCGTTTGGGCTTGGCGCTTCGTTCGCTTTGATTTGTTTACCACGACCACCACCGGCAGCCCCCGCAGCCGCCGCGGCTTGGATGCCGAGGATTTCGTTAAGCTGCTGCGCCAGCTTGGTGGCGTCGGAGTAATTCACGGAAATCGTGTAGATCGATTCGTTGGTGCCAGGCAGATCGACCGACTTCGCTAACGACGCCATGTCGCGAATTTGCGAAGCGTAGTCGGTAATCACCAGCACCGACCCAACCGTATTCACCACGCCGGCTGGCGAACGAATCGAGTCCATGGCTTGACGTAGGGTTTCCACAGGCAAGTACTGCGACTTCATCACATAGCGCACCACTTCGTCGGTGGCAGGCGGCAAACGGCCAACGTACAACGGCAACGTTTCGCTCTTGGCGCTTGGCGATTCCACGATGCGCAGCAAGTTACCTTTGGGCACAACGGTGAGCCCCATGGTTGACAGCGCGACTAAAAACACGGCATAGGCTTCGCCGGAGGTCATCTTGTTCGGTGAAATCACCGTTACTTTTTTGCCGGTAGCGACGATGCGTGGCTCAAAAATAAAATTCTTACACGTGAAGCCCATCGCCCACGTGATCAGGTCTTTGAGTTCGGTCTCGGGCTTAAATGAAACTGTCGTCCGGCCGCCGGACTTCTTGCTACATGTGTAGGTTGGATCATCAACCGGCACGGTGCCAGGCGCCGGTTGCGCAAACGCCTGG
>JAKQOD010000158.1 GCA_029565465.1 Deltaproteobacteria bacterium
CCGTGCGACTGCTTGATGCAGCTGGGGCTGCCGATGCCGCACCCTTGCCACTGACTCTTGAAGCGCTGGTGCCGCCAGGCAACGGTTGGCGCTGTGTTTACGATCAATGTGCGCGCACGTGCGTGTATCCACATCAGCCACGTCCACCAGCAGGTGTTGCGCCGTCGCTGCCGCCTTGCAACGAGCAGAAATCCGCGTTTTGCATTGGCTACGCTGCGACGCCCAATTATGCGGTGTGTTTTCGCACTGCTGCGGCATGTGAAGCTGAAGCGGCTAATAGCAATCGCAATGGCTACGTCACCACTGCGTGTGGTGAACGCTAGCGGGGGTAGCAACACGCTCACCAAGTAGTGCGTTGGCGCCTCAGTGGGCGCAGCTGCCTCACTAAGGATCGTCTTAGATTTTTAGTGGCAACTGCGTCGCGATGAAGCGGCGAAGTTGCCTGCACTGCGCGGCCATAGTGCTACCTTGCCGCTATGGCTTCCACCGATACAACGTCGACGCCATCGACGATGACGATGCAATCGTTTGTAGGATTGGCAGAGTCTGACGCTGCAGCGCGCCTTGCCGCCGACGGCGCCAACGAGCTACCGCAACAAGAGTCGCGCAAGCTGTGGTCGATTGCATTCGAAGTGGTGCGAGAACCCATGTTCTTGTTGCTGTTGGCCGCAGGCACGTTGTATCTCGTCATGGGCGAAGTCTCGGATGCGTTGATGTTGCTTGGCTTTGTGGTGGTCGTGTTGGGCATCAGCATTACCCAACAGTGGCGCACCGAGCGGGCGCTTACCGCCCTGCGTGATCTGTCGAGCCCGCGCGCGCTGGTGGTGCGCGGCGGCGTGCAACGCAAAATCGCCAGCCGCGAGGTGGTGCGTGGCGACATGATCATAGTTGTCGAAGGCGACCGCGTGCCTGCTGATGCAATCTTGCGCTGGGGCGGCAATGTTAGCGCTGACGAGTCGTTGTTAACCGGCGAATCAGTCGCGTGTCGCAAAGTTGTGTCGACGGCGACGGCATTGACATTGGATAAGCCCGGTGGCGACGATTTAGCGACGCTGTTTGGCGGCACGCTAATTACAGGTGGGCAAGGTGTGGCCGAAGTTGCAGCGACCGGCGTGCAGACGGAGTTGGGGAAAATTGGCAATGCACTGGCTGGGGTAAGCCAGCCGCCAACGCGGTTGCAGCAAGAGACCCAACGCTTGGTGCGCATCTTTGCGTTGGTAGGCGCGGCAGCCTGCGTGGTTGTCGTTGTGGCGTATGCGCTGACACGCGGTGGCAGCGCGCAGGTGTGGAAGCAGGGCTTGTTGGCTGGCATTGCCATGGCGATGGCCGTGCTGCCCGAAGAATTCCCGGTGGTGTTGACGGTGTTTTTGGCGCTTGGTGCGTGGCGCATTTCGCGGCAGCACGTGTTGGCGCGGCGCATGCCAGCGGTTGAAATGTTAGGCGCGGCAACCGTGTTGTGCGTCGACAAAACCGGGACGCTAACGCAGAATCAAATGACGCTGCGCGGGTTGACCGATGCGACGACCACCGTAACGCTGCCAACGAGCGACGTAGCTGAGCCGCTGCGCAAGGTGCTCATAACGGCGTTGCGTGCGAGCAAAGCAGCGCCGTTTGATGCGATGGAACGCGCGTTAGTGAACGCTGGAAAAAACATCTGTCCTGCTGATGTCGCGCCACCTGCAACTTGGCTGCTCGAGCGTGTGTATGAACTCGATGCAAAGTGTCTTGCGGTGAGTCATGTGTGGCGGGCGCCAGAGCTAGCGAACTTACAGATCACCAGCAAAGGTGCGCCGGAAACGATCGGGCGATTGTGCAAGCTCGATGGCGAAGCACGGACCGCCATGTTGGCGCAGGTCGCAACCCTGGCAGCGAGTGGGCTTCGCGTGCTTGGGGTTGCGCGCGCCGACATCACACCAGCATCACTGCCCGATGATCAAAATGCGCTGCCGTTGACGTTTGTTGGCTTGGTTGCGTTTGAAGATCCGTTGCGATCTTCCGTGCCGCACGCAGTCGCCGAATGCCACAC
>JAKQOD010000161.1 GCA_029565465.1 Deltaproteobacteria bacterium
GGCGCTTTGCCGCCCACGGTCAGTTCCAATAGGCTTGCGCGTGAATCGTCGGTCGGCCCGGACATGGTGCCGCTTCCGAACAGATCGCCTGCTTGCAGATTGCAACCGGTCACCGTGTGGTGCGCAACCATCTGGCTCACCGTCCAATAACTTTCAGCGAAATTGCTGCGGGCGAGACGCTGTGCGGGAAGACTCGCGGCGCGCATTTTTTCAGTTTCAAGCAACACGTCGAGCTGAATATTGATTCCGCCGTCCGCCCACACTGCAGGGGCGTCGAGGTAGGGAAGTGGTTGCGGGTCGTCGGCAGGTCGCGTGAGTGGCACTCGATACGGGGCAAGCGCTTCCATCGTTACGATCCACGGCGAAATCGTGGTGCCGAAATTCTTCGCCAGAAACGGCCCTAACGGCTGATATTCCCAAGCCTGCACGTCGCGGGCTGACCAATCGTTGAGCAGACACATGCCGAAGACGTGCGCTTCAGCACCAGCGACGTCAATGCGATGCCCCTGCGCATTACCGGTGCCGATCCAAATGCCCATTTCGAGCTCGAAGTCCAGCCGTTTCGATGGTTGCACGACGGGCACCGTCTGGCCAGCGCCGCACACCTGTCCGACGGGTCGATGCAACGACTCGCCAGACACGCCAACCGATGAGGCACGGCCGTGATAGGCGATGGGCACCCACTTGTAGTTTGGCAGCAATGGATTGTCCGGGCGGAACAGTTTTCCGACGTTTGTGGCGTGGTGAATGGAAGTAAAGAAATCCGTGTAGTCCCCAATTTTGGCGGGAACCGAAAACTCAACACTACTCTGCGCAACGAGGCAGGTAAGCACAGTGGATTGCTCTGCAGAACCTGCGCGCAGTACTCGTGAGAGCGCAAGTCGCAGCGCAGACCACGCTGCGTTTCCCATTGACATGAAGTGATTCAACGACGATTCGGCTGCTGCGGCGCACGCGCGCGCGGCCTCGTCAGAAAGCACTTGAGTGCGTTGAAGCGCGGCAAGGTCAAGCACCTGATCGCCAATGGCGACGCCGCCGCGAAACGCCTCATTCGTGCCCGCGCGACGAAACACCGCGAAAGGCAAATTTTGAATAGGAAAATCGGTCGAGGCGTTGTTGGCCGATGCGACCCAGCTTTGCAGTGAGGCGTCGTGGGTTTCGTTCAATGCAGTCATGGTGTTCATTTCTTGGGAGAGCGGTACTACTCGCCGTATGTTCTATGTCGCAGGAGATTTGAAGGGGCGCGTCGAATGGGTGCTGGAGGCGGGCACTGCCGCCACACGTCACGGTTTTCTTCCTAAAGTGGAGAGTCAGACGCAAACCGCACTTCTCGGAAATTCCGAGCGCTAAGCAGTGGTCTCGTGTGCCATGCTTCCGTCGTGCATCCATGCCGCGTGTGTCGGTGCGCGTTTGGTTTTGCTCCACTCTTCGAGCATCTCCCACTTTACATCATCGAGCATCTTGGCCATTTTGGGCGTGCCGACGTCCGCAGCCAATTCGAGTCGATGCCCATTC
>JAKQOD010000168.1 GCA_029565465.1 Deltaproteobacteria bacterium
CAAGATTTGTCGTCGGAAAGCGAAGGGCTGTTCGGTGCACACAGCGGCTGAGTTGCAAACCGCACGTACTGCGCTCGCCGACACCTGGATGTTGGTGTTGGCTGGCGGCCTGGGCACGCGCCTGCGTTCCGTCGTTGCTGACCGCCCCAAAGTGCTGGCGCTCGTCGGGGGGCAGCCGTTTTTGGACATTTTGGTAGCACAGTTGCACCACCACGGGGTGCGGCGCATTGGCTTGCTGCTTGGGCATTTGAGCGAGCAAGTGCAAGCGCATGTTGACAACGTGTTGCGCGTCCGGTTTCCGGACGTTGAGTTCGCAACCAGCGTTGAGCCTGGCCCACTGGGCACCGCTGGTGCGTTGCGGTACGCTGCCGGGCGGATTCTGCCGCACGCCATCGCCGGCTCCGTGATGCTGATGAACGGTGATACCTTCGTCGAGTTCGACCCAGCCGCCGTGCTTGCAACCCATCGCGCCACCGGAGCGGCGGTCACCATGGCCATTCAGCACGTGCCAGATGTCAGCCGGTTTGGCGCCGTCGATGTCGACGCGACTGGCCGTGTGCTTGCGTTCCGCGAAAAACAAGCGCGCACCGGCGAGGGCTGGATCAACGCTGGCGTCTACGCATTTGCGCCAACGCTGCTCGACCGCATCAGCCCAGATCGTGCGGTTTCCCTCGAAGGTGAGATTTTTCCAGGACTTTTGGCTGAAGGTGCACACGTGCACAGCGCTCCACAGCGTGGCCATTTTGTGGATTTCGGCACACCTGAGAGCTATGCCGAATTTGAATCGTACGTAGCAGGTTCTGCTGCTACGGTAGGGAAAACGCCATGACCAAGCTGAACCTCGAAACTTTAGTTGACGAATCGATCCGCGCTAGCATTGCTACCAAGCAAGCGCTGCTGACCCAAAGCGGCAACATTGCACGCGCAGCAGAGTTGCTCGCTGAGTGTTACCGCAACAAAGGCAAGTCGATCTTCTTTGGCAATGGTGGCTCAGCAGCCGATGCGCAGCATTTGGCTGCCGAATTCGAATGTCGCTTTATGTTCGATCGTGATCCGTTACCATCGTTGGCGTTGCACGCCAATTCGTCGACGGTAACCGCGGTTTCGAACGACTATTCATACACCGATTTGTACGCTCGCTTGCTGCGTGCGCACGCGCGGCCAGGCGACGTCGCGATTGCTATTTCAACCAGTGGCACGTCAAAAAACGTGTTGGCTGCAGCGCGCCTCAAGCATGAGCTCGGCATCAAGTTGATTGCACTCACTGGCGAAAACAGCGGCCCGCTAAGCGAATTCGCCGACGTGTGCGTTGCCGTGCCGTCGAAGGTTACCGGTCGCATTCAGGAATGCCACATCTTAGTCGGCCACATTTTGTGCGAGTGGACCGAAGCTGCGATGTTTGCCCGTGCGTGATCGCAACGGTCGGAGCGGTGGCGCGCCACGAAACGCGCGGTCCAGCCGCGACGCGCGCGTGCCAGTGCCGACGGTGTTGCGGCCGGCATTGCTGCTTGACCGCGATGGTGTCATCAACGTCGAAGTGAATTATCTGCACCGGCCTGACGACGTTGTGTTGGTGCCAGGCGTGGCGCGCGCCATTGCCATGGCCAACGAGTTCAACATTCCCGTCATCGTCATCACCAATCAAGCCGGCATTGCGCGTGGCAAATATGGTGAAGCCGACTTGGCCGCTGTTGGTTCTCGCATCGACGAATTGATTGCGCCGGCAGTGATCGACGCGACCTACTTTTGCCCGCACCATCCCGACGGCACGGTGCCCGAGTTGCGTATCGAATGTGAATGCCGCAAGCCGCAGCCAGGCATGTTGCAGCAGGCAGCGCTTGAGCACGGCCTTGATTTGGCGCGCTCGATCTTCGTCGGTGACAAAGATTCCGATCTTGGCGCTGCCCGGGCGGCTGGGTGCGGCGCGGTGCTGGTGCGCTCAGGCTACGGCGCCGACGTCGAGCGCACATTAGGCGCTGAGCATCCGCTGTTTGATCACGTGTTCGACAGCCTGATCGACGCGATGCCGTATGTGTTGATGCGCTTGCGGCAAGTGTAAACCCAGCATTGATTAAGAAGTTTGCCCATGGCCCAACGCCTGGGGCATGATGGAGAGATGCGGTGCGTTGCAATATTTCTTGTCGCCGGCGTAGCTGCTTACAGCACCGGTTGCGGGCGAAGCGATTTTGCGCGCTTGTCAGACAGCTCCCCGCCGCTCGACGCAACTGATGCACCAGGGCTGTTCGATAGCGCGCCGCGCAGTTGTGGGGCTTGGCGTACTCCGACACCGATTGCCGAACTCAATACGTCAAATGATGAACGTGGCGGGGTGCTTACCGGCGATGGATTGACCCTCATTTGGACAAGCGCCACTGGTTCGTTTATTGCGCACCGGACGAATCGCTCGTCGCCGTTCACGAGCCCGGTTCCGATTCCTGGAATCGTCGAGGATATTTTCGAACACGTGGTATCCGCCGATGGCCTCGAATACTTCTTTACGCCAAAGGGCAACAACGATTGTCCGGTGCGAATTGTTGCCACCACTCCGTTTGTCTTCGATGGCCCACGCGAGCTGATGCCTAGTTTTTGCACGCTGCGTTTCACGGGGATGACGTTCGCGAACGGCGGCCTAGCGATGTACGGCAATTCCCCGCTGGTTAGCAACTATGGTGCCGTCTATCGGGCTAGTCGTGCGAGCCGAGATAGCAACTTCGCAAATCCGGTGCTGATCGATAGCCTGCCCAACGATCTTGGGTTTGTTGCTGTAACACCTGACGAGCTTGAGCTGATTGCAGAACGCAAAGTGGGACTGCAGTTGCAATTGTTTGCAAGCAAGCGCGCGTCGACAACGGCGCCATGGTCGGCCTTAGCGCCGATGACGTTTGCGTCGGCGTTTGATGACGAAGATGCATCGATCACCGACGACGGCACCGAACTGGTGTTTGATAGCAACCGACCAGGTGGCACCGGCGGTTACGATTTGTATCGGACAACGCGTACGTGCCCGTAGGTGTTCGTAGGTGCGTTGCCGGCTGAAACATCCAGCAACAAATTCGTCATCATGCAGTAAAATGCTAGTGCGAAGGTTGCAGCATGAAGTCATCTTCGCGTTTGCTCGATCGTCGTCGCTTTCTTTCGAACCTGGGCCTGGGCATCGCGATGGTGCCAATGGCCAAGCTGCTCAGCGCGTGTGGCAGCAGCGCTTCGACCGTTGATGCCAGCACCACGACCGACGGTGTTGCCACAGCTGACGCCGTACCAAGTGGCACTGATTGGGCGTCCGGTGGCACTGCGTCGATGACGGGCATCGCAAACTATCCAAATCCATTTCCCGCGTCGGTTGCCACGTGTGCAGTGCTCAACATGACCACGGCAGGCCCGTGCACCACGGCTTCCACGATCGTTCGGCAAGACGTAAGTGAAGGCTACACGGGCCTGCCGGTCCGGCTGGCGTTGAAGCTCGTCAGCAAAACTGGTTGCACACCGGTCGCTGGCGCAACGATTGAGATTTGGCACACCAAGCTTAACGGCGTGTATTCCGGCGTCACGCCGAATCCGCAAATGTGTTACGGCACCGAATCGTCGGCGGCAACCAAGATGTTCATGCGTGGCTCGCAAGTCACCGACGCCAACGGGGAAGTGGCATTTCATACCTGTTTCCCCGGTTGGTACCGCGGCCGCGCCATTCACATTCACTTCCGCGTGTACGTGAACGGCACGGTTACCGAAACGTCGCAGCTGTTTTTTAACGAAGCGCTAACTGCGCAGATCTTTGCGAATCACGCCGAGTACAAAGGCTTTGGTCAGCCAGATACTTCGCTGGCCAGCGACAACATCATCGGCTCCGTCAGCAACAAGGCGCCATATATCCTCGATACCGCGCTGATGACGGATGGTGCGATGCTGGCGTCGAAAGTGCTTGCGGTATAGCTGCTATTCGCCGTGAGCCGAAACGTGTCGGGCTCGTTGAAGCCGCAGGGCTTCGCTGGTTGGTCAGCGCATGTCAGCGCATCATGCCTGGTACCGGCTTGGTGCGGAACAAAACAACGTGCATGCTTGCGCTACGGTCAGCTGCGCCGTCGCGAAAGGTTCCGTATGATCAACCCGAAGTACGCCACATGCGATCGTCGTCGATTTTTGCGCCATACTGGCCAAAGCCTGGTGGCTGTGTGCGCAGCCAAGGTGCTCAGTGCCTGTGGCAGCAGCTCGGCTTCTGAGGTTGATGCAACGCCAGCAGTCGATGCTCCGAAGGTGGATGCCATCCCGCTCGGCCCGGCATGGGCGTCAGGCGGCACGGCGGCGATGACGGATGTCGCGACCTATCCAAATCCGTTTCCCGAAGCAATCGCGACCTGCGCTGTACTGAACATGACCACGGCTGGCCCGTGCACAACCGCTACCACCATGATTCGGCGAGACGTGAGCGAAGGCTTCACCGGGCTGCCGATGCGGTTGGCATTGCGGCTGGTTAGCCAAACTAGTTGCATGCCGATCGCTGGCGCTACCATTGAGATTTGGCATACCAATGCCAAAGGCGTCTATTCAGGCGTCACGCCCAATCCGCAATTGTGTTACGGCCCGGATCCCTCGGCGGCCAACAATACCAGCATGCGCGGTTCCCAAGTTACTGACGCAAACGGCGACGTAGCGTTCCACACCTGTTTTCCGGGTTGGTATCCTGGGCGGGCAATTCACATTCACTTTCGAGTGTACGTAAATGGCACCGTCACCAATACCTCGCAGTTGTTTTTTGCCGAGCTGTTAACCACGCAGATCTTTGCGCAGCATGTCGACTACAAGGCCTTCGGACAGCCCGATACGACGTTGTCGCGTGACGGCATCATTCGCCCAGTTAGCGACAAGACGCCCTACATTCTTGATACAGCGATCATGACGGATGGTGCGATGCTGGCGTCGAAAATGCTGGCCGTCTAGCCACGCTTGTTGTGCTGGAAGATACATGAGGCGCCAAGCGGCGTTTGACGTAAAGGCCTGTTAGCCCCAGCACGGCAGGCTAGTGGAAAGCCGGGTTGCTTGACTCCATGTTCCGTCGCTGTAGCTGTCGAAATTCGATGTCTGTGACTTGGCACGCAAGCTGCTTTGTTGCGCTGCATGCGGACAATGATGATGATTGCGGTGTTAGCAGCGTTACCTGTGGCAGCCTGCGGAGTTGAACCAGTAGACGGTGAAGTCACGCCATTGACCGTCGGTCAAGGCAAAGCCGACGGGCAGCTGCCACCGATGCGTGCACATCTGTCGAAAAACGGTGCAACGTTTTTGTTTCATTGTGATGAACCGATCTTTGATCGCAAGTGCAACTTGACGCTCACATTGGAAGATTGGCCGAAGCAACCTGACGCTGCAACGCTGACGTACTTGGCGCAATACGGCACCGTCAACACGCGCGTGATTGGTATGCACGTTGGGATTGCCGATACCGAGAGCCCCGCGCTGCGGCAGATCGATGTCAATCCGCGCGTCTCCTCGATGTGGCTAACCTGGAACGGTGCGGCGCAACAGTTTGTCAGCTACAGCGAAGGTGCGCGGCCGCAAATCGTGCTCAAGAATATTCCAAACGGTGACTACCACTTGCGCTTGTTTCCGGCCGAAGCCGGCGAAGCCGACGTTACCTTTCGCGCGCAGTGGGACTAGGTATTTTCGTTTGTACCGCAGTCGCGCAGCAGCGCTGAACGGACTTAGTTCAAATTCACGCCAACGCCGAAGCTGCCGAGCGCGGTATTGCTGCTAACGGTGAGATCGAAGCGGACATCGAGGACGAAGCTGCCGGCGCGGACGGCAGCGTAACCAATGCCGCCTTGCAACCCCGGTGATAATGCAACGTTGTTGAAGCCGGGCTCAAAGGCTAGCACAAGGGCAGGTGCACCGCGCACGGCGAGTCGAGCCGCCGGCCACCATTGCATGCCAAGGCCCCACGCAAAGCCCATGGCACCGCCAGCGTCGGCACTGCCGCTGGCCAAGTTCATGGTGCCAATCAACGCGTGGCGCGGGCCTAACATGCCACCGATGTACATGCTGCCCGACGGTAACGGCGTTGGCGTTTCGGCGAGCCGGCCCATGCCGATGGCAAGGCCAAACACCGTGCCCCACCGCAGATTGAGGCCGGTTGGTGCGCCCCAACGCGTCGACAAACCGCGCATTTGCACGATGCGCGCTTGAGCGTCGATGTCAGCGCTCGCCGAAGTCACGGACAGGCTCATGACGCCCGTTTGTGCGGCTGCGCTAACATCGATCGAGGTTGCCGTGATCGCCAACGCAGCGCGTGCGCTTGGCAACTGCTCAATGTTGTAATGCTCGTCAGCCCAATGCAGGCGCGGGCCGGTTGCGCCGGCTTCGCGCAGCTTGGGCGCTCCCCACGCGGTTTCGAGTTCTTGTTGCGAGTGACCGCGCCACGCAGCGTTGACGTCTGCCGAGGCCGCGACGCCGGAGTAACAGCCACTGGCGGCAGCGGTCGCAACGCAGCAACTCGCAAGCATGATCGATCCGAAACGTAAATGTTTCACCTGATCAGTGTCGCAGACATTGTTCGTCGACGAAAGCCGCAGGTTGGTAATGTGAGCGCTGTAACACTGCACCGTTCATCGTAAACGCGTAGCTACTTTCGTTGTGACGCTGGCCTAGCCATTGAAATAGAGTTGTTCAAATGTAGGGTGTTTCACTCGCTCGTTCACCATCACGTTGCACACTTGGCGCATTGCTGGCGCTGTAAAAGATCAGACCAACAAAAGGAATGAGGAATAAGGACGACCACAGCAGCTTGCGCGCAATGGAAATCCCCGGCTTACGGCAAAACCCCCAGACAAGGTAGATTGCTGCAAGCTCGAACAGTGTAACAAGCAGGAGAAATGCGATAGTCGCCGGCTGCATGTAACGAATTGTACCGTGGTTCACCGCTCCGGCTTCCCTCTGCGTGCTCGATTTGGTGGACTCCTAACGGAACGCTTTGGCGACGGCGTTGATCGTGCGCCCGCTCGGGTCGGCATTGTTGCGGTCGACGACGACGAGTTGCCACTCGCCGTTGGCTAGCGCTGCACCGGTGGCTTGATCGATCCAAGTGAGTGCAGCCGATTCGGCAGCGGTTGCAGCTTTGGCGTCGGCGAATTGGCACAACACCACGTCGACGCCGTTAACGGTGCCCGCGTTGCAGGCGTTGCCAAGCTTGCCGCTGACGTCAGGTGCGAAGGCTGAAGTTGTCGTGGAAATCGTCGCTGCCGGCCTCAATCGCGCCGATGTATTGCAGCGCAAAGGCATGTATCCGGCACCGGCGGGTGCGCCGACGAATGTCCCGGGTTTAGAGTTTGCAGGCACGGTCGCTAGTTGCGGCAACGCTGCCAAACGTTGGGCGGTCGGTGCTCCGGTGATGGGAATTGTGGCTGGCGGTGCCATGGCGCGGCGCATTGTGGTGCACGAACGCGAGTTGATGCCGGTGCCCGCAGGCATGGCATTGACCGACGCTGCGGCGATTCCTGAGGTTTTTCTTACCGCGTGGGATGCGTTTACCCAAGCGCACCTGGTGGCCGGTGAAATTGCTTTGATCCATGCGGCGGCCAGCGGGGTCGGGACCGCAGCGTTGCAATTGTGTCGAGCCATGGGCGTGCGCGCACTGGCCACCACCTGCAGCGCTGACAAATTAGCCGCGTTGGCGCAATTTGGCGTTGCCCCAGGCGATGGCATCGTTGTAGTCGACAACGGTTTTGCCGCTGCGGTGCAGGCTCGGGTTGGAGCGGTAGGCGGTGCCAACATGATTCTGGATTGTGTGGGCGCGGCGTATTTCGAGGAGAATCTGCGGGCGATTGCCCCTCGTGGCCGTATGGTCATGTTGGGCACCATGGGCGGTGCGGCCGGCCCAGCGCCGTTTGGCATGTTGCTGGGCAAACGTGCCACGATCATCGGCACGGTGATGCGAGCGCGGCCGCTCGAAGAAAAAATCGCGATTGCGCAAGCTGCGAGTGCGCGCTTGGTACCGATGTTTGAGCGCGGCCTACTGGCACCGGTGATCGATACGCGGCTGGCTATGCATGAATGTGGCCGGGCCCATCAGTTGATGGAAGCCAACGGCAACATCGGCAAAATCGTTTTAGTTTGGTAGCGAGGGGCTGTGGCGTTGGCGTGAATGGTGCGTCGTTGGTAAGGCTGCGTGCCAATGATGGAGCGAACCCAGCGCATGCTGGGGAGCGGGGCCGTCGACCGAGGACCGCGTAAGACCATATGATTACTGCGGAGTTTGTGTGAATTCTCTTATGTGACCAGCATTGCGAAAGTCTCAATGACTCGCAAGGAAGGCATTGAAGGCTGTCGCTGCGCTAGCGCTTTCAAAAAGTGCAGCGTGACCGACTCCAGGCAAATCCAGAAATGTACTCGGCGCACAGCCGGTGCATGCTGTCACTTGGTTCTTGAAGGTCGGCCAGGAATGCATCTGGATGTCGGTGTCATTTTCGCCTTGCACAAACAGCGTCGGCGCTTTGAAGCCTTGGGTAAAGTTAAGCAGCGAGCGAGCCGCATAGCCTTGCGGGTTGGCCGTGGTGGTGCCGTAGGCTCGCCGCATGGCGGCGCAATAGACCCCGGATGGCAGCGCCCCGGAGTCTTCGAGCCCACAGCGATACACCAGGTCGAGCGGCCCTGCGCCATTGGCAACCACGCCATCGGTGCGGTGCATTCCGTTGAGGCGGGTAACGATGTACCCACCCTGCGAGTGCCCGCCTAAAAATACTTTTTTCACCGTGATCCCAAGTGCGCTGCTGGCGGTATTCTGCACCCACAATAGGCCGGCCTCGGCTTGCGCAATGTTGTCGCCGATAAGCATGTCCTGCTCGGGGTACCCAACACTCACGATCATCATGTCTTTGCGCGTCAGCACCCGCTTAAAGGCGTCAAGCACGCTGTTGGTGGATTCCATGATTTTGTCGTCGAACCAAACACTGCCGTGATAGACGACCAGGACGTCGACCTCGTCGTTTGCCGGCTTGTCGACGACAACATCGACGTCCGTACCGTTGTAGGACACGCGCACTGTCTTGCGGTACGCGCCGCCGGTCCCGCTGTCGATGCCGGCATCTTGGCCTGGTGCGTCGGGCGGCAGAGCTTGGGTACCATCGGAGCAACCCATGGCAAGTACCAACAAGGCGGAGCTCATTGCGGTGAGCACGGATGATTTTGGCGTGTGACGTTGGTTTTTAGACATCTCAGCGAACACGACCCCACAACTACGGCGTTGGTTAAAAATGATTTGAATTTTTACGCCTAGGATCAGTCGGCGCGGTTGGCCGGCTGACCGATAGGCCCTCAAGGGAGGTCGTCAGCTTCAGGTCGCCGCAGACCTACAAGTTACGTTGATGAATGGCAGCGTACTGCCGTCACCGCTTGGCTCGTCGATCTCGGACAACTCGATCAATCCGTACGGCCCGAATTCGCGCTGCACCGACGCGGCATCGTAGAAGTACATCCTCAAGTTGGGCAGGCGCTCGTACCAATCTTCGCCAAGGCAGGGCCCTTGGCCATACATCGGTGCTTTTTTTGAGATGACCGTGAAAATCATCTGGCCACCTGGGTTGAGTTGGCTGTAACAGTCGCGAATGAGCTTGTCGCGCCCGGCCGCGTCTAACAAATAAATCAGGCCGTAGCAGAAAATGCCGTCGTACCGCCGGCTATCGAAGGGCATATCAGTTACCGAGCCATGCACGATCGGGATTTCGAGGTGGAGCTGCGAGCGAGCGAGCGCAATCGCGGTTTCCGAAATCTCGATGCCTGTGACGGCCATGCCACGGTTAAGAAATGGCTTGGCATTTCGGCCGTAGCCAATGCCGGGGATCAACACGTTCTTGGCGGCTGCGCGCGTGAGGTAGTCGCATGCAAAAATAGCTGAGGCGGTCGGCTCAAGCCCCCACGCCACCTGCATTTTAGCAAAAGCAGTTTCCCAGAATTCAATCATGGCGGCCGTTCTCCTGTTGTGTGGCGTCCCGTTGCGGCATTATAGTGTTTATAGTAACATTCGAAGTTACATGAGTCGAGATAGCAAGTTATCTGGCGTGTTGCACTTGCTGCTGCACATGGTGCAAGACCGCGCACCCAAAACGTCTGAGACGTTGGCCAAAGCCATGGACACCAACCCCGTGGTGGTGCGACGGCTGATGGCGGGCCTACGCGATCACAATTTGGTACGTTCTGAAAAGGGTCACGGCGGCGGCTGGACGCTGGCTTGTGACCCTGCAAACGTGACGCTGCGCGATGTGTATGATGCGTTGGGGCAACCGGCCTTGCTCGCAATTGCCAATCGCAATGAACGCGCGGGCTGTATGGTTGAGGCGTCGGTGAATACTGCATTGAGCAAGTCGTTTGCGGAAGCGCAAGCCATCCTGCTTGTGCGCTTTGGCGAGCTGACACTTGCCATGCTGAGCGCCGATATTCAAAAGCGTCTAAAGCAGCGAGGCCGTTTGACCAAGGTGAAGGTGCATGGGTAGGCGCGAATACACGCACTCCGCACGCCCCGCCGCTAGGTCTTGCAAGCCAACTCAGATCGCGATGAAAGAGAGCACCAACGTGAGCGACCATACTAAAGATGCTAACCGCCCATCCCCTCAGCAAGGCCACAGCCACAGCCACAGCCACGGTGGCTTCGCCAACGTCGAAGAATTTGCGCAAAAGTTTGACGACCCAACGCGCGACGCTTGGCAGCGCCCCGACGACGTGCTGCGCGCCATGAACTTATCGCCGGCGATGATCGTTGCGGATGTCGGCGCTGGCACGGGGTACTTTGCGATGCGTCTCGCGCGGGCCGTGCCGCAAGGCGAAGTTTACGCCACCGACGCGGAGCCCGCTATGGTGGGCTATCTTGAAGCACGCGCTCAACGCGAAAATATACAAAATCTTCGCGCAGTGTGCGCAACCGAAGCATCCACCGGCCTGGCCCCACATTCCGTCGACCGCATCCTTGTGGTGCACGTCTGGCACCATCTCGAACATCGCGTTGCGTACGCGCGAACCCTTGCCACGGCGCTGCGCGCTGGAGGCAAATTGTTCATTGTTGATTTTACGCTAGCGGCTCACCAAGGGCCGCCACTAGAGATGCGGCTATCACCTGAAGTGCTGATAGCTGAGCTCCAAGCGGCAGGCCGATACGGTGAGCCCTGCTTGGGTCCATTTGGCCAACACGGGATGGCTGAACGGCGCAGCCGGCGCAGCGGCGCTACCAGCGAGCTTGGCAGCGCTGCCGGCACTACCGACGGGCGGCGCGGCGCTGCCAGATGCTGGGCTCGACGAACTTTTGCCACACGCTGCAAACAGCAACGTGCTGGCGATCGCGATTGTCGACGTACGATGCATTAGCGATGGCCTCGACCGCGATGTTTGCCGTTGTCATGCCGTTTGCCACCACCGCCGCCGCCACCGCCGAAAATCACTGCGCCGCCGCCGCCGATTTGCACCGATGGTAGCCGAACATCGACCCGCACCGACGGAACCGGAACAACAACGTTGACGCCGACGCCAGCACGCACTGCACCGCCGCGCACAAGCGGGCGTCCATTGCCTTCATGGCCGTCGTCGCCGTGGCCATAAGCGTGGCCTCGCCCACGTCGACCCGGCCCGCCGAAGCGAACGCCGATCCATGCTTCGGGCGGCGTCACGGTGATCACAGGGCGCTCGTATTGAATTGCTTGGTATTCAACATCGACCTCAGCCATCACAGGTTGCAACTCGACGTAGGTTGGCGGCGGCGTGCCGATATAAAAATATGCATCGCCTGTGAGTGAGAAGTCCGCGCTCATCGTCGGTGGCGGCGCAAACGCATGAAAATGTGGACCGCTGATGAAACAGAAATCTGGCGGTGGCGGCGCGCCGACGGCAACTTGGATATCGACCTGCAACGGATGGTGCCCCATATAGTTGAAGCGTGGGCCGTCCCAACCGTACGCAACCGGATCGCCGACGAAATACTGCGCACCATTGTGCTCCCGGAACTGCAGCTTCGCCGAAGGCGGATCGTACATGTGCACGTGTGGAACTTCGATGTGGCACAAGCCTTTGCCATGCTTGGCGCTGATTGGATGCACGCCGCCATAGCGAGTTTGGCGCCTTTTTTTGTCGGCCAGCGCAGTGCCACTCGACGCAACAACCGCGATTGCAACGACGCTTGCCACTGCGCCAACTAGAATGCGTGCATTCTTCATCATACGAGGCTCCTAACGATCGACATGATCGTCGAGCAATCACGGTAACACGTTCGAGGCTGATGCAACTTGTTCGATCAGCGCACGTGCTGTGCAATGTTTGTACAAAGCACATGTAGGTGTGGCCCGCGGTACATGTTTTCCAAGAACGTCGACGGTGAACGGAGGGAAGTGTGTGCGTGGGCCGATTTGTTGCCCTGCGAAAACAATCGCGGCGGTGCGCTCGAAACACCATCCCGCTCCCGCTACGCATCTTGTGAGGCGTCCGTTTACCTGTCGTTCATGTCGTCATTCCAGACCGTGGTGCGGATGATCAGTCCGTGCCCGTGCCCGTCTGACCATTCATCACAAGTTTCGGAGCAATCTCGCGGGCTACGACAAAAAGCGTGTCGCGATGGCGGATTGGTTGCCGACGTCTCGCGCTATGGCGCGTGGGCTCGCAAGGCCTTGCTTGCGCATGGCGCGACGCGCGCTGGAACGGCTGCAACGCATGGGCACGAGCACGGCGGAGGCGGCCGCAGCAGTCGCGCCGGGCTGTTAACGAGGGCGCAAGGTGGTGCTTCGTACGCACGCTCTGCCAAGAAGCAAAGTACCGCAGCACAGCCGCGGACGCCCTGCTGGGCAAGAGTCTGCTGCGCCGCCCGCCGATTCATCTGATTCCATTGTCGGCGCGCTCCTTTGCTATGGGTGGGGTTGATCTATCGAAGCGGGCTAGGTTCTGTGTCGAGGGTAGGTCCCCGTGTCGAGGGTAGGTCCCCGTGTCGAGGGCAGGTCCCCGTGTCGAGGCTACGGGGCGACCACAATTTTCAAAAAAACTTGGTTGACCATGGCCTCGCGAGTTTGTATATTGGCCCAATCAAAATGAGTGTGGCGAAGAAAAAGCGGGGGATGGTTCAGTTGGGCTTGTCGCTGCCGCCGCCAAAGATGACTCATGGGGGCGCGCGTGTTGGCGCAGGGCGCAAGCGCAGCACGAATGAGCAGCCGCATCGAGAACGGGAAAAGTTCACCAAGCGCTGCCCGGTGCAAGTCACGCTAAAGATGAAGCCTGACATCAAGAATCTGCGGCGGCGCGATGTGTATCGAAAGATTGAGGCTTGTTTGCGCCAAGCCGCAACGCGCGATGATGCGCCGATCTGCGATTTTTCGGTGCAAGGTGACCATGTGCACATGCTGGTCGACGCTGCCAATAACAAAGCTCTAACCAGCGCGGTGCGCGGCGTATCGATTCGCGTGGCACGGGCGATCAACAAATTCTGGGGCCGCAAAGGCCGCGTATTCAACGACCGCTATCA
>JAKQOD010000199.1 GCA_029565465.1 Deltaproteobacteria bacterium
CGCGCATCACAACGGGTTGGCCGTGTTGGTTGCACAATTGGTTGAAGATGGTGACCACGATGAGCTTGCGCTCTCGATCTTGCAGCGGTTCCCAAACGATGCCGCGGCACCATGGCTGATCGCTGCCACGGAAAATGCCAGCGATGCGGTGCGCGCCGACGCTTGCAAAGCGCTGACATTGGTTGAATCAGCCGACGTCGAGGCGGCGTTACGCGCGCGCTTGCGCGACCCAGCGCTGGCAGTAGTTTGTGCATCGGCAACTGCGTTGCAAGCTCGTGGCTGCAGCGACGTGCTGCAAACCCACGTTGCGCAAGAGTCACATGCTGTGCGGCGAGCCATCGTGGCGGCCTGCCACGGCAGCGTTGCAACCGATGTGATTGGCGAACTTGCGCATGCCGCGGTTGTGGCGATGGAAGCCGAAGACGAGACGACTGGGCCAGCCTTGGCAACTTGTCTGCATGACGCATTGTTGCATTCCATCGAAGGTGCTGCGGTTGGCGTAAATCTGATGCGAGGCGCGCCAGCCACCGTGGCGCCGTTGGCTACGGCGATTGCCGCTACGACGGTGGAACATGCGTTTCGCGTGCCGCCGCTATTGGCGGCGGAGTTCGTCGCCACCGTCGATATCGTGCATCAAGCGGACATTAGCCTGCAACCCTACGCGATGTTTGTCGCTGCGGCCGTCAACGCTGGCGCGGTTGAATTGGCGCATCGCGTTTGCGCTGACTTGATCGAGGATGACGGCCAAGGTGCGATTCGGCTTGCGACGTTGGGCTTACTGGATGTGCGCGACGACGTGACGGGCGCAGCCGTGACCAGTTGCCTCAACGACGACCAAGCATTGGCCGATCGGGTCTTGGCCACCACCATTGCTGGGCGCGCCCTGCCCTTCGAGCATCCGGGTTGGGAAACTGTGCGCGGCTTGCTGCAGGTTGGCACCATTGCCAGCGCTGCGGCGTGGACTGCGCTGCGCGATCGTTGCCGCTAGGCGGCACTGGTGCTCGCACCTACGCGGACGGCTGCTCCGACATCGCAGCAACATGCAACGGCGCATGCTGATTCCACCGCGCTTCATCATTGGTGACCACGCCAAGCCGCGCCATCAAGGCATGTTCGGCGCGTAGGTCGTCGTTGCCCCAAATCGAAAGCGCTTTGGCTAGTTCGCTCGGCTTCACGGAGCCATCGGCAGTAGCGCTGACGCGGGCCCGAATCAATGGCACCACACGATCGCTTGGCCAATCCAACGCTGCCCGCAGCGCCATCGCTGCGTCGCCGTCAATTACGCTGACTTCGCTCACCATCGAACGCACGTCAACGGTGCGCTCGCCACGCTCGATCACGATGCTGGTCTTCTGCAAGAAAGCATCAGCCAACCGCTGCAAGCGCGCAGCGTCGTACAACATGCCGTCGGGCGCCGGTGAAAGCCCAATCTCAACCGCTTTGATCAATTTGCCTAAGCCTTGGTCAGGCTGACCGGTTGCCAACGGATGGCCTGCTAACCGCACAATCTGACATTCTTGCAACGCAATGCCAGGCGGTAACACGGCGGCCAAACGCTCAAATACCGCCGCCGCCGGCAATTCTGCACACGGCGCATCGCCGGGTGCCAAATAGCTCGGAACGAACACGCCATCGATCAACGGCATATGATCAACATCAATGTCAACCAACTCGCCGAGGCTTGGCACGCCCAAGCCAAGGGCCGGCCCAAACGAAACACGCGGTTTCGGTGAGAACCCACGGGTTTGCGAAATCGCTAAGTCAGCGCGTCGGAAGCTGCGGCCCAACAACCGCAGAAAATCGAGATGGCCCAAGAAGGCGGCGCGGCCTACTTTGGCCATCCGCAAACGATAGGTCGCATACTTTGGCCCCGCGTCTTTTAACCCGGCGGCTCGCACGCGTTCGGCGCGGCTGGCTTCCATTTCGGCAATGCGTTTACGCGATGCCGCAACATCGTGCACCGGCGTGGTTTCGGCTGGACTGCCCCCGCCGCGTTCGCTCACGTCGACTAGCGAAGCCGCATGCGCTGCAGCCGCAGCAGCATCGGCTTCCGCCCGCGCCGACAAGGCGGGTCGCTCGTTGGCGCCAAGCACACGCAGCGCCACCAACCGGTCTTCGCGCATCTTGGCCAAGTCACACGCAACGCCGCAGTCGTAACAAACCAGCTTGCGCTGATCCGGCACGGCGTCGGCAAGATTGGTGTGGTGCACCAACATGCCAGCCACTTTGCCGCACGGAGGCGATGCGCGGCCTTTGAGTGCTTTACGGTATTCGCTGAGCAAAAAGCCTTCTTCGAGGCCAACATCAATGTGGTCCCATGGCAGCCGCGCGGCAATCGGCCGCGTGCCCATGTAGCTTGGCACATCGACATTGTGCTGTGCCAAGGCCGCGTGCCAACGATCGATATCGAAACACTCTTCCCAGCCGTCAAACCGCGCGCCGTCGCGCCACACGGTTTCAATTACATCAGCGATGCGCCGATCGCCACGCGCCAAAATCCCTTCGACGAAGGAAATGCCAGCGTCGTGATGCTTGAGCCGCAACCCTGGGTCACGGCCGGCGCGTGCGACTTCGCGCAGGATGCCTTGTTTGCGGACGATCTCGTCGTGCGTATCTTGCGCGCACCATTGAAACGGCGTGTGCGGCTTCGGCACATGCGAGCTCACCGAGACCGTGACTTCGGCTCGTTTGCCAACATACTGCCGACCGACGCGCAACATGCGTGCGCCGGTGGCGACCACGCCTGCCACGTCCTCATCTTCTTCGGTTGGCAAGCCGATCATGAAATACAGCTTGAGCCGATGCCAGCCGCGCTCGAACACGCGCCGTGCGCTTTCTTCGACGTGCGCTTCGGTGATGTTCTTGTTGACGACATCGCGCATGCGTTGGGTCCCCGCTTCGGGCGCAAACGTGAGGCCTGAGATGCGGGTCATGGCGAGCTCGTCGAGCAGCGCTTCGCCTAGGCCGTAGGCGCGCAGCGACGCGACCGACATCGAAACCCCGCGTTGCCGCAACTGGCCAGCTACGCTTTTGATCAACGGCGCAATACTGGAAAAGTCAGCGGTCGACAGACAGGTTAAGCCGGTCTCTTCGTAGCCAGCGCGGTCGACACCATCGAGCAAGCTCTTTGTGATCGACTCACTCGAGCGTTCGCGTACCGGCCGGTAAATCATGCCGGCTTGGCAAAACCGGCAACCTTCGGTGCAGCCACGCGCGATTTCGACCGACGCGCGTTCGAACACGGCTTCGGCATACGGCACTGGCGCATCCGACGGAAATGGAAAAGCGTCAAGGTTGGCCAACATCGCGCGACTAATTCGCGCAGGTGCGCGTGGATCGGTAGGCGCGCCGACCACGTGCATGCCCGTGGCTTCGTCGATATCAACGTTGTACAACGACGGCACATACAACGGATAGCGGCTCGCGAGCTCGGCAAGCGCGTCACGGCGCGAGCGCTCGCCGGCGCGGATCTGCTTGCGCATGGCCGCCCACTCAACCACCAGTGCTGGCAAGGTTTCTTCAGCTTCGCCAATGAACGCCGCATCAATAAACGCAGCGACTGGCTCAGGGTGCGATGCGGTTGGCCCACCGACCAACACCAGTGTTGCATCTTCGGCACGATCGGCCGTCCGCAAGGCAATGCCCCCAAGATCGAGGAGCGTTAGCATGTTGGTAAACGTTAACTCGTACTGTAGCGACAGCCCAAGCACATCAAAGTCGCGCAGCGGCAGTTGGCTTTCGAGCGCCACCAACGGCAGCTTGCGTTCGCGCAGTTCCGCTTCCATATCAGTCCACGGCGCAAATACGCGCTCACATGCGATTCGCGGATCTTTATTAAGCAACGAATAAAGAATCTTGGTGCCTAAGTGACTCATGCCAATGTCATAGACATCGGGGAAACCTAGACAGACAGTTGCGGCCACGGTGGCATGGTCTTTTTGCACCGACTGGTATTCGCCGCCGAGATAGCGTGCGGGCTTGGTTACCTTGTCGATAAAGTCAGCATAGATGTGACGCATACCGGCGCAGGTCTAGCGCATTTTACCGACGGATTACTACTGCAAATGCTTGCCGAACGCATAGGCTGCGCTACCGTCACGCGATGACACATTCGCTAGCCTCCCTCGCACGCACGTCATGGCGCCCAGCCGTCGGCGGCATCGCATTGTTAGCAGTGATGAGCTGCAGCAATGAAACCAAATCGGCAAAAGTGGCCGCTTCTGGGCCGGGCACGGTGGCTGTTGCTCCGGCTCCGCCAGCGGTTTCGCCGCCTGCGCCTGGCACGGAGGCTGCGCCCGCGCTTACGACCGGCACTGCTACCAAGGATACATCTATGTTCACCATTCCGCTCAAAACGTTATCCGGCAAACCTACCTCGCTCGCAGCATTCGATGGCAAAGCGTTGTTATTGGTCAACGTTGCTTCGAAATGCGGGTTAACCCCACAATACGCAACGCTCGAAGCGTTGCAAGATGAGTACGCTGCGAAAGGCTTCACGGTAGTGGGCTTTCCGTGTAATCAATTCGGCGGCCAAGAACCCGGCTCGCCGGAGCAAATTGCCGAATTCTGCTCGGCGACGTACGGCGTGACGTTTCCAATGATGGAAAAGGTTGAAGTTAATGGCGCTGGCCGCCACCCGATTTACAAAGAGCTGACGGGGTTGGCCGACGGCGCCGGCTACAAAGGCGACATCCGCTGGAACTTCGAAAAGTTCGTGGTTTCAGCTGACCGTAAAACCATCACGCGCTTCAAGCCGCAAACCACGCCGGATGATCCTGCCGTGATTGCAGCGATCAAAGCTGCCCTGCCGAAGTGACCGCACACGACTACGTAGGGGTTGGCGCAATTTGAATGTCTGCTAGCACACCGTAGTGATCGCTGGCGCAAATCGCGTTTGAACCTTCACCGATACGGTCGGTGAGCACCACATCGCAACGGTGCACGGTAGCTCGGCCATCGCGTTTGCGCGATGTGACAAACATATAGTCAATCCGCCGATCGATATCGAGCGAGCGCAACGGCCGCGTATGTTCGTTTTCGCTCGACCACGTGATGCCTTGCGCTGGGCCGTCGCCCGGCTGTGGTTCGCGATGCAAACGCAACCAGGCATCTTGAAAATGCGTACGCCGCCCGTCGGCGGTGCGTGGCAACGTGGTGAGCCCGCGCAGAAAACGAATCTCATCGGAATCCGGCGTGGCGTTAAAATCACCACAGAGAATCTGCGGCGCACTGGTGTTGTTGCGGCCAAAGCCGCGCACCGCTTCGTCGACGGCCAACACTTGCGCTTCACGGGCTAGGCCATCGTCGAGGCGGTAGTGCAAATGGGTTGTATGCACCCAAATCGGGCCATGTGGGGTGGCAACGTGCGCCGACAAAAGACCGCGGCCTTCATGGGCGCGCGACATTGGCAATTGCAGAAAGCTGGTCGCCGCCGGCTCGGCACGGGTAAGGATCGCTAGGCCTTCTTCGCCAGGCTCCGCGCCCGTAATGGTGTTGGCGTCCCATGCCGTGTGGACATGGTAGGTTGCGTGCATCTGCAACTCGGTGGCGATTTCGTCGGCGGTGGTTGGCGAGCCCGCGCCAGCCATTGGCCGCACTTCTTGCAAACAAACAACATCGGGATTGAGTGCACGCAATTGCGAGATGGCCAATGACAGGCGCTGCTGCAACGGTGCCGACAGCCCCCACAGATTTAACGAGACCACGCGCAAGCAAGTTGGATCGTGGGCCGCGAAGCTGCCGGCGCGATACAGGCTCACGCTTATTGGCCTCGATACGTGCAGCGCGAACTTACCGTTTCTTGCACGCTTACTTCGGCTAACGGCAGGGTCGCAACCAGCTTGTCCCACAGCCACACGGCCAGCAGTTCGCTGGTTGGATTGCTGAGCCCCGGCACGTCATTGAGGACGTGATGATCGAGAATCTTCACCAGCGGTGCAACGTGCACATCGATATCGGAAAAATCCATCAGCCAACCCGTGGCAGGATCAATCTCGCCTTCAATGACCACTTCAATATTATAGGAGTGGCCATGCATGTTGGCGCATTTGTGCCCAGGCGGCACCTTGGGCAGAAAATGAGCAGATTCAAATCGATAAGATCGCGATAAGCGAGTGCGCATAACCCAGCGCTTGTAGCAAATCCGCTGGGCAAAAGGTACCGCTGTTACGGCATGGTTGGCGGGGTAGCTGGCTAGGGCCGCAAGCGCACCTGAGTAGCGCTGTAAACGCAACGCTTGGTTGCGTCTCGCGTCCACCCTTGATACGTCTGCAGTATGCAAACTCGTATTCAATGGGCCACGCTTGTTTCTGCCGTTGCGTTCGCTGCGCTTGGTGCATGCGCCGATGAAACCGACCACACCGGGCTGACGTGTAAGACCGATGCCGATTGTGGCGGCACCGTCCCGAATCTAGCCTGTGACCAAAGCCAAGTTTGCAGCGACAAAGCGATGCAACGCGTGGTGCATGTTGGGTGGACCATTAACGGTAGTTCGGCCAGTGGCGCAACCTGCACGCCGATTGATCATTTAACGATCGAGTTCACCAACGACGATGGCAGCATCAAGTTCGGTTTTGATCCAGTGCCATGCACCGCTGGTCAATTTCCGATCGACAAAATGCCGATCGCCGTCATTAAAGCCAAGATCACGGGCGTCAAAACCGCTGGCGGCATGCTGGTTGGCGAAAGCTTTATCGACGGTGGCGGCAACGTAAGCATCGATATCAAGTAATCGCTGACGCGGCGAGTCAAAGAGCGCTGGCGTTGACTTTTTCAACAGCGTTATTTGCCGCCAAGATCGTGCCATCAGGCCATGGCCGAGGGTATGGTGCGCGGCGATGACTACCCCGGAAACCGTACGGGTTGCGTCGGATGCGTTTGCACCACCGACGACAACCACAGCTGAGTTAGCGCCGTTATACCGGCAAATGTTGGCCATTCGGCGCATGGAAGAAGCCTGCGCCAAAGCGTATTCCAACGGCAAAATTGGCGGCTTTTTGCACCTTATTATTGGGCAAGAAGCGGTCTGCGTTGGCGCAATATCCGCGTTGCGGCCGGAAGATTATGTGATCGCAACCTACCGCGAGCACGGCCACGCCTACGCTAAAGGCGTAGCCGCACGGCCCATCATGGCTGAGCTCTATGGCAAAAAGACCGGCTTGGTCAAAGGCCTTGGTGGCTCGATGCACTTGTTCGACAAAGCCACCAACTTCCTCGGTGGGCATGGCATCGTTGGCGGCCACGTACCGCTTGGCGCTGGTGCAGCGTTCGCATCGAAGTATCGCAACGATGGCCGCGTCACGTTGTGCTTCTTCGGCGAAGGCGCTTCAACCATTGGTGGCACCACGGAAGGCATTGCGCTGGCTGCCTTGTGGAAACTGCCGATCGTTTTCATCTGCGAAAACAATCAGTATTCGATGGGCACGCCCAACGATCGGTCGTTCGCGGTGAACGACGTGTCATTGCGCGCCCTCGCCCACGGCATGGCACGCGACCGGTTCGATGCCGACGACGTCATCAAGGTGAAACGCCGGATCGCCGAAGCTGTCGAACGTGCGCGCACGACCAGCGAACCAACGCTGATCGAAATTCTGACGTATCGCTTCCGCGGGCACTCGATGAGCGACCCGGGCTTGTATCGCACCAAAGAAGAAGTCGAAGAGTGGAAGCGCAAAGACCCTCTCAACGGCACGCGCGAGCAACTGTTGGCGCTGGGCATGGCCGAAACCGACATCGAAGCACTCGAAGAAGATGTGCGCATCGAGATCGAAGATTCGGTCCGCTTTGCTGAAGAGTCGGCACCCGCCGACGATTACCACTCCTACGTTGAGAAGCGCTAAGAGGATTTATGGCAGTTATTACTTACCGAGAAGCCCTCAATCAGGCAATGCGCGAAGAGATGGAGCGCGATGCCAATATCTTCGTGATGGGCGAAGAAGTTGGTTACTACAACGGCGCTTACAAAGTGACCCAAGGGTTGCTGCAAAAATTTGGCCCGAAGCGCATCATTGATGCGCCGATTGCCGAGCTTGGTTTTGCTGGCATTGGCGTCGGCGCTGCCATGGTTGGCTTGCGGCCGATTATTGAATTCATGACGTGGAACTTTTCGTTGGTAGCGATCGATCAAATCGTGAACGCAGCCGCCAAGATGTTTCAGATGTCGGGTGGCCAATACAACGTGCCGATGGTGTTCCGCGGCCCGAGTGGCCCGGCCGTGCAGGTTGGTTCTCAGCATTCGCAATCGTTCGAGAGTTTTTACGCCAACGTTCCGGGGCTCAAAGTGATGATGCCATCGACGGCGTATGACGCCAAAGGCATGCTCAAAACCGCGATTCGTGAAGACAATCCGGTTGTCTTTATGGAAGGTGAAACACTCTACAACACCACGTGGGAAGTGCCGGACGGTGAGTACTTGATCCCGTTTGGCAAGGCCGATGTCAAACGCGAAGGCAAACACATCACGTTGATCGCGTGGTCGAAGATGGTGTGGACCTGTCTCGATGCAGCCAAAGCCTTGGCGGCCGACGGCATTGAATGTGAAGTCGTCGACGTGCGCTCGTTGCGCCCGCTCGACGTGGACACGCTGGCGACGTCGGTGCGCAAAACTGGCCGCTGCGTGATTGTGGAAGTTGGCTGGCCCGTCGCTGGGTTCGGTGCAGAAGTGGCGTATCAAATGCAACGCCATTGTATGGATGCGCTCGACGCGCCGATTGAGCGGGTAACGTCGGACGATGTGCCAATGCCGTACGCCAAGAACCTTGAGATTGAAGTGCAGCCACAAGTGAATGACGTGGTCGCCGCAGTGCGGCGCGCGTTGTATTTGGAGTAGCAGCAACGCTGCCGCGCTGGTTACTTTTTGCAAACGACAAATCTGGTCAAAGGATTTTACTATGGCTCAAATCATTGGTCTTCCTAAGCTGTCACCGACGATGGAAGAAGGCGTGTTGGTCAAATGGTCCAAAAAAGAAGGCGACAAAGTATCGCCAGGCGATTTGGTAGCGGAAGTTGAAACTGACAAAGCCAATATGGACTTCAATATCGAGGATAGCGGCGTGCTGCTGAAGTTCCTCGTTAAAGAAGGCGACACGGTGAAGCTGGGGGCGCCCGTGATGATCATGGGCAAAGCCGGCGAAGATATTTCGGCACTGTTGGCACAAGTGGCAAGCGGCGCAGCGCCAGCAGCTGCGCCGGTGGCGGCACCAGTAGTTGCGGCGGTAGCGGCACCCGTGCCCCCCGTGACTGTGCCGGTTGCGGCCGTGGCCCCCACGGTATCGACGGTCGTGACTGCGCCTGCACCAACGGCGGCTGCGCCAGTTCGCGGCGGTCAAGTGTTAGCATCGCCGTTAGCGAAATCGTTGGCGATCGAACTCGGAGTTGATCTGCGCACTGTGACTGGCAGCGGTCCGGGCGGTCGTATTGTTGAACGCGATGTGCGCAGTGCTGCCGATGGCGTGCCAGCGCCGATGGCCACCAGTGCTGGCGGCAACACCCTGCCCCACGCCGCGCCACCTGCGCCGTTGGCTCCTGGTGCTGCAACGGCACTTGTTGTACGGCCCGCCGCGCCACCAGCAGTGCTCGAAAGCGACGCCGACTTCACCGATATACCTGCATCGAACATGCGCAAGCGCATCGCTGCGCGCTTGACCGAAGCTAAGCGCGACATTCCGCATTTCTATTTGCAACGCAGCATTGATGCGGCGCCGTTGTTGGCGTTCCGGCAAAAATTAAATGATCTACTCGGTGATCGCGGCAAAGTTTCGGTCAACGATCTGGTGGTTAAAGCGACCGCACTGGCGCTGCGCCGCGTGCCTGAATGTAATGCCAGCTGGGAAGGTGATGCCATCCGGCGTCACCATCGCGTCCATATCGGTATTGCGGTGGCGATTGAAGATGGCTTGGTCACGCCGGTGGTGCGCGAT
>JAKQOD010000687.1 GCA_029565465.1 Deltaproteobacteria bacterium
CCGTAGTTGCCCGTCTTGAGGTCGATGGTCTGGTTCATCACGCCAGCGCCCCACATGCTACCGAACATTTGATTGAGCGAGTCATCGGCCACGGCCATAGCGAAGCCTGGCAGCGCCGACATGGCTGGGTCGCGATTAGCCATGTACACAAAGCCCTTGCCTTCGGTGTCGCCTTGCATACGGAACGAGGTATCGAGGCGAATCATCGCGCCGTCGACATCAACGTCGATGGCGGCTGGCTTGATGGAGATGTCCATCTTCTTGCCCATGATGTCGACTTGTTTGGTGGTGTTGAGGCCCGCAAGCGACTTGTTGATCATCGGCACCACGAAACGCTCTGCAGCAACACCGAGAATTGGGCCAATGGCGCGGTCGATTTGCAGCAGGTTGATGATTTGGCCAGTCAAGCCGCCCGTGTTGATGCGCAGATTGGTGAAGGTAACGTCAGGGTTGACGAGCTTAACGTCGAACAGGCCGTTTGTTACGGCGAGTTGTAAGCGAGCGTTGATCGTCACTTTGTCGGCGTTCGCGCTGATGTTGCTGGTGCCATCGACGCAGGCTGCCGCATAGTTGGCAACCATCGGCACTTTGAGGCTATTGAGGATGATGTTGATGTCGATGGCGCCCTGCACTGGCGTTAACGCGATGGTCGCGCTCGAAACGTCAAGCGCACCAATGTGAACTTGGCCGTACAAGCAGTCAGGACCATCGGCCGCGCCAGCGTTGATCACCGGATTCATTGGTGCCACCAACGCACCGAGGTCGGTGTCAGCAATGTATTTCGCGGTGCCGCGGCCAATCGCATTCAAGGTTTCTTCCGAGATGCGCGTCATGATGCCGTCGGCAACTTCGGTGTCGTTTGGCGACATTTTGCCGGCCATCACGGCTTGGGTTTGTTTGCCAACGTTGCCTTCGAGGTCGGTGGCCACGGCGCGTAGCAGGGTCACACCAGGCTTGACGGCAAGCTTTGCAGTGAAGTTGCCAGCGGCATCAACTGGCACATCTTGGCCGTTGATGGTGACCGATTTGAGGTCAGCGTCAGGGTCAATGGCAGTGCCAGTAACCGTGACTTCTTCTACTTCGTTGAGGATGGTGCCGCGTTGCGGCGAGGTGAAGCGGACTTTGGGGGCCGAGGGATTGCGCGGGTCGTCTTTAGGGATTTCTTTGTCGCAAGCGGCGAGGCTGGCAACGGCACCGATGAGTGCGATGGCGATAGTTTTGTTGCTGAGCTTTGACATGGCGCGGTTCCCTCGGTTGGATTGGCTGATGAGATACTCAGCAAGAAGGAGGCCAGGTCGTCGTGCCACAATGACTGGGTTGGCGCCTTGTCGATCTCGACGCGGCCGTTGGACTTATCGACCCAGGAAATCCGTGTTGATTTCGGGTCTTTAGATACGATTTCCAAAATCCCGCCGGCGCTGGCCGGATACGAAAGCAACAACAGCACAACTGGCCGGCCAGTGCCATCTTCGACGGATAAACTGGCTTCAATGCTGGTTGGCGCGACGTCAACACCACCGACACGAACCCGAATTGGAGCCATCGCCATACCTGCCAATTGCTTGGTAAGCACCTGAACTTCATCAGCTTTACCGCCAACTTTGGCTTCGCCCAGCAACACTGCGGTGCTATCGCCTGATGCAGGCCGCCAGCCAACCAGCAACGCAACCGAACACGGCTCAACCTGCACGACCACAGTCCTCACCTGTGGGAACCGGTGGCTCCAGCTCTGCGGTATTCCGATGGCAATGGCAATTGCGCTAGCCAGTACAACTGGCCACACGCGACCCCGGCGATGTTTCAAACTCGTCACCTAGCGTGGCCCTAACACCGTCGTGGTAGGCATGCCGCTCTGCGAAGAAACCTGACGGAATTGCTCGCGCACATCGGGCACGTCGTTTCCGGTTGGCTTGGCCCGCTTTGGCAACGGCGGCTTCGGCGGCGTCCAGCCACCACCATCAACATCGACCCAGATCGGGTTGGTAATCGCGTACGGATACACTGGGTGGGTGTCATCTGGCTTGAGCTTGGCAGCCACCGGTAAACCACCAAGGTCGAGGCCTGATGACAAGGCTTTGATCAACACCGTGGCATCGAGGCCAGGTACTTCAACCGGCGCAACCACAGGGAACATTGAGCGTGTCCCCGTCGCTTCGGCGACCAGCCAGCTATCCTTGGTGAGGTCAACCGTGAACTGCGCTTCGTAGTCACCGCCAAGGGCGGCCGGCACGGTTTGTTGCCCAACGATCGCGCTGTTGGAATACAAGATCACCTTATCCACCGGCGCCCACTTCGGCGATTTAACGTGCACGTTCACGGTCACGCGCGGACCGGCTTTCACCGTGTCGCCGATGGCTGCGTCACCAACCTTCATTTCGATAAATGGCGCAGTGGTGGCGATCGCGCGGTGCTTACGAATCGCATCAACTACGTCAGCGCCGGAGAATCCGCCGGGGCCATCTTTGCCGGCGCCGACAAAGATCATGGTGCGCGCATATCCAGGCTCTTCGGCCAATACGCCATGGCTATCGCTGGTGCCGACGCCCGTTGACTGATGACCTCGATCGAGCAACGTGAACCATGACTCGACGGTGCCGGGAAAATTTGGACGACCGTCCGGTCCCCGGACAATCTGGCCAGCCACCGGTTGCGGGTCGGGAAACGGCCCAGGCGGCAGCGGCGTTGGTGCGACAAACGTATGCACATCTTGTTCGCGTTTGCCGGTGATCAACTCGATCGCATCGAAGTCGTACGAGAATTTGTCGGCTTTGAATTCGTCGCCATACGGTGCAAATACCCCCATGATGCCGGTTGGCACGTACGGCTCGCCCGTCTCGGAATCGAGGAAGAACTGTGCAAAATAGCCAAGCACGGTTTGGCGCGGATGGTTGATCTGCACGATCGCTTTGCCCGGCTCGACCGCCAAGTCGTTGCGCAGCTGATCGAACAACTTCTGCGGCGATTGCCGGGTCCAAACGAATTCGCCACCACGAGTGGAGCCAGGATCGACCCGCAACGGGTAACCGTTGTAGTGGCCCGCTTCGAATGTGGTGAGCTCCATGCCAGGCAAGCCAACCAACCAGTCGTCTAGTTTGTTGCCAGCGATATATGGCCGATAGTCAGTGACGAAGTTATGGTCGGTGGCAGCCGCGACATCAAGGCCTTCAGCGGCAGCACTGATCACCCGATCGTCGAGCGACAAATCGGAATCGGTCGAAGGCGCAGCATGCAAATGGAAATCGCCTGCCACCCAGCCAGGGGTGGCAAACTCGCGCTGCAAGCGCAACTGTTGGCTGACAAATGCGCCCGCTTTGAGTTCGATCGGCACCCGCAATACTTCGTATTCGGGCCCACGCGACACCACCATGTCGTATTTGCCGGGGCGCGCGGTGACTTGCAAGACGCCGTTGGCGGTCGACCATTGGTTTTCGATGAACTCAGTGCCGCCGTCGAATGCGGTCGGCCGTTCGCGTTCGCCCAGCGCCAAGGAATACAAAAACGTGCGAGGATCTTTGCCTCGGTTGGCAGGGTCGAAGTTGCCAAGCAAGGTAACTTTGACGGGCGCGCGACGACCGAGCTCATCGAGCACCGTGACCGCCAGACTCGCCGGCGGCTCTAGCTCAATGCGCACCGACTCTTGATTCGCCAAGCCGACCCGCACGCGCTTTGCGACGGTCAGCGCACGATCACCGGTGACGACGATAAATTTGTATTCACCTGGCTCTAACGCGGCGCGAAAGCTACCGGTGCTGTCAACGTCGATTTGGGTCATGAAAGCGTCTTTGTCATCGAACACGATGATCGAAGCGCCGCGCACGGGCTGTTGTGATTGTTGGTCAAACACTTGCCCCGTGAATTCACCGACCTTGACGCCACGCAACTGATAGATCGCTTCCAGAATCGAGGCGGCATCACCGCTGCCGACGATAAAATACGATTTAAAGGTGAACGCTTCCCCGGGCGCCAACGACGGCGGTGGATTATTGGTAAAGGCGCCAGCCACGCCGGCGTAGGTAAACGGCAACAACAACGATGTTTTGGTGACCGATTGGTCCGGCTGATAGCGGTCAACGAACGCTTGTGCATAGTTCGACGGCTGCTCGGGAATGGTAAAGCCGTACGAAACGCCGCGACCTTTGGTCGCGAGGTAGTCAACCACCAAGCCGGGAAACGACGGAAAGCCTTTGGCCGTCGCGTAGCTATCTTCGATGGTGAACCGAATGTTGAAGCCAGGCTTGCCAGGCGCAAACAGCTTTTGTTCGCCGCCAAGCAGCAACAATTGCCCCATCGGTACACTGAACGATAGGTTTTCGATTCCTGGAATTTCCAGGCCGGCGTCGCGCAATTTCGACGGTTCTAGATAAGGCAACAAATGCACGCCAGCGGTTTTGTTGGTAACCGTGGTCTCAATTTCGACGTAGCGTTTGCCCGGCTGCAGCCGATAGGTTTGTTTGAAGCCCAACGACGGCGGAAACAACAACGCGGTGTTGAGCAGCGCGACGGTTTGCAGCAAATCGCCACCCGTGCCCTCCACCGTGACTTCAGCGGCACCACCGTTGCTGCCATCGCTGGTAACGTTGACCGCCGTCGGTTCGATGACGGTGAACAAAAACGCGGGCAGCACTTCGGCCAGTTGATCATTGCCTGCGATGTTGGCGCCAACCCGTTGCAGATCTGCGTCGATCAGCGAGCCGCCAAACGGCGTATTGACGCGGCCTTGGCCTTTATCTGAAATCACCAAGCGAATCTGATCATTTTCGAGCAGATAGTCGCCAATGCGGCCCACCGACTTAGGTCCGCCGATCAGCTGTGATTCGGCTTGAATGCGTTGTGCACGAGCCCGCGGTGGCGTTTCGCTGCAAGCGGCCAACGCCAGCGCCATGCAGCACGCTAATGCGCCCCGCCACTGGTTCCACCGTCGCCTCACAACGCAACCTCGTACACGGCTTCGACGCGATCGTTGGCAAGCTTGCGTTCCGCTTGTTCGGCGACATGCGTGAAGTTAAGTTGCACCCGCGAATAGATGCTTGGCAGCTTCAAGATGATGCCTGCCGTGTGCTCCATCACCCGATCGGTGAGCACCAAGTTCGAAGGGTCCATGATGCCAAAGCGATAACCAACGCCAAGCGGCAGCTC
>JAKQOD010000222.1 GCA_029565465.1 Deltaproteobacteria bacterium
TTATGTGTTTTTGGTGCCGGAGCTCGGCCTCGACACAATCACATTAACAGCACACCTATTTGGCTGGCAGTTAACACTGCTGCGCGTCGGCACGGCCGTGCTCGCTGCGCTGCTCGCCGGTTTTGCGATGGGCCGCCGCTGGCCAGTGCGGCAAACGCCATTCAAAGAACCGGTGCTGCCACAACCAAGATGGCGCGACGCCCTTGACGAAGTCACCATTCACAGCATGCCGTGGTTAGTTGCAGGCGCCGTCTGTGCGGCGTTTGCAAGCCTCGCGCTCGCGGGCCAACCGCTTGCGTTCGTCGACAATCGAGCACTGCAAACCTTGGCCGTTGTGGCGATCGCCATCCCAAGCTACATCTGTGCACCCGCCGCAACGCCGTTGGCAGGGACGTTGGTCGCGCACGGTCTGGCGCCAGAAGCTGCGCTCGCGGGCCTTGTGCTTGGTGCTATGGCCAACATCGCAACCATCCGATTTTTACAAGAGCGCTTCGGCCGTAGTGCGGTGCTCGTCGCATTCGCGCCGGTTGTGATCGTGGTTTTTGCGGCGACCAACCTGGTGTCGTTTACCGATTTACGTCACGTGGCAAGTGCGCACAGCGTCGCAGCGCTGCAGGGCCAAGCCACATCGGGGTGGTTGAATTACGCTGCCGTCGGCGGCCTTGCCGTGCTGATGCTGCATTCGCTGTGGCGCTTTGGATTCTCTGCGTGGCTTGAGCCCATTGTTGGCAATGAACATGCGCATCATCATCAACACGGTGAGGATGAAGAATGTAGCGATGGCTGCCATCATGATGAAGCGGAGAGTGACGAGCACGGGCACGGGCACGGGCATGGGCATGGGCACGAGCATGGACATGGACATGGGCATGGACACGAGCACGAGCACGAGCACGAGCACGGGCAAGAGCACGGGCACTGACACGAGCAACGAGCACGAGCACGGGCAAGAGCACGGGCACTGACACGGGCACCGGCACTGACACGGGCACTGGACACGGGCACCGGCACGGGCATGCACGGGCGCGGTTAGTCACACGGGCATTTTTTTGAAAATAGTGGCGGAACCTTTGAGCTACAGCCCTCGACATGGCTGCCAGCCCTCGACACGGCGACCTGCCCTCGACACGGCGACCTGTACGAAGCGCCAACCCGCTCGCTCGTTAGCAGCCCTAGCTCGTTGGGGGTCCGCGCCCGCGTCCGTGCGTGGGCACGGCACCCCGAAAACAGCGACGGAGCCCAACCGGCTCCGTGTTCGCTACTTTTCGCGCGAGGCAAAAAGTTTACTGCGTTCCTTGGCCAGTGTCGGGTGACACATGCAACATCGGGTGATGTTGGGCTGTGGAAAAGCTATGGAAACTGTGAGTAAGTGCAGAGCCTACGTTGCGAGGAAACTGCTTTCGCAAGCGGGCGCCAAAGTTAAGCGCACTGCACCGGCCGCGCCCCCCGCGGCAAATGGTGCAAGTGCTGAGAAATAAGGCGTTGCAAGATGTCCGGAAACCGGACGATTCAAACACCCAGCGCGTCCGGCAGCCGCACCGGCAGCGCGTCCGGCAGCCGCTCGATGGCTTGCTTACGAGTGAACCGAGCTGTGGCGACGAATGAACGTTGGCACGTCGAGTTCGCTGTCCCCGTCGATTTCGCCCGACAACACAGCCTTCATGCTTGGGCGCGAAGCCGAACGCTTGCGCTCGGTTGGCGCTGGTGCTGGATGCACCAGTGGATTGCCTTCGGTAACGGCAGGGCCGGAACCAGCTGCCATCGTTGCCGAATAGCCAACGCCGTAGCGTTGCGATGGATCAGCGTCTGGAATCGAGTCATCCGACAGCGACGACAACGCGCGTTCCACGGCGCTCACTTCAGCGGCATCGGGGTGCGTCCATTGCATTTCAACTTCGTCATCGACAACGTTGGCTGGTGGACGCGTACCTTCGGCAGCGCGGCGTGGTTGTTGGGCTGCAAACGACGCCGACGATGCCGGCGAAACGTATTCACGGGTAACTTGGGTTTGCACTTCGTATGGCGCCGTGATCTGTTGCGAGCTGCCACGTGCTGGCGCAGTTGCAAACGCTACGGCTGCATCACTAAAACCACCGGTTTGCGTTGCTGCGCGGTAGCCACTCGAGCTGCGCGACGACATTGGCCGCGCTGGTTCTGGCATAACCACTTGGTTTTGGGTTGCACGATCGAAGCCAGTTGCAATAACCGTGATGCGCACTTCGTCGGTGAGGTTCGGATCGATAACCGAGCCGAAGATGATGTTGGCATCTTCGTGCGCAGCTTCTTGGATGAGCGACGACGCTTCGTTGACTTCGTGCAACGTGAGGTCAGGACCACCGGTGATGTTGATGAGGATGCCGGTAGCACCTTCGATATTGACATCTTCGAGCAACGGCGAGCTGATTGCCAACTCGGCGGCTTCCATTGCACGTTTTTTGCCAGTGCCAACACCGGTGCCCATGAGCGCGCGGCCCATGCCATTCATAATGGTACGAACGTCGGCAAAGTCGACGTTGATCAAACCTGGCACCGTCATGAGATCCGAGATGCCTTGCACAGCGTTGAGCAACACCGAGTCAGCCTTACGGAAAGCTTCGACCATGGCGGTGTTTTGGCCTACCAGCGACAGCAGGCGATTGTTTGGAATCACGATCAGGGTATCAACAGCCTCTTCGAGGCGAGCAATGCCGTCCATGGCTTGGCGTTGGCGCTTTTTGCCTTCGAAACCGAACGGCTTGGTGACCACACCAACGGTGAGGGCGCCGCAGTCGCGGGCAATTTGCGCAATCACGGGCGCTGCACCAGTACCCGTACCGCCACCCATTCCGGCAGTAACGAACACCATGTCAGCGCCCGAGATTGCGTCAGCAATCTGTTGGATGCTTTCTTCTGCCGCGCGGCGGCCCACATCAGGGTTGGCACCAGCGCCGAGGCCCTTGGTCAGCGCGTTGCCGAGGCGAATTTTGTGCGGCGCCATGTTGGCGTCGAGCGCCTGCATGTCGGTATTAGCGACGACAAATTGGACGCCGTCCAAGTTGCCGCTGATCATGGTGTTGACTGCGTTACCGCCACCACCACCTACGCCAATGACCAAAATCTTTGCGTGATTTACGTCGTCAAATTCGATGAGTGCCATTTGCTTGTATTTCCCCGTGTGAATCGCTGGTAACGCTGCGTGCTCACCCGTTTTCATCGCAGTGAGTGATCGGGGCAACTTTTTCCGCTTTTCCTGCGTATTTTTTTTGCGATCCGGAGTGATTTAGGCATTTTTCCGTGCCGAATGTTCAGGTGGGATATGTGCGCATCCCGTTTTCGGCCTGTTTTCGGCGGTCCGCGTCGTATCGGAGCCCGTCAGCCTGGCAGGCGATCAAGCAATCCCGGATCGTTTTGCGATTCGTCGAGGACGCGGGCATCAATGCGGTGCTGCTCGAACCACTCAATGTTGTGGTTAAAGTCTTTGGCAGCGAGCCATTTGTCGCCGCCGATATGGTCTTCGAACGCGACCGGCATGCGCTCACAGAACTGGTGCATCGCTGAACTTGCAGGCTTGGTCAACAACGCCACCGTCGGGTTGCCGTCGAGGTTTTCGGTAAATAGCCCTGCTAGAAAAAACGGTGCGCGGTTGGGCCGATACACCAAATGCGGGCCCGCCCCCGCCATGCGCGGATTCAATTCAACGTAGGCATCGACCGGCACCACGCAGCGGCTGTTGCGCACCGGCCCTTGAAACATAGGCTTTTCGAATACGGTTTCGGCGCGCGCCGACAATTGGAAACGCGATTGATCTTTCATCCACGTCGGCAAGTAGCCCCACAGGCCAGGAATCAAGGCGCGCCCGTTGAAGATCGTAAGCAAGCCATGGGCACCGGTGTTGTAGTCGGGCGGCACAGCGCGGCACATATCAGCGCGCACGCCAAAGCCGTGAGCAAGCAGCACACCACGGACATCTTCAAACGTGCGGACTAAACGACGATTCATGGGTGCGGCGGTGCCGCATCAAACGTAACCGATTCGCAGATTTTTTCACCCCACGCACGCACAGCTTCGAAGTTTTTGACGCCTTTGCGGTGCCGCTGCGAATAGCTGCACGTCAGTACTTTGTCACCGTTGCGAACCCAACGAACCACGCCAATAAATTCAGTATCGTTGCGGACACTCGTGACGAGGATCGAATCGGGTTTCACGTCTTTGCGTGCGAGATGCCGCGGCGGTTGGTCATCTCCCAAGTTGACGCTAAATTCCATGACGTCGATCTCTCGTGCCGCGAGGCTTGCAGTAATTGAGACACTTGGATCTGCCCCAATCTCGTCGGCACGGCGAATTTCAAGCGTCACATAGTCGCCTTCGACGCCACGCTTCACACCGTCGGGCAATGCAATCGTAAACGCCACGCCACCGACGATGTCGTGCACAGGCTTAAGTGGCAACGTACTCAAATCAGCAACCGATGGATTCGCCGGATCGCCGTGAATGTCGTTGGCTGCGGCCGTCGCTTTCGCGGTGCTGGCCTTGTCGCTTTTCGAATCACAACCAGCGACTGCAATTGCAGCAGCTACAAGCATGCGAATCATCATAAGTGCATCCTACTAAATGCCGGTTTCGGAAGTACGCATGATTTGGAAAACTTCCGGTGATCCATGCATATCGGCATACGCAGCACAACCAGATGCCCAAGGGCCGCGACAACTACACTATCAGGTGCTCGACGAAGATCTGTGGCGATGGCAGCGCGGCCGAGCCGACATGCCACGGGTAACGATCAAAACGCTATCGAGCTGATTCGAACGTTCGTGCTTACTTCTTCTTAAAGGTTTTGCACATGGCTTCAGCGGTGTCCGCCATTTCTTTGCTGGTGAACGTGCCCGTCATGCCGTTGTTACACGACCAATTTTTGCCATCGATTTTTGCAAGCACGTCGACGAGCCATGACTTGCCAAGTGGCGGCGTGCGTTCCCACCGCGCCATCACGCCTTTGCTCACGACGATGTTTTGATTGTCTTTGTCCTTGGCAAGGCCAGCAACGCTGTCTTCCCAATACGGCGCGATTTCGAGCGAGATGTACTCCGATTCGCCCCACTTGATGTGGTGCGAGGTGTCGTCGAAGTCTAGTTCAGCACCTTCCGGCGCTTGAATCACAAGGCCTTTGAAGTCCGGCCCCATCTTGGAAAGATCCAGTTCAACCATTTTGCCCGGTGCAGGTGCAGGTGCAGGGTCGGCAGGCGCGGCAGGCGCGGCCGCCGCAGGTTCACCAGCCGGAGCCGCCGCAGTTGGCGCTGGCGTCGCTGGCGCGGCTTTCTTTTCGTCTTTTTTACAACCGCCAGCAACGGCGACAGCAGCCAGCAGGGAACAAGCGGATACCAGGAGCGTAGATTTCTTCATGTAGGCCCCTTAAGCAAGTGCCATGCCAGCAGCACAACGCCTTAAAACGCTGATTGGGGGCGATGCATGATCATTCTTGGTGCTGGCTGGACCCAAGCGGCCAGTAATATGGGGCATTGCCCTTATGGCCAGGCAATGCTGCTGCGTTCGGCCACCTGCTCCCACTGCAACGCAAACCGTGCGAGATATTTGCGCAACCGATCAGCATCATTGCTGGAGGTTCGTTGCTGCAGCGATTGCGCGAACAAAACGCGACCGGCCGCAGACAAGCTGGTGCTGCGCGCACACACGCACAACACGTCGGCGAGTTGCACGTAGTCGAAACGATCGAGCTGTGCGCGTCGCGCCGCCAACAGTTTTGCGATGTGTGCAGGCAGATCGCGTTCGCTTGCGCCGCCGTTGAGGCTAGCCACGGTGACGCTCGGGTGCCATGCGGCTCGCAAGCGCGCCAGCTCACGTGCCACATCTTGCTCGTCGATGCGACCGCCGTTCGCAAGCGTCGCCATTCGCCGAATCGCTGCGCCAAAATCACGAAAGTTGGCAGGCCAAACACCTTCGGGACCGGTAGCAAATGCCACAAACGTTATCCTCGCTTCGCGGCTCATGGTGATGCGCATACCCAGCGCTGCACTGATCCGCGCAAGTTCAAAATCAAGATTCGGTTCGATGTCTTCGGGCCGCGCTGCTAGCGAAGGCAAGACAAACGACCACACCGCAATACGCGCCAACAGGTCTTCGCGAAACTTGCCAGCTTGCACAGCCTGCGCGAGATCGCGGTTGCTGCCAGCAATCATTTGAAAATCGCTGCTGACGTGTTTATCGGCACCAAGCGGGTAGAACCGTTTTTCTTCGAGCGCGGTGAGCAACATCGCTTGTTCATCAAGGCCGAGCTCGCCGATTTCGTCGAGGAACAACACGCCACCGTCGGCTTTGCGCAGCAAGCCAGCACGCGCTTCCGTCGCGCCAGTAAACGCGCCACGCGCATGGCCAAACAAAGCACTCATCGCACCGTCGCCACGCAAGGTGGCGCAGTTGACGGCAACGAATTCGCCAGCGACTTGATGCTGGCGTTTTTTGAGTGCATGCACCCGTTGCGCCAGTGCGCTTTTGCCGGTGCCGGTGGCACCGCCGAGCAGAATCGGATCTTTGGATCGAGTTGCTACTTGTTCAAGCTCGTCGATGACGCGATTGAATGCTGCATTGCGAGTGGCGATGCCGTCTTTGAGTTGCTCGCGTGAGGTGGTGATGCGCTTGGCAAACCGTGCCGCAAGGCGATCGTATTTGGCGAGATCCAAATCGATGATGCTGTTGCCACCTTCGGGTGCACGACCGCCGCCCGCTTGCACTGGCGAAGTCTGCAGCAACCGCGCTGGCATGATGCGGGTTTCACACAACAAGAACAAACAGATTTGCGCAACGTGCGTGCCGGTGGTGATGTGCACGTAGTAATCGTTGGCTGCAAGATCAAACGGGTAGCTATCGGCAAACTCCGACAACGCGCTGAACACTTCGGAAAAGTCCCAGGCGTTGGTCATCGGCACGTTGTGGCGAATGACTGTGGTTTCGGGCGACACCGATAACAAATCAGTCATGATGGTATCGGCCAGCGTCGTTTGATGGGCGTGGCTTGGATTCACCAACAAGTCGAACTGATCAACGTGCCAATCCGCTTGTTGGCACACGGACACCGTCGGCCGCCAACGCTGCCAACGCGCCGGTCCACGGCCAACATCAAGGGTTGCACCTAACAAGCCGATGACGACGGTGCCTTTGCGGTTACGGTTGCGAGGCGCCAGCGTGCGCTTGTCTGCCATCGGTCGATCTTATCACGGGTTATAGCGCTTTATCACTGGGGCTAAACTCGCGACGGTGCGACGCAGGAAAGGCAGGCAACGCAGGCGCTAAACGCTCCGACGTCGACGCATCGCAATCATTGCAACCACCCCAAGCAGCGATGCCCATTGCGTTGATCCCGACGACGAACAGCCAATGTCACCACAGGGATTGCGGTCGGGTGTGTCGATATAGGTTGGAAACACGACGTCGACTTGCACATCGGTACTTGGGCCACGGTCACCATCAACTTCAATCGCAGCGATGGAAAGTGTGAACGACAATGAAGCTTCCGTCCCGGTATATGCAACCCGCCAAAAATCGCCAGCAAGGTTGATGGGCGTCGTCGGCAAGGTTAAGCCGGCCGGCAAAGGCCCCTTGG
>JAKQOD010000694.1 GCA_029565465.1 Deltaproteobacteria bacterium
GGTGACGACGGCGACGACGACGACGACGCGAAGCCCAAAAAGCCCAAGGGCCGACCGCCGCGAACTGATGATGACGACGACGACGCGAGCGATGCGCGTAGCACTTCCGAAGACGATGACGATCGCATTCGCGTAACGTTGAACGCACGCGTGGTGCTGCGGGCCGATCCGAATAAAAAAGCTACGAAGATCATGAGCGCTAGCGCGGGTGATCGCTTTTTCTTGGTGGAGAAACGCGGCAAGTGGTCACTGATCGAAACCGAAGATGGCGATAAGTCGGGTTGGGTGTTGTCGCGTACATACGATTCCGAAGGTCACGGCCCACGGCGACGAACGCTTGAAGCTTCGGCCAATCTCGGCATCACCTTGATTTCGCAAAGCATGGAACTGGTTGGCGGCGCGACCAAATTCCCGGATCGTTATGCACTGAGTACTTCGTCGGTCACGCTGATGATTGGCGGCGAAATGCTGCAGCCATACAAAGATGACTACTGGATTGGTGGCCAAGTTACGTACGCTGGCACCAAAGCGTTGCCAGGGCTTTCGTACATGGGGACGAATATTCCAATCACGCTGCACAACATCAATGTCCGCGGCGAATTTGGCTACGACTTTCACAGCAAAACCGGCATGCGGTTGCTGGGCCGCCTCGGTTATCACTATGACGCGTACCTGGTGCCGATCGACAACAAGGCCACCTTGCCGGCAGAGAATTTCCGCGGGCCAAGTTTGGGCGCAGCCTTGGATATCCCACAGCTGACGGGAGCGATTCGGGCGCGGGCTTCGCTCGATGCCGTGGTGTTGGGCACCCGCAGCCAGACCACAAATCTCGAAGATGGTGCGAACCCCAGTACGTTGGGGATTTTGCTTGGGATGTCCGGCAGCTATCAATGGAAGCCAGAATTGCTGCTGACGGCAAACTACGACTTGGGCTACTACAGCAATACGTTCGGCGCTCCCGTTGCAACGTCAAAGCGTATGCATGGTGGCACCGGCGGCACGCGTTCCGACTTGTTTCACACACTTTCGGTCGGCATCAAAAAGACGTTTTAGTCTGCTGAAGCTGCACTGGCGTCAGATCGTTGCGCTGGCTCGCGCGTTGCAACCAGCATGCGGCGAGGAAAAATTACCAACGTTTTCGAACTTCTAGCGATCGTAGTCATCGTTTTGGTGGCCCAGGTTGCTACCGGCAATGCACGCAAGCAGGCGGAGCCACTGCCGCCTCCTGTTATGGAGGCCCGTTTTGCTGGCAAAATCATCAACGATAACAATGCTCCGGTCGGCGGTGCCTCAATCGTGATTCGCGGCCCAGGTACCTGGAGTGGTACCAGCGATAGTGCAGGCCACTTTGTGTCGAACGCTCTCCCAGTCGGGCAATACGTCATCGTTGTGCAAGCCACGGGCTATGGCAAAGCACAGAGCCGCGCAAAGCTCGCCAATAGTCAGGCTGTAACCAAGGTCGTTGTTCGGTTGGCGTCGGTAGTGCAGCCCAAAAAGGTTGAGCCTGTTGCTGCCAAACCCGCAGACAAAACCGCGGTGACGGAACGTGAGATGCCAATGCCGGCCCCGCGCTCGCGGATGAGTGGCCAAGCCATCGCGGCGCCGCTTGCGATACCTGCGGCGGGCGACCGCGATGTCGCTGGCAATACCGAAGACTACGCGCACATTGCTGACAATCCATTTCTGCGGGTTGCCAACGCACCGCTGTCGACGTTTGCCGCCGATGTGGACACCGCATCGTATGCCAATGTGCGGCGCTTTTTGCGCGATGGCGCAACGCCGCCCAAAGACGCCGTGCGCATCGAAGAGTTGATCAATTATTTTCACTACAACGACGCGACGCCAACCGGCAAAGATCCATTTGCCGTAACGACTGAACTCGCGGTGTCGCCGTGGAACCCGCAATACAAGTTGC
>JAKQOD010000268.1 GCA_029565465.1 Deltaproteobacteria bacterium
ACTGAACCGTTACACAATTTCGCTCGAACAATCGCCGTAAAGTTGGCCCAAGTCGCAGCGCTACGCTTCGCGCAGCACACCGACCTGATCGCGCAGCAATTTCGCTTGGGTTGCTGACAAGTCGCAGGCCACGTCCACAGGCTGTCGTCTAGATATCGATCAGGCCGCCGCCGGTCTTGCCGGTTTTACCGCCAGTTTTGCCACCCGATTTGGTGCCACTGCCGGTCTTGGTGCCGCTGCCCGTTTTGGTACCACTGCTGGTCTTAACGGCGGTGCCCCCGGACGATGAGTGCTTTTTGTTCAACGCAATGGCTAGCGTGTCGTCACGGGTGATATCGAACGACTTTTTGTAAGCGTCAAAGCCGTCAGCCGATGCTGTCACTTCAACTTTCTTCTTACCATCGGTGATATCGAACTCGGCAACGCCACCCTCGACGACTTGGCCGTCAATGCGGATTTCGGCCGGCGCCCCTGCTGGTTTCACTGCAAACGTAATTTTCGCGAGTTTTTTTACTGGCTCGGTCTTGTCGGGAATTGGCGCTGCACTTGAACCCGAACCGGAACCCGAAGGCGCGGCCGATCCGGCGCCGGAACCCGCGGTGTCCGCGACAGCGACGACTGCCGCACTGCCACTGCCACTGCCACTGCCAGGCGCTGCGCTGCCAACATCATTGCCACTGCCGACCGCTGCGCTGCCAACATCACTGCCACTGCCAGCCATCGCGACCGCTGGCGCGGCACTGCCTGCCGCATCTGGGGTTACCGCGGCGGCAACTGGTATTGCGCTGCTCCCAGCAGCCGCTGGCTCAGCTGAACCACTGCCGCTGCCACTCCCCAACTGGGTACTTGCAATCGGCGCTTCGTCATCTTTTTTGGGACCAATCCCTAACATCAACCCACCAAAGACACCTGCAGCCAAACCGGCGGCGACCACGATTGGAATCGCTTTGGAGGTCCCACGTTTCATTGGAACCGCTTGTTGTTGAGGAGGATATGCTACCGGATGGGCCATACGTCGGTCCTTCGTTGTCGTCTTTCAAAAGCCGCCCTGAATCGAAACACCAGTTGCGACACCAGGTTCGACCCATGGCCCAAGCAATACCTTGGGAGTAATTGAAGCTGTCGCACTAGGTTCGGTTGCTCGAAGCTTAGGGCGGTACACAGCAAAGTAATAATAACACGTGCTCGCTAACGCCAACGCCCCAGCACCGATCGAAACATCGCTTAACAAGGCAAACCGGCGGCCCGACACACGTGCACTTTCTCGAACTGTAGGGTCGATCGTCGTGTCGGTGTACGTTTGATACTTACTGCGAGCCAAAAAGCCAAACGCTGTCGCGGCGCCACCTAATGCAATGGTGGCGGCACCACCTGCGTAGAGCCATGTCTTGCTGGCTTTCGGCACTGCCACCTTAGGCGGTTGCACTACAATTTGCGGTTTCACCTCAGGCGCAATGTTGATGGGAATCGCTTCGAGTTCAACTTTGCGTTCACTTTCAGAACCAGCTTCGACGTTGATGGCGAGTTGTTTCGGCTGATATCCGTCGGCGGCAAACTCCAAAACATAGTCGCCAGGCATCAACACCAACGGTGTTTTGAGCGGCGATTTGCCAATGTTCTTGCCAGCTAGCGCGATCAACGTGTCGTCTGGCGCAACCACAAGCGCTAACAGACCGACCTGCATGCTGGCTTCATCCAACATGGTTTGGGCTGGGCCACGCAGATTGCCTACGTCCGCGCGCGCCAACAACGCTTGCAAATGCGTCACTGCAACGTCGAACTTGCCAAGTTTCACCGCTACCCCAGCCGCTGCCAACCAGGGTGCGGGCTCGTCGCCAAATTCGATCGACCGTTGCCAAGCCATCAACGCGTCATCGTATTGAGCTTTAGCTTCGTTGGATTTCTTTTGCCGCGTAAACACGTCGCCGCGCTTGGTCGCAGCTTCAGCGGCTTTACTCCACTGCTTGGCTTGCTTAGGATCTTTCACCGGCGCTGGCGCGGACGGCGGATCGTCGCCACCGTCATCGGCTTTGGCGTCAGGCGTATCATCCGCAGGCGCGGCTTGCGCATACAAAAGAGGTACATTGCTCAATAACATGA
>JAKQOD010000337.1 GCA_029565465.1 Deltaproteobacteria bacterium
CTGATTGTGGCAGCGGCAGGTATTAAGCCGGGCAACACCGTGGCGGACGTTGGCGCGGGGTCAGGCTTGTTGACCCTGCATTTGGCGCGTGCAGTTGGCAACGGCAAAGTGGTAGCCACCGACATCGATCGCGCAGTGCTCGACCTCCTGTTGGCACGCTTGAAAAAAGCAGCCGTGCCCGACGTGGTGGAAACCCGCATCGTGAGCGCGGATACGCCCGGGCTCGAAGATGGCCGCTATGATGTGGTCTTATTGGCCGAAGTTGACCACTATTTTACCGATCGTGTGGCGTGGCTCACGGCGGTGCAAAAAGCGCTGGCACCTGGCGGCCGTTTGGTGCTTTCTAATAGGGTGCATCACCGAGTTGGCGCCATGGACGCTGCAAAAAAAGCCGGCCTCGTTTTGAAATCCGAGACCACGCCGGTGCCAAGCCATTTCGTTGCCGTTTTCACGGTGGGTAAAGCGCCGTGAACTCGTCGGCTTGTCGACTCGCACTACTCGCTGCGTGTGCGGCGACGCTCACTGCCTGTCCAACTGAAAACCAAAATCCTGAACGGTTGTGGCTCAGCCTCGATGGTACCGAAACCCGCGTTAAGTTGGTGCCAGTTGAACCGGAACCGTTTTGAGCACCAGGAGTCGGGGCCGGGCGCTCCGTTGAAGCTGCGTTTACGCTGTTAGACGACGTGCCGGCTGGCAGCTGGCAACTTGTCGCCGATGGCATCATCACGCATGAAGTAACCGTCAAGTTCGACTTGCTGTTTCGGCATGAAAGCCAAGACACGGTGATTGGCACCTGGCAACAAACGTTGGCGCCACGTCCGGTTGGTTTCGATGCACAACCCATCGAACTCACCATCGATGCGCCAGCCTTCAACATCAGTGCGGGTGACCAACTGGTGTTTCGTTATGCTGGCGAGATGGGCTTGGCGATGTCGTACATCCCCAACGGCGAAGGGGACCGAGCCAAGGGCCGCATTCCGTTTGTCACGATGCCACGCTGAGATCCTAAAACTGAAAATAGATGAACTGCACAAAGTGCGGCGCGGCAAGTTCGCGCAACAGCAACATTGCAGCGGTTAACACACACCCTTGCAGCAACGGCGGCCAACTGGCCCAGCGCATGCGCCACCAAGCAAATGTGCGATCAGGAAAAAGGTGCGCCAGTATGCCAACCGCGAGCGCAACTTGCACAATTGGGCCAACGTTGGCGTGATCATATTCGCCGGCGCACAGGCGACCGAGCATCGCCAAAGCGCGCTCACACGACTCGGCTCGGAAGAACACCCATGCGATACAAACGTAGCTGAACACCAACAGTCCCGCAGCGGCCCGCTTCACAATCGTTAGCAGCGGCACGTGCCACGGCGAATCAGCGTGGCCTTGCGCCGCGATCACATCAACGACGATCGTTACCAACCAAACCGCCACCACATGGGGCACCCACCAGCTGGACGCGCCGTACTTCAAGCTGAACATGGCGTACCCGGCCACCGGCAATAGCGCCAAGCGCATCAGCTCGACGCGTATGCCACTATGCAACGGCGGCGCGACAAACTTCGGCAGCACCGGCATCGACAGCCACACCGTCGCCATCGCCCACAATGGCGTACCATAGGCCCAACCAACCAACAGGTGCTGCCATGGTTCAAGCGATCCGCGCAACGCGTAGTGCAGCCCTGCGCCCACCGCCGCGAGCCCGGCCGAGATCAGCAGGAGCCGTGGTGCAGCTGCCGGTTGCTTGTCACAGCGCCGCTGAAAGAACCGCGTCACGGCTAGCCCGCCGCCATGCAGGGCGCCCCACACGATATAGGTCCAGCGTGCACCGTGCCACAAGCCGCCCAGTAGCATCGTCAACATTAAATTGCGGTACGTCGCGAGGTTCGAGCCACGACCGCCACCGAGGGAAATGTATAAATAATCCCGCAGCCAACTCGACAGGCTCATATGCCAGCGGCGCCAAAACTCTTGCAAGTTGGCGCTGCGATACGGCGTTTGAAAGTTTTCGGGTAAGCGAAACCCCAGCACGTTGGCCGAGCCAATAGCGATGTCGGAGTACGCCGAGAAATCTAAATAGATCTGTAGCGCAAAGCCGACGATGCCAGCTGCAACTTCGATGCTCGAGAAGTGTTCGGGTGCTTCGAACACCCGTGCAACGATAACCGCGTCGAGGGTATCGGCCAACGCGACTTTCTTGAACAAGCCAACCACAATGCGAAAGAGCCCATCGACAGCGAGCCGCTGATCCATGCCCGGCAAATCGTGCAATTGCGGCAACAACTCGGTAGCGCGCACAATCGGGCCGGCGACGAGCTGCGGAAAAAACAGCACGAAGGTCGCGAATTCCATAACCGACGAGGTGGCTTTGAGTTCTTTGCGATAGACGTCGACGGTGTACGACATCGATTGAAATGTGTGGAACGAAATTCCAGCAGGCAAGATCAACTTCAGTGGCGCAACATGCAAGTGCAACACGTCTTGGGTAAAGAAATCGGCATATTTAAAGATCGCCAAAATCCCGAGGTTGGATACCAAACTAACAACCAACAGCAGCTTGCGCCGCGCTGGAGCTTCGGTGCGTTCGATCGCAAGCGCCAAATAAAAATCGAGCACAATTGTGGCGAGCAACAACGCTAACAGGTAGCGATAGGCGCCGTGCATCGCGACCGCCCAGGCTTGATAGAACAAACTCGAAACCACAAACAACACCAACAGCCGCGCCAACATGCGGGTTTGCGCCACCATCGATGCACCGATCGCCACACCGAGCACGGCAAGCACGACCAAGTGACCACCAGCGCCAACAATGTTGGTTACTTCAGCGAGCGCGTCATAGGCGTCAGCGATATAGACCAGTAGCCCAACCCCAGCGAGGGCGATGCAGAAGCCCACGCCTAGCCAACGCTGCCCGGCCGGGGATGCCAGCTGGGCGCCGCCCCGCCGTCCAGCCCAGATGGCAGCGCCGCCAACCGCGAGCCCGAGCAGATAGTGCCACCATGGTGCAAGAGCAAAGCTCGGATGCGTCGACGTTTCACTTAACCGCGCAAACAGCAGGCCACCGAACGGGTCCCACAACGATCGCGCGTCCTTGGCGATAAGTACAAAAACCAAGTCGCCAAGCAGCAACATCAGCAGCCCGCGTGCCCAATTACTGACACGACCGCTGCGCGCATGGGTGCTGCCGCGTGCCAACGCGTAGAGGAAGAATACCGCGATCAAAAAGATCGGATAGTCAGGATTCGAAAAGAGCATGCCTATTTCCCGCTGGGCACGGTTGAGTAGTTGGCTAACAATTCGCGCAAGAGCAACTCGCCCCAGCGCTGATAGCCAAGCTTGGTGAAATGCACATGATCACCAAACGCCAGTTTCGGGTCGGCCGTGACAAAGCCTGCCATTTGTTCGGGCCCACCCATGGCGCGTTGGGTATCAAAAAAAGCAACCCCATTGCGCAATGCGGCCGCGCGCTGAACATCAATGATTTGATTCAGCAATGCTGGCGTATGCCATTGGCAATCCTCGGGTGGCAACCCGGTAGCAGGATCCAACGGAAACGCTTTAGCGTTCTCACAGCGCTTGCCAGCACGGCGTTGCGCCATGTCGGGCGGCCCGAGCACCAAGATCGATGCGGTTGGCACCGTCGCGCGAATGGCGGCAATCACGGCGTCATAGCGATGCGCCAACGCCATTCGCAGATCGGAAGAGCACAC
>JAKQOD010000712.1 GCA_029565465.1 Deltaproteobacteria bacterium
GCAACTTCTTGCACGCGCTGCTGATGCGCAGCTCGCCGGAGTTCGCGCTGGCGTCGATCTGCATGCGCACGGCGCGCCGCCAACAAGCTAGCAATAAAGTGCACATAACTTCGCACAAACGCTCGAATGCCGCCGTGGTGATAGGCGTAGCGCATGTAGCCCACGATGCTCCACTGTTCGGCTCCATGCGCATCAAGCTCGGGCGCCGTGGTCGCCAAGTAGCGCACGGCGGCGTAATCGACGTTGACGAGAAATGTGGCGCGGCCATCGGGCTGTAACGCGGGCGCGATGGGCGCAAGGCCATATTCAAATGAACAAGCTTCGTCGTGTTGGTGGCCATGCTCAATCCACACAGTACCTGGCACATACACAAACCAAGGTGCGATGCGAATGCGTGCGAGCGCGCCAGCGCGCGTGCCGGCCAGCTCAAGCAAGTGGCGGCTGAACGCTTGCGCTACCGCTGGTTCAAGCAATTCAATATCGTGATTGCCGACGATGATATCGACGCTGTGACCAGCGTCGGCGAACGCGATCAGCTGCTGCAACACGTTGCGATGGCGTTGCACGATGAGCGCCAGCCGTGCCAGCGAGGCAGCCCCCGTGCGCGACGCCCCCCATAAGCGAGCGTCGCGATCATGTTTGGCGACGCTAGGTTCAGCCGGCACCACAATGGACATGAAATCGAACAGATCACCAGCGATCACCAAGCGCCAGGGTCGGCCTTCGCGGCGCTGCTGATAGTGCTGGAGAAATTCGCAAAACGCGCGTGCGCCAAGCTCGACCATTTGGCGTTTATCAAGCGAGGTGCCCGGCAGCAGCTCCTCGCCGAAATGCAAATCGCTCACCACGAGCAGATTGTGGCTGGCTGCGGCACTCACGCTGGTCTGGGTGGTAGCACGTTTTGGGCCGCGTACCACGCTGCTGCAACATGCGATCTTCCCCGCGCCACAGGGTTTATTGCCCAGCAAAAAGTGGTACGTCTTGCGGCACGTATGTCCTCTCTCATTTTCTTGCTTTTGCTGGCGTCTTCCTTCGCGTTTTTTGCGCGTACGGTTTGGATCTTCGGCCGAGGTGTGGCGGCTGGGGTTGCTGACCCACGGCCGCGCATTGATCAAATCCCCCAACGCTTGATGGACGTTGGCATCTACTTCTTTGGGCAAAAGAAAGTCGCCGAAGAGGGCCCACTGCATCGGACCTCGAAACACCACTTGTTCATTTTCTGGGGCTTCTTGGTCATTACCATCGCCACCGTCGACATGTTGGTGTCGGGCTTGTTCCCAAGCGTGTCGCTCAAACTGTTGCCGGTGTTCATGTACACGCCGTTGTACATCCTGATCGATGTGATGAACTTGATGGTACTCACCATGATCGTGTGGGCGGTCATTCGTCGCACGCTGGTGCGGCCACACTTGATTCCGATGACCCTCGACGCTGGCCTCATCCTTGGCGCGATTGGGTCACTGATGCTGACCCACTTTGTTTACCACGGCTACCATATCGCCGGCGAGCTCTCGTTGGGCGGTAGCGCACCGGCCGCGTTCCCGGTTTCGGGTTTGCTTGGTCGCGCGCTCGCGCCGCTCACGGCCAGCCAAGCGGCGACCGGTGCCGCGATGGGCTACTGGCTG
>JAKQOD010000354.1 GCA_029565465.1 Deltaproteobacteria bacterium
CACCGGGAATGTTGGCGATTTCTTGGTAGTAGTCTTTGACGTGGGAGCCTAAGCCCGACAGCAGATCGACGCGACCAATCGGCACCAAGCGCTTTTTGAGGTCGCTGACCATAAAGTCGACCAGGGTTTCGGCGGCTTGCTTCCGAGCAGTTGCAAGCGCGCGTTGATTCTCAGCTGAGTTGCGGGCTGCCACAATGCGATGAATTGCAAAAACGCTGCCAACTGATAACGCGAGCAATGCAAGCGTTGAGATGGCGAGCACAGCGCGGTGTTTGCGAATGAAGCGAGCGACCCGTTGGCCGGCCGTGTAACGATGCGCATCGACCAATTGCCCAGTTAGAAAACGGCGCAGCTCTTCGGAAAACTCTCGTGCGCTTGGATACCGATCCGTTGCATCCCGCGCCATGGCACGTTCGACGATGGCGATGAGTTCGGGCGGAATTCGCTGTTCGCGACTGCGCAATGGCACCACGTTACCCAACGCTGCGGCTGCGATCACTTCTTCGCCCGTGCGTGCGTCGTACGGCGGCCGGCCGGCTAACAGATGGTACAGCATAGCGCCCAACGCAAACACATCCGCCGGTTGGCCAACCGACTCGCCACGCGCTTGTTCAGGGGCCATGTAGGCGGGCGTGCCCATCACTGCGCCGGCGACGGTCAGCGAAATCGAGCGACTGTCGTCAAGCTTGACGCGCTCGGTCGGCACGGTTGGCGGTAGCGAGGCTTCGTCAGTGTCGAGGTCTTTGGCTAGGCCCCAATCGATCACAACGGTTTCGCCAAACTCACCGATGAGCACATTCGCCGGTTTTAAATCGCGGTGCACGATGCGTTGGCTGTGGGCGTACGCAATTGCATCGGCTGCAGCCGCTATCCGTGGCAACAAGGCGAGCCGCGCTTCAAAGGATGCTGCGTCGGTAATGATGCGATCGAGCGGCATGCCCGATACCCATTTCATCGCAAAAAACGGTGTGCCGTCTGGCCACGTGCCGGCTTCATAAATCGGCACGATACCGGGATGCTGCAAACGCGCGGTGATCAACGCTTCGCGATGGAAGCGTAGAATTTGATCGGGCGACGGATGCAGCAGCTCTTTGATCGCAACGTTGCGGTCGAGCCGCTGATCGCGTGCGGTAATGATGCGCCCCATGCCGCCCCGCGCGATTTCGGCGCCCGATTTATAACAGTGCAAGCCGATTTCCTGCAGGGTAGGCAAGGCCGGCGATGGCGCAGCGCCTTGATTGGCTGGTCGGCCAGTGGCAGCGTTGGAGCCGTCACGAGGCAGGCTGCCTGGCAGATTAATCGTTGCGTCGGATTCAATGCTAGCAGTCGGGGAACTGCCGATCGCTGCACGTTGGACCGCTGCGGGGGCCACCGTCTGCGCAAACGCCTCATCGGTGGCTGCCGGCGGTGAAGCCGCAGCAACCGAGCCAGATCCTGGCGCGGCTGGGCGTTGGTTAGGCATGCTGCTATATGATACCCGCGATGCCCGCTGCGCTCCACGTTGTTTCTGCTGGTAATGGTCCCTTGCTGCTTTTCATCCATGGGAGTGCGGCCGATCACGCTACCTGGACGATTCAGCTCAATTCCCCATTGCGCGAGCGGTTTACCTTGGTGGCCTACGACCGTCGAGGCTCAGGCAAAAGCGCCTCACCTGAGCGGTTTTGGACCATCGAAGATCATGCGGACGATGCCGCCGAGTTGTTGACCAGCTTGCAGGCGCCCGCCGCGCCGCGCCCGATTGTTGTAGGGTCAAGCTTCGGCTCCGTCGTTGCGCTGGACCTCGCACGGCGGTTCGGTAGTTTGCTTGGTGGCCTCGTGCTGATTGAACCGCCCATGGCTGCAAGCGATTTGGTGCCGCCGATTCCGCTTGGTTTTTTGCAGCATTACGACGAGCTCGCGGCGACCCAAGGTGGCCCGCAGGCGGCAGAGTTTTTTCTACGGACTGTGTTGGGCGATGCCGCTTACGAAAAAATGCCGCGCATGTTTCAAGAGCGCAGCAAATCCCAATACGCCGCCATTCGCACCGACAGCGAAGCGCTTGGCCGCTATCGGCCGCGCTATGAGTTGTTGCGTGGCTGCATGGTGCCGACGTTGCTGCTCGGCGGTGAACGTTCCGCGCCGTATTTTCGGCCCACGCTGCAAGCGCTAGCAGCAGTGCTGCCGGATGCCGAACTGGTGGTGGTGCCTAGCGCTGGGCACATGTTGCACGCCGAAGCATCACGCAAATTCTCCGACCTCGTGACGGCGTTTGCAGCGGGCCTCGCCGCACATCCGCGCACCGGTGTCATTCGCTAACCTTCGTTCACCTTGTATGCGTAATGCGATGTAGCCGTGCAGCCGGGCTGACAGCGCGGGGCAAGCCCTCTTTTGGTCGTCGCTATGGCAGCGCTTGGCCTTGCGTTGACCTAGGTTTGTGCGCCATATCGACGCTGTGAATACTGATGCTCCGATGTGGACAATCGCGGAAGGTGAAAAGCCAACCGCGGTGGTCGTGGCTGTGCAACTGCCGGGCATCGACGAAGCTGAGCTAACTTCGTCGATGGAAGAACTTGAGCGTTTGGCAACGACGCTCGGCCTTATTCCGGTGGGCCGGGTGACCCAACGGCGCACGGCGCTGGCGCCGGGCTTGGTGCTGGGCGAAGGCAAGCTCAAGGAGCTCGCCGCATGGACCGGCGGGACCGGCGAAGTGCTGGGATATCAGAAGCCCGGCCGGCGCAACGACGATGAGCCGAACGACGACGATGAAGCCGACGATCGCCCTGAAGTCTTCACCAACCCTTATGACAACAGCGCACCGCCGCTAGAAGCGTTTGGGCCACCCGAAGGCGTGAGCGCAGCAGTGGTGCTGGTCGATCATGAACTATCGCCGACACAGCAGCGCAATCTGGAAAAAGCGACCGGCGTCGATGTGCTCGACCGCGCCTCGGTGATTCTTGAAATTTTCTTTCGCCATGCGAAAACTCGGGAAGCTCGGCTGCAAGTTGAAATTGCGCGGTTGGGCTATTTAGCACCGCGGTTGCGCGAAAGCGCAGGCAACGAAGACCGGGTTCGCGGCGGGGTTGGCGGTAAAGGCTCGGGCGAAAGTTCGCTTGAACTCGATCGCCGCCGGATTCGCGACCGCATCGCAGAATTGCGGCGTGAATTGCAAGCAATCAGCAGCGGTGCTGCAACCCGGCGGCAACGCCGCAGCAATTTGCCGACGGTGGCGCTGGTTGGCTATACCAACGCTGGCAAGTCATCGTTGATGCGGGCGTTGACCGGCAGCGAAGTCTATGTTGCCGATAAATTGTTTGCGACCCTCGATACCACCGTGCGCATGTTAGCGCCGCCGACTGAGCCGCAGATTCTGGTAACCGACACCGTTGGCTTTATCAAGAAATTGCCACACGACTTGGTGGCCTCGTTTCGGTCAACCCTCGACGAAGCCAACGAAGCCGATCTGTTGTTGCATGTTGTCGACGCCGCCGATCCGGCCATGCCGAGCCAGCTCGAAGTAACCCGTCGCGTGTTGTCGGAACTCGGGGCCGATGGTGCGCCGTCGCTGTTGATTCTCAACAAATGCGATCGGGTGAGCGACGAGGATTTGCAACAACTGATGCTGCGATTTCCGAACGCCGTGCCGATGTCGGCGCGCCGCCCCGACGACGTTGCAGCGTTGCGCTTGCGGTTGATCGAGCAGTTTGCAGGTGCGATCGAAGAGCGCGAGTATGTGGTGCCATGGGCGTCGCACAAGATTGTGCATGCGCTGCATGCACGTTGTGAAGTTCTTACGGAGTCACACACCGATGATGGCACGGTGCTCACCGTGCGCGCGCCCAAGCGAACCCTCGACGACATCGCAGCGGCATTGGCCAACGCTGGCGGCGACGCAGCGTAACCCGCGGCGGGTTACGCTTGCAGCTCGACGATGACCGGGGCGTGATCCGAAGGCTGCTCACCTTTGCGTTGGGCTCGGTCCACCACCGCTGCTGTGCATTGTGCCTCCAGCGGCGAGGTACCGTAGATGTGGTCGATCCGCAGGCCGAGGTTCTTGAAGAACGATAGGCCGCGATAGTCCCACCAGGTAACCAGCCCAGCTTGCGGCTGATGCAGCCGAATCAAGTCGGTCATGCCAGCGGTGACGGTGGCAAACGCATTTCGCTCAGCCGTCGTGCACAGCACTTGCTCGTGCCAGGCTTGCGGATCGTGCACGTCGGCGTCGGTCGGCGCCACATTCATGTCACCACAGAGCACGAGTTGCGGCCAGCTCTTTTGCTGGCCTTGCAACCAGGTCGCGAGCTCGGCCAGCCAAGCGAGTTTATAGGTGTACTTGTCGGAGCCAACTTCGCTGCCGTTGGGCACATACACTGACACCACGCGGACGCCACCAAACGTACCCGCAATACAGCGCGCTTGTTCGGTTGCCACCGGGTTTCCGTCGGCGGCGAACCCGCGCGTGATGTCACTGCCCGGCTGCTTGGATAACAAGGCCACGCCGTTATAGGTTTTTTGGCCCCAATGCTCGACGTGGTAGCCCGCCGCTTGCAGCTCCGCAAACGGGAACTGCTCGTCGACAGTTTTGGTTTCTTGCAAGCACAGCACATCGGGTTCGTGCTGTTGCAGCCAGGCGACCAAGCGTGGCAGCCGTACGCGGATTGAATTTACATTCCAGGTTGCAATTTTCATGGATGCTGCCGTTACCCTTCGGTCGGCAGCTCGCTCAACGGCACTTTGGGGTCAAGGTACTTTTCGAGCTTGCCTTGAATGTACTCGGTCGCTTTTTTGCGCCACAAAAATCCCGGGTCAACCCCGCGAAACGTCACGACGCCGGGCGCGACAGCAAGTTCACCGTCGATTTTGACGACGAGGTATTTGCCGTTGAACTTGGCTTTGGGGCCGGTCCAATCAACCTTAATGCCATGCTTACTGGTTAAGTAGGTGCCTAAGCGCTCAAGGCGGGCGCGGGCATCTGCCTCAGGAAGTGCGTGTTTGTAATCGATCTCCATCGTTGGCCAGTTTACCAAAGAACGGCGCGATGAATAGCCCTACGTCCGATCACTACGAAGTTGAATCGTAGGTGCGTAGCGGTTTACGCGGTGAAATCAGGGCGTGGTGCTCGATTTTGCAAGTGCTTGCCGCTGTGCGTCGGTCAGTTTGGATTGACATTGGGTCGCCGCCGCCACCGTTGCTGCCGTGCCTACACAAGTCCGAACGTGCGCTGACCACTCATCGCGATCGCAAGCACTTGCCAGTGCATCGCCAAGCGGGCTGAGTTGGTCAGTCGCCATGTGCGCATCGTTGGCGGGCAGCTTGGCTGCAGCGATCTCGGTTCGGGCGTTTTTGACAACACTTGCGGCCATCGCGTTGCAGGATGGCGCTTGACCTTGCCGTTGTTTGCAAGCGGTGAACAGCAGCAGGAAAGCAAACGTCGTGCGGCGCATGGCTGCATTTGTGCCTCTTTCGCGTGGCGAGTCAAGATCTGCTAGCGTTGGCTTATGGAAACTGCGCTGCGTCGTCGCATGCCCGAACTTTGGTCGCTCTTGGAACGGTGGGTCGGAATCAATTCATTTACCAGCAACATTGCGGGCTGCAATGCAATGGCCGACGAACTCGACGCTGCGTTTGCGTTGCCCGGACTCGTCGCGCAGGCGGTGACCGTTGGTGGCGAGCGGGGCCGGCATGTGGTGTATCAAACGGAGCGCTACCATGCAGGCGCGCGCGATGTCGTTCTGTTAGGCCATCACGACACCGTGTTTCCGCCTGGGACCTTCGAACAATTCCGCCGTGACGAGCACAATGTGTATGGCCCGGGTGTGCTCGATATGAAGGGCGGCTTGCTGGTGATGCGAACGGCGCTTGCGGTATTGGCCGACCTTGGCGAACTTGCCGGGGTGGGCCTGGCAGTGGTGTCAGTTTCCGACGAAGAAACCGGCTCGGTGGCTGGGCAGCCAGTGATCGAAACGGTGGCGCATGGCGCGCGTGCCGCGTTGGTGTTTGAAGCCGGGCGGCACGCCGATGCGATCGTCGTGGCGCGCAAGGGCACAGGCAAATTGCACGTGAATGTCAGCGGCCGCGCAGCCCACGCTGGCAATGATCTCAGCGCTGGCATCAACGCCATCTGGGCGTTGGCACGTTTTGTCGACCGTGTGTCGGCACTCACTGCGCCGGATGGCCGCGTCACCGTCAATGTTGGTCTGATGAGCGGTGGGTCTAGCGCCAATACGGTGCCTGCCGCAGCGTCGTGTGAAATCGACCTCCGTTTGGTACAACGCAATGATGGCGAGACGTTGCTAACCACGATGCAGCAAATCGCTGATGACATTGCGGCTGCTACCGGCGCTACGTTTCAGTTTACCGGCGGCATTCGCCGGATGCCGCTTGAGGTTAGTGCGGCTAGTCAAGCGCTGGCGTTGGCCTACGGCGAGCATGCGCAGCGTTGTGGCTTGGGGCATGCGTTGGCACCGTTGATGGGCGGCGGCTCGGACGCCAACACCACATCGGCCATGGGGGTACCTTCCATCGACGGCCTCGGACCACGCGGCAAAGGCTTTCATACGCATCAAGAATTCGCAGAAATCGCCACGTTTGAACCTAAGGTTAGAGCATTAGTTAATTATCTGCGCAGCATCGCGGCCTAACGGCGCAACCCAGCGATCACGCTGTCGAGCGTGGCAAATGATGATGTTTTTTCACCGTTGGCAATCGCCCACACAGTCGAAACGATGGCGTCGTTGACGGGGGTGGCAACGCCGCGCTTGCGGCCGTGCTGGGCAACTTCGCCGTTGAGAAAATCGATCGCTGGCACCCGCCCACGTTCGATGGCCGCCAACATCGACGACCGCATGCGGCGGTATTTCATACCGACCGCAAGTAACAGTGCATGTTTGGCGACTAACGCAGCGCTGCCACGCTGATGCTTCTCGGCGTCGGTGAGGGCAACCCAATCGAGATCCATGGTGCCGGCAACTT
>JAKQOD010000363.1 GCA_029565465.1 Deltaproteobacteria bacterium
CAAGCTCGGGCGCCGACGTGCCATAGGCAACCACGGTTAAGCCTATGATGAGTGGCTTGACGCCGAGCCAACGGGCCGTGCCCGCCGAGCCTTTGAGCAGCCAGTGGGCGCCGAGGTAGAGCGTGACTGCGCCGAGAACCAAGCGCAGGATATCAAACGGCGCATTCACTCGCGATACTCTACCGCAAATCGGGTGGCGCTGCGGCGCTACCGCGAACTGGCGGTCCGTGCCAGGTAGCGTGCATGGTGGACCAGGGCATCGAGGCGGGTGACTTCCGCCGAGTCGTATAGGCCGCGAATGTGCAGTTGGGTATCAACCAACAAAAAGTGGCCGTTGTGCGCGATGTCTGGGGCGCCCGACGCGGTCACGCCGTTTTGCTGCATCGACTGCATCATGGGACCAGTGACGAGCGCTTGTACGCTTGCAAGTGGCCCTGTCACAAAACGCCAACGGGCAGGGTCGGCGGCGAAGCGCTTGGCGTACGCGGCGAGCCGCTCCGGCGTGTCGTAGGTTGGATCGACCGAGAACGACACTAGCTTGATCGTATCGCTGGCCATCGCCGTCTTTTCCTGAAGCTTCTGCATCTTCATCGACGTGACGGGGCAAATGCTTTCGCAGCGCGTGAAGATGAAGTTCACCAACGTGACGTGGCCGCGCAGCGCTTCTTGGGTAAATTCGTGGCCGGTTTCGTCACGCAACGTGAACGCGGGTACTTCGCCGTAGTCGTCGAGCTCGATCGGCTTGGGCCGGCAAACCACCGTCGGCAGCACGACGGCGGGTACGACCGCCGCAAGAAAGACGCCGAGCATCCAAAGCAGCACCTTGCGGCCACTGCGGGCCGAACCAGGTTGCAAAGCGGGCTGGGGATCCATGCGCGAAATGTAGCAGCAGGGTCGCAACGACGGTATCGCCTAACGCCACTATTCTGCGTGGCCTTGGCGCAAGGTGCGGGGCTGACTCGGTCAGACAGCGTATTCGCGTGATGCGATGTAGTGCTGGCGTAACACGTCATCGGCGATCCGCTCGGCTTTGCGAGCGATTTCTTGTTCGGCCTGGGCGCTGCAGTCTGCGGCTGCTGCAACGTTGCCGGCGGCGCGTAAGACCCGGCCTTGCCAGCGCAATAAATTTTCATTGCCTTCGGGCCGGGCGGCTTCGAGGGCGGATTGCATTGCGGCGGCTGCCGCAACGACGGCTTCCTGATGGCGCCCAAGCCCTGATAGGGCCAACGCCGAGAACATTTGGCCGTAGATGACGCCGACGATCATGGGCATTTTCTTAGCGAGCTCGGTGGCGGAGCTGGCTAATTCCAATGCAACTTCGGCGCGGTCGGCTTCGGTGTGGGCCAACGCCAAGTATTCCAATGCACGAATTTCTTGGTACCGCTCGCGGTTTTCGATGGCCAAGTGCAAGCCGCGTTCGAGCAAGGCGATCGCGCCGTCAAGGTCGCGCCGTTGCAACTTGGTTTGGCCCAACGAAACTGCGACGTCTGCCGCCGACGACAAATCGCCAGTTTGTTCGGCCAACGCGGCGGCTTGGCCCAAGTACCGTTCGGCGCGATCGAGGTCACCGAGGTCGGCATAACATTGGCCAACGTTGCCGAGTTTGAGCGCAAGCGCGCTGCGATCACCGAGGCCTTGATCGATTTTGATCGCGCTTTTGTAGTGCGCGAGAGCTTCTTCGTATTCACCTAGCGCCGCAAACACAATGCCCATATTGTTGAGCGCGCGCGCTTCGTGGCGCGGCATCGCAAGGCCGCGATAAATAACCAACGCTTCGGCATAACTTTCGATAGCTTGTTCGAGCCGCCCAATGTTCCACAGCGTCGAACCGCGATTGTTCAGGATGGTGGCGCGTGCTTCGAGCACCGCTGGGTCGGGGCCAGCTGGGGCGGTGCCTGCAGCGCCAGACGCGCTGCGCGAACGTTCGACATTGGCGACGAGTTCCAAGGCTTCGGCGATGAGTTGCAGCGATTCTTCGGCGTTGCCAACCAAGCGCGCAATCTCCGACCGCACGCGCACGGCTTCGGCGATGATTAGGTTGTCGTTCGACTCGCGAGCGTGATTGAGCGCCGGGCCAATGGCGCGGGCGGCCGCAGGCGCCTTGCCAATGTCGATATAGAATTGTGCCAACGCAATATTGGCCAACGCTAACTTGGTTTGATCGCCGAGCATTTCAGCAACCTTGCGCAGCGCGTTGAGTTCGCGCAATTGCTGCGATCGTTTGCCCATCCGGCGCAGAATTTCTTCGCGTTGTTGGTGTGCCACGAACCGCCGTTGATAATCGGTAGCTGGCAGTAACTTCAGGGCGCGCGTGAGCTGCCGAAAACCGTCGGCGTTGCCGCCTAGGGCCGCCGCGTGGTCGGCTGCGCGTAGATACCGCTCTGCAGCGGCATGATGATCACCCGCAAGTTCTAGGTGTCGTGCGATCAAGGCATCGTCTTGGCCAACGCGATACCCGGTGGCGCCCGAAATGCGCGTCGCAACTTGGCGATGCAACGCCACCCGTGATTCGATAGGCAACAGGCTATAAGCGACCGACATCGTCATGTCGTTTTTGAAGCGATATTCACCATCTTGCGCGATGAGCAAATCACGCCGTACCAAATCATCGAGTTCGGCACGCGCTGGGCGGCCCAACAGCGCCGACAAATGCGCCGCCGAAACATCACGGCCGAGCACCGCTGCATAAATGATTGCGTCTTTTTCGTTGGCTGGCAGATGATCGATGCGAGTGACCAAGAGGTCTTCAATGGTGCTAGGCATCATGAATGGCGCGTCGCGCCGTTCCCACCGCAACAGCGGTGAATCCGCGGTGCCGGGGCTGAGTCGATCGGTCGGCACCACAATACCGCGCTCGACCAAAGCATCGAGAATTTCGTTGATGAAGAACGGATTGCCACCCGCACGCTGCAGAATTTGATCGGCCAATTCTTCGACATCCTCGTCGGGAATGAACCGTTCGATCACCATTTGCCGACGCGACTCTTCGGTGAGTTCGCCAAGATAAATTACTTCGCTGCCAAGCTCCTTGGCCAAGCGGCTAACCCGCGCATCGGGGCGCGAGGTCAACAGGCTGAGCAATGGGCGATTGCTTGGCAGCGTTAACATGCCCGCGAACACGGCTTGGCTGTCGGAGTCGGCCCAATGAATATCTTCGCCGATGACGATGAGCGGGCGCTCAGTTAGCAGCTTTTGCTCGATGCGATGCAACGTTGCCAACAACGCCGCACGCCGCGCATCGCCGTCCATCTTCGCGCCGGCAGCGGCGGCGGCACCGGTGGCGCCCAACAGCAACGAAAAGATCTGCAGTGCGGCTTTGGCTTCGGCGCTGTTTTCTTCGCCAGCGTAAATCGATGGCAACGTGCGCAAGATGCGGCGTTCCACTTCATGTGGCTCGGCATCTTCGGCGAGCCCCAATACATCGCGAGCGAGGTCGGCGATGACACCATACGGAGTCATCGCGGTGCCAACCCGAATCGAAGCCCGCACGACTAACGCTTCGCCGGGGGCAATGCCGTCGAGGAATTGCCGGAGCAGGGTGCGTTTGCCGACACCAGCGTCGCCCACCACCAGGAGCTGCCGCTTGTCACGCGATAACAAGGTCGCGCGATAGGCATCGCGAATGGCTTTGAGCTCCAAGTCGCGACCGTGCACTCGCACCGAACGATGCCGTTCGCGCAAGCGCTGGGCGCGCTCTTTGGGGCCGCGCAAGCGATACACGCGGGCGCGCTTGATGCCTGGGTCGGTATCTTCGTCGACTCGACTCATGCCGGCGGTGTCTTCGGCGGGCATGTCGATCACGGGCAGCGCTTCGAAATTCCAATCGGCACGTGCTGCGCGGAATACTCTGCCTCCGACGAGGATTTCGGCACCACGCGCTTGGCTCGCGAGTTTTTGCGCAAATGCAGCAGTGGTTTCTTCAATGTCAAATCCGTCGCTCATGCGGCGACCCGTGCGTTTTTTGGCAACCAGCGCAGTGCCGCGTTGGATCGCGACCGCTAGGCGCAATTCCGGTTCCACGTCGGAGCCAATACCGTCGAGCGCATCGACCAGCGCTAAGGCCAGGCTGATTGCGCGCGTCGCGTCATCTTCGCTAGCCAGCGGCAAGCCAACCACGATGCGCAACACATTGACTTCGGCGATCGTGCCACCAGCAGCGGCAACTGGGTCTACGATGTCACCGGGCTCAGTGTTGCCTTCCGAGATGGCGCCCGGCAACGCGCTGCCATCGCGTGGCCGATCAATGACGGCGTCGTGCTTGTACGCGATATTGCGCGCCACGTTAAAAAACTGAGCCACCAACGCCGCTGCGGCGGCGCTGCCGACCCGCCGTTCGAGCGAGTTGACACCACGCAACACGCCTTGCAGCACATAAACATACTTGCGTTCTTTGACGTCGGGCTCGCCTTTGTTCGACGGTGACGCTGCGCCGATTGCTGGTACGACGTCGGCCCGGTCGACATGGCTGCTGCGTGGCGCCGAATGCGGCGGTGCGACTACATCGTCGCCGAGCGCGCCAATCGCACCCGGAATCGACGAAATCGCATCACCTGGCGACGCTGGCGGTGCGCCGCGCGATGCTGTGACGATCCGTGGTGGCGCCACTGCACCAGTGCGCGAGCCATTTGGTGCGCGTTCGCTGGGTTCAGCTGGAGGCCGAGCCGATGCGCTACGTTTTTCGTTGGGCATGACTTGCGACAGCAACTGCGCAACCATGCCGGAATCGACCAATTGTTGTTTGCTTTGCGCCCATTCCAACGCAAACCGGCCGAGCTCATGCTGCAAATCGCGCGCGGTCCCAAACCGATCATCGCGATGAAAGGCCAAGGCGCGCAGAATGATATTTTCCAACGTGGGTGGCAATTCCGGCGCATAATCACGTGGCCGCGGAATCGCGCCGGATTTCACCATCTCGAGCGCTTCTTTGCCTTTGCCACTGAATAGTGGCCGCGCGCATACCATCTCAAACAAAACGATGCCGGCGGCAAATACGTCGCTCCGGCAATCGACGGGCTCGCCACGCGCTTGCTCCGGAGACATGTACGAGAACTTGCCCTTGATGACGCCTTGTTCTTCGTGAACGTCACGTGCGCGGGCAATGCCAAAGTCAACGATCTTGATACTGCCGTCCCACGACAACAAGACGTTTTGCGGCGAGATATCGCGATGCACGATGCCCAACGGTTCGCCAAATTCGTCGGCTTTGCGGTGGGCATAGTCGAGGCCCTTGGCCACCTGTTGCACGACGTGCGCCGAGATGCCATACGGAATGCGCATCTTGGCTTTGGCGCACTCTTGCAGCAAGCGCAACAAGTCGAATCCCTCGACGAACTCCATCGCCAAAAAGTAGGTGTCGCCAACCGCACCGAAGTCGAACACTTGGATGATGTTGGGATGATTTAGGCCAAGGGCGATCTTGGCTTCGTCGATAAACATGGTGACAAACTGCCGCGACCGGGCATACGCCGAGTGAATCTTCTTGATCACGAGCGTTTTGTTGAGGCCTTGCGCCACAGTGGTACGGGCCAAGTAAACCTCAGCCATGCCACCTGTGCCGATCTTGCGGACCAGCGTATATTTGCCGAATTGCTCCATTGCCCCGTCGGAGTGCACAAAGGCTTGTGCGCTTGGCAGTATAGCGGGAAGCGCAGCAGTCGCAGCGGTACGGCACCGCTTTTTTGTGATCTCGTTGGATTACAATGGGGTGATTTCGAGATCGTCGAACCAGGTGTCGGTTTCCCAGTTGTCAAATCCGAGATACTCGTGACCGGCGTCTTCGAGAGGGCGCGGATCTTCGTAGCGCAAAAATGGCGTGGTCATGTCGTCGACGAACCAGGTCACCACTTTGCCAATGCGCTCAATGCGCCAGCGGTATTTGCGGTTGGCTTCGACTTTGGGCAACTGTCGTTCAACAACGTCTTTGCCATGCTCGTTAAGGCGCGCAATCATAGACTTCGAGTTGTACCAGCCGCCAAAAATGAACACGTAGCCGGTTGAGGTATAGCCGCCGCCGTCAGGATCGAACGACGACCCGTCGCCAAATACTTCAAGCTTCAGGTCGCCGCGCGCTTCGGTCGACCACGCAGTGACGTCGATGCGCACATTGCGAGGCAGCTTTTTGCGGAGCCAAAGTGGTTTGTTATGGGCGCCGCGCGCCGATAACGCGCCGTTTTTGAGTTGGTAGCCTGTGCTGGGCTCGAGCGATCCGGTGCCGACGAAGTAGTTTCGGCCAATTTCGTCGCGCGAAAAGTTATCAACCCAGCGCTCGGTTATCGGCGGTGGGTCTTTTACTTTGCAGGCGGTCAAGGCCAGCCCACACCCGACGAGCAGCGCCGCTTTCGTTGGTTGCATTGCCCCGCATACTGCCCAATTCTGGCTAGCGAGGCAAACCGCAAGCGGTGGCTCCTAAGGCAAAGAATGCTAGCAAACCCGGAAGATCTCGGGATCTTTAGGAAATGTGTAAGGGATTCGATCGTTTAGCGAATCGACCCCGCTCGTACCCGCAAGGCAATCAGGAACGCGGCTTGGCTTGGTGTCAGGGTCGGCGACTACTATCAACGCGTGTCTGGCACTCTTTCACTTTTTGATTGGCCCAATGAACGCGCAACCGAGCGCACGCTCGGCGCGGGGCCCGTCACGGACGCGCCAGCGCAATCGGCGCACATCGAGGCGACGCCTGCACCAACGCGTGCTGGTGCGGTGGTCATTTTCGACGTTGAAACGACCGGCACCGATCGCACCTGCGATCAGATCATTGAGCTGTGTGCTCAATTCGGCCTTGCCGATGATGCGCCTAGCCAAACCTGGCGGTTTAAGCCATCGGTTGCCATTTCGCCCGGTGCGCAGGCGGTGCACGGGATCACCGCCGAAGCGCTAGCCGACTGTCCGGTGTTTGCCGATTGCTGTGATGAAATCGCCAACGTGTTTGCCGCAGCGTCGGTAATCGTTGGGTACAATCTCGCCTTCGACATCGACATGTTGGCGGCAGAGTTTACGCGGCTGGGCCGCACCCCGGTCGACTTCTCAGAAAAGACGATTGTTGATCCGTTTCGCTTATGGCAGCAGTGCGAACCTCGCAGTTTGCAACACGCGCACCAGCGCTTCGTGGGCAATCGGTTTGAGGCAGCGCATAGTGCATCGGCTGACGTTGCCGCAACCGGGCGGGTGCTAGGCGGCATGCTCAAAGCATTTGGGCTCGACGGTCAGGATTGGTCGTCGGTTGCCAGCGTTTGTGATCCAAGCCGGGCCAGCTGGGTTGGGCCGTCGCGCCACTTGCGATGGGAAAACGGCGTCATCGTACTCGGTTTCGGTAAACACACCGGCGCCGTGCTGCATGTACTTGCGCGCGGCCCGGACAAGAGTTTTTTGCGGTGGGTTGTTGGCAAAGATTTTCCAGCTCACGTGCTCGAACTTTGCCAAGCCGCGCTCGATCGCGAGCCAGACGATTTTTTGAGTTGGGCGCAAACCCGCTTCGGTCAGCCCGCCCCAACGGTACTGCCGGCGTTTTCGAAGTAGCGCGGCTCGTCGACGCCGGGTTACAGCTTGGCGAGGTGGCGCAACGCGCCTGCGATCGTGATAGCCAACGCTGCCAACGGTGGCGTGGCAGGATCGGCGCTCTGCCAGGCCACATAGTCTCGGCCCGTCGCATCGACAACCGCGTGATGGCGAAACACCCACAGGCGGCTGCCATCGGGGCATCGCAGTTCACCAGCCATGGGCCCATCACTATCGAACGGCCGACCATAACGTTGCATGACTGCTGGCAGCACATGCCATGGCAGCGTGGCGGTGGCTGCGGGCGGCACACGAATCCCGACGCCATGAGGCTGCAAGGTCAACCAGGTTTGCACCAAGGAGCCATCAGGGGCAACGAACTCGTCGATTTTCAACATGGGCGCAACCGCAGTACCAAAAAACGCTGCGGAACGACACCGCCGGCCGGTTCCAACGTTAAAAAGAGCGGATCGCGCAGCGCGATGGGGCATCTCGATGCGCATTGTCGGTATACTGCCCAAGCGTGAGTTTTTTCCGTCGGTTGTTTTCATCTGCATTGCGCGACGCCCAGCAGGCCGAAGCCGCCGGTAATATGGATTTGGCCGCGGAGCGCTACGCGCTAGCCGGCAATCGTGATGGTGCCGTGCGGATGCACATGGCGCGTGCAGCGCGGGCTGCCGATCGCCAAGGCGAATTGGCGGCGTTGCGTGACGCCGTGCGCTGGGCCGGCGATGACGCCGAGCTGCAGGCCACCTCGGCTGCTGCGCTGGGCCGGGCCTTGTGGGCGGCGGCCAAAGCGGAAGGCATCGCAACCGAGCGCGATCGAGTGCGCGTCCGCGAGGCTGCCGAGCTGATGGTGCAAGGCCGAGATTGGAGCCGGGCAGGCGAAGCGTTGGAGGCCATCGGCGATTTCGCTGGCGCCGCTCAAGCCTATTCGGCTGGCGGCTTGGTGGAAAAGCTCGAGCGCGCCATTGGGCTCGACGATCAAGAATCACAACGTGAACGCGCTGAAAAAAACGCACTCGCGAGTTATCAAACCAATCTTGTGATTGGCCAACGCGATCAGGCGTGCGCCGATTTGCGCATGGCAATCGACAATAGCGAACATCCCCAACCACATCGGCGCTTGCTGCAAGAATTGGAAACCAAACTCATCAGCAGTGGCCGGGTTGTGTTGCGCAGCAGCCAACGTACGTCGATCGTTGTTTGTGGCGGCGCGCGTGCGGTGTTTGGCCGCGATCCGCTGTGTGATGTGGTGCTGGCTGCCGGCGGTGTATCGCGGCAACATGCCGAAATTCGGGTTGGTCGTAGCGGCGCTGGCGTGCAATTTACGATTGCTGATTTGGAATCGCGTAACGGCACCCGCTTGGCCGGCTTGCCGTTGTTGGCCGCCGCTGAAGTGCCAGTTCAAGCCTTGGTCGATTTTGGCGACGAAGCACAATTTGAAATCACGCGAACCGACGACGTGGTGGCACTGCGCTGCAACAAAGGTCGGGACCGTGGCCTGGTCGTTGTGATCACCGCACCGGAGCAAACGGTCGCATTGACGCGATGGGGGATCGCGGTGCAAGTGGAGTTTCGTAATGGCCGGCCGTGGCTGGCGCCGCTCGCCGACGCCGAACGGGTGGTATTCGCGGATCAAGCCCTTGGCGCGGTAGCGGTCCAACTTATCCGCAGTGACACGTTTACGGTTGGCACCGCGCTCTATGAGGTTGAGTAAACCATGAAACTTACGGCCTGGTTGCGCCATAAGCTGGGCGGCAAGAAGCCGGACCAGCTACTAGCCGCACCTCCGTCGCCAAGCGAACCGCAACCGACCCACTTGGCCGATGCCGATGAGGTTTATTTGCAAGCGTTGATCGCGGATGTTGCCGCTGGCCGACGGCGCGACCAACTCAACGGCAACGAAGTGATCGAACATATCGACGCGCTGTGGGCGCGCGGTCATGAACGGCTCGCAATTGAATGGATCGAAAAGCTGTTGTCAGTGCCCGAAGTTGACCCGGCCTTAACGATGCGGCTGCGCGCCAGCGTAGTTGAGCGCTATGATCAGCGCCGCGACATTGAGCTTGGCCTAGCGCATGCCGAAGTCTTGCTGGGTGATCCGAAATACGCGTTGCGCGCGCATGTGCTGTTGGCCGAATATGCGTTGCATCGCGGCGACAATGCCGCAGCGCTGCGCCACTACGAAGCCGTGTTGGTGCGCGATGTGCGCTATCCCAATGCCTTGATGCGCGTTGAGCGTTTGCGCGCAGCCGTTGGACGCCATGCCCCGGCACCAGGTGAAACCATTGCAGGCGGTGATCTGCGCGCAGTCGATAGTGGTGGGCGCTATCGGTTGTTGCGTGAACTCGGCCGAGGCGCGACCGGCGCTGTGTATGTCGCGCGCGATACCGAATTGGAGCGCGACGTTGCCGTGAAGTTATTGCATCCGCATCTCGCCAGCGACGGCAAAGCGGCGGCACTGGCGACTTTTTTTCGCGAAGCGCGCATCACTGCATCGTTGCGGCATCCCAACATCGTTGCCGTCTTAGACCTCGATGAACGCGCTCGGCGCATCGTCATGGAATTGGCAGCGGGCGGCACCCTGCGTGAGTTGTTGCGCGAACGTGGGCGGCGTTCACCGCGGCGTGCCATCGAACGGCATGTTCAGATCTTGTCGGCGCTGGCCGCGGCGCATCGCAATGGCATCGTGCATCGCGATCTCAAGCCCGCGAACCTGATGTTTCGCCGTGACCCGGATTGGCCTGGGGTAGAAGTGGTGCTGGGCGACTTTGGCGTTGCGCATTTGCCTGACCAAGCGCGCGCTAATGCCGAACAGCCACGTGCGGCCGACGCGGTTGGCACGTTAGCGTACATGGCGCCTGAACAGCGGCGTGGTGAAGTTTCGCCAGCGGTTGATGTATTCGCTGCAGCGGTGGTCCTATTTGAAATGTTGCAAGGCGCAACGCCCTGGACGCGGGAACAGGTGTTGGCAGGCGCCCGCGAACATCGCGACTTCATGTTGCCAGCGGATGTCTTCGGCGAAATCCCCGCCGTCGCTGAAGCCTTTCGTGAGCATGTGATGCTGCTTGGGCATCCTGATGCCAACCTGCGTCCGAGTGCTGAAGACGCGCTCAAACAAGCACAACAGTTGCGCGCTCAAATCATCGTCGCAACCGCGGATGCTCGCTAGACTTCGTCGCGAATCGGGCTGGCTTTGAGCGAAGCTTTGCCATCTTTCACGTACACGGTAAACCGCACGTCGCGACAGCCTGTTTTCGCGATCAAATCGGCGCGGTTTTTTTGCAGTTTGTCGGCGAACTTGCCATACGTCACGCCCGCGATTGGTTCACCGCAGGTTTTCTTAAGTGCAATGAACTGATCAAAAATCTGCTTAAAGTACGGATCAATCGCATTCGGTTCGGCGGCTGGTGGCGCTTCGATGCCAGCGTCGTTGTCACCAAGAATATCGTCGTCGAGTTTCATCGGTGGCGAGTTACCAAGCGCGGGCATGGTGGCAGCAAATGCAGCAGGGGCCGCTGTAGGCGCCGCCGGTTTTGGCGCTGGAGTTGCGCGTGCTGGCACTGCGGGCGGTGGCGGCCGCACCGCGGGTGCTTCTTTGGCAGGTTCAGAAAACCTGAACTCCGATGGCGGTGGCGGCGTTGCCGGGCCCGCACCGCCTGGCCGAATGGCCGGCATCGCGGCCGCAAGCAAATCGATCGTGCCCAAGCCACCTTCCGGGGCTGGGCCTAATAGGCCATCCAAGTCTTGTTTTGCGCTTTTGGCATCGCGTGTAATTTTGTCGATGTGAATGTTCACCGAGCGAGCGATCGAACCGTATTTGCCACCGTGCGAGTTCTCTGCCAAGCGTTCGGTTTCACCTTTGCCGAGTTTGACGGCATCGACGGCCAGCCGCTTGAGTGGACGATCGGATTCCATCACCATGAGCCCGACGCCTAGCGCTAACGCAAACGCGAACGCGGTGCCAAGCAGTGACCACGGAAAGCCCGATGGCGCGAGGTCGCTTTTATCGATGGCTTTGAGGGTGCCCATAAAGCCAATGGCGTTGGGCTGTTCAAGCACCACGGCGTAATAGCCATGTTTCAATTCGGCTTCGCCCGGCAACCGCGCCACCACAGCGGTGTAAGCAGCGGAGGTTGTTTTGAATTTGAGTGGCTTCGCTTTGCAGTCATCGCTGCGCGGTCCGGTTAAACCGTCCACCGCTTTCGAAAGCAGGTCAGTATCGACAGCGGTAGCGCTCGACATCGCAAGCGTGTCTTTGCCGAGGAAAAAACCGGTTTCAACGCCCGGCGTCGCCAAGGAGCCCACCAGGCGACCGGCCAACTTTGCATTGACCGCGTGGCCCAAGATGACGGCGCCGACATAGTCAACTGGCAAGTCGCGTCGCACCACCGGCGCGCCACGCACCAGGTACATGGTTTTGTTCATCACCCAAATATCGTCGCTGTTATAACCGGCGAGCGCATCGTCAATGACAGGGCGGCCGGCCGCGACATCGCCAAACTCCTTCTCGTCAACGGTGACGCGGGCTACCACGCGGCCATGTTTGTCGAGCACCATCACAAAATCGGGCGCATGTTCTTTGAGCGAGTCGGCCATCGACCGCCCGATCTTTTGTACTGCAACGTTGGTGGCGTCGTCGATTTTTTCAAGATTGGATGCGGCGTTGAGTGCTGAGACTAAATCGGCATCGGTAGCAAACACGGCTGCCACGCCAACTTGTTGCCGGGCTTGGTCGGTGAGCAAAATATTTACGAAACCACATGCGGTAGCAAGCCGTTGTTGGTCGGCCGCCACATTGTGGCGTTCGGCGGGGCGCGGCATCAAGAGCGCCACGGCTAACGCGGCCGTCGCCAATAACGTAAGGAGGAACAACCAGATCTTAGACAAGTACATGGTGGCCCTTACTCCTTGCCCGGCGTTACCGGCTTCACTGGAAAGCCTGCTGGAATTTTACTGCGTAGTTCAACTTTGCCTGATGCGCCGACGGTGACTTGATCTGGGTCGGCTTTATCGATCCAGCCTGACTTGTAATAAACTTTGAGGGTGTATTTGCCTTCGGGCACATTCGCGAAATCAAATTTGCCGTCGCTGCTAACCGGCGCTACCCAAGCACTGGGCGTGACCACCACCGTCGCACTCAGGTGAGGTGCCTCCGAGTCGCGAATGGTGTACACGTCGCCTGCCTTCTCGGGGCGAAAGCTCTGCGTGTTGGTTGGGTTCAGCGGCACCTTTTTGAGCAACTGCGGCGCTTCCGTAATGCCTAAAAAGCGGGTGTTTTTGCTGGCGTTTTTGATCACCAATTCCGCATTGGCAGGCAGTGGTAGCAAGGTTTGCGAAAAGCGTTCGCCGATGATGTTGATTTCGACTGGCTTGGTGGCTGCAGGCATCGGCGTGCCCGCATCGAGCATCACGAACATCCATGGCGTGGGATCCGTAACGCGAATCTTCGCCAACAAGTTGGGGAGTGCTTCTAAAAATCCGTGGGCAGCGCTGGGCGGCCGCGGCGGCGCAGGCGGCAATTCGAGCCTACCGCTAACGGTGCCAGCAGCCGCGGGGCTGGACCAAGCACAAAGGCCAGCGAAGGCCGACACCCAAGCCAGCGAAGCGAAATTTCGAAACATAACGCGATCGTAGAGGGGTTTTGCTGCTGCGGGCAAGGCTGGCCGGGGATATATTGCGACGAAAGTCGCGCCGATCGCATCTGATGTATATGCGTGTTGGCCCGGCGCAGGGTATGAGTCGGGCATGATCGCCGCTGCTCGAACTCCTGCCCGGCGGGGCGCGGTCTTCATCGTATTATCCGCCGTGGCGTTTAGCGTCATGAGCGTGTTGGTAAAAAAAGCCACCGCACAACTGCCGTTGGGCGAATTGGTGTTTTTCCGCGGTGCGGTGACGCTGAGTTTATCGTGGCTGATGGTGCAACGCGCGGGTATCACGCCGTGGGGGACGCAACGACGCACGTTGATGCTACGCGGCGTGATCGGATTCTGCGGGCTGACTTGTTACTACGCGTCCTTGGGCCACTTGCCGCTGGCTCATGCCACGTTGATCCAGAATGCCACACCGGTGGTCACCGCATTGTTGGCGTGGTGGATCTTGCGGGAACGTATTACGCCGCGGGTAATGGCGGCGATCGGGCTCGGGCTTAGCGGGGTCGTGATGGTCAATCTGATGCGTGGCGGTGGCCCATCGGAGGTCAGCATGTGGCCGGTTGCGATTGCGATCCTGGGGACGTTTTTCTCAGCGTCGGCGTACGTCACGGTTCGCGAATTGGCCAAGACGGAAGATCCGTTGGTGATCGTGTTTTATTTCCCGCTCATTGCAACGCCGTTATCGATTCCGTGGGCGCTGTGGCATTGGCAGACCCCAAGTGCATGGCAATGGCTACTGTTGCTAGGCATCGGCGTGACAACCCAAATCGGTCAAGTGTTTTTGACGCGTGGCTTGGCGCTGTTGCCAGCTGGGCGCGCGACTGCGATCGGCTATGTCCAAGCCATTTTCGCAGCGGCGTGGGGGGCCATGTTGTTTCACGAACA
>JAKQOD010000400.1 GCA_029565465.1 Deltaproteobacteria bacterium
TACGCGGCCGAGCGCCGTTGCGACCTGTCCAATCGATACAGCTTGCGCCTCGATAGCATCCGCAAGTGCAGCACATTCACTATGCAACATGTGCTGTAGCGGCTGGTCGCCGACCTGCCCTGCAGCCTTCGCAATCTCGCTCCAGATATCCAGGCGCGTCGCTGCCCAATGTGCAATCCAATCGCATGCATCGCCATTCGCCGTCGCGACGATCGCAGCGGCCAACCACTGCAGCTCGGCAACATGCCGGTGCGGCCTTGCCAACCCGCGCATTTGCAACGCGCGCAGCGTCGGAAGCTTGCTGGTAGCAGTCACGGGGCTATCGTACCGGTTTGCGGCCAGCAGGCAAGGCACAGCTAGCGGCGGCGTTACTAAATCGCAACGTACCCTTCATAAGTCAAAGCTGAAGCCAGACTTGGTTAGCTTGTCATAGCGCTTGCGATCGAACCGATATAGCCGCGCAGCGCGATGCCGCACACCTTGTTCAACTTCGTCGGTTTCGATGATCAGATCCATCGACAGCAACTTTTTTCGGAAGTTGCGCTTGTCGAGTTCTTGCCCTAGCACAATTTCATACAAGCGTTGCAGTTGCGTGAGGGTGAAGCGCGGCGGCAGCAACTCAAAGCCGATCGGCGCATAGCGCACTTTGCCGCGCAACCGTTCGTGCGCTTGCGCCAAGATCACCGCGTGATCGAACGCCAACTTGGGCAAATCTTCGAGCGAAAACCAGCCAACGCCGATCGCGTCCGATGCAGCCGCAATCGTGTGATCGGTAAGCTTGGCTAACGCGTAATACGCCACCGTGATCACGCGTTCGCGTGGATCACGATGGATGTCGCTAAACGAGTAGAGTTGTTCAAGGTAAACATCGGCGACGCCGGCTTCTTCTTGCAACTCACGGCGAGCCGCGGCGTCGAGGGTTTCGTCGACGCGCACAAAGCCGCCAGGCAAAGCCCAAGCGTTGCGAAACGGTTCAAGCTTGCGTTGAATCAGCAATACTTTCAGATCGCTTTGACCTGGATCATAGCCAAACACCACGCAGTCGACGGTAAGCGCAGCGCGCGGATATTGATAAGTATACGAACCCGCCACGACTACGCTTCTCCCAAGCCCGCCACGTACGCCCGCAGCTGCGCTAGTTCACGTTCAAAGCCACCCGACAAGATCGGAAAGCGGCACCACGAGCGCGGATCGAGGTTGCGATCGTCGAGATGAAAGCCCGGTGCAAAGCGTTCGCGCTTCCATTGATTGCGGCACCAAAGCCGGAAGAAGCGCTCGATCCACACCGCCATTTGCGCTGGGCGGTACTGCGGATAGCGGGGCGTTAACTCAAGCAAGACTTCCACTGGCAAATACTTATCGCGAATCGCAGCGTCTTCGATCGCTTCAAGAAACTCGTACGGCATCAAATCGGCTTCGTCGGTTTGGGCGATGTTGTTAACCGCCGCTGGCCGCAGCTCGGCGGTTGGTTGCTGCGCATTGATGTAGGACAACGCTGCATATGGCCCCATGCCTTCGGGGCCAGTCTTTTCCATCCAGCGCAGCCACGCACGCAGATAAGGTTTGTCGATGCCAGATAACGGCGCCAAGCCGCCCGAGGTATCGCCGTCCATCGTGGCGTAACCAACAGCGCATTCGGAGCGATTCGACGTCGTGAGCAACACCGCGCCACGCAGATTGGCCAGCATCCAAATCGACGGCGACCGCACTCGTGCTTGCACGTTTTGCAGCGTAACGTCGTCGGTTTTCCAATCCATGCGACGGCCGAGTGCCTGTTCCAAGACGCCGACGTAGCCTTTAAAAAGCGGATCGACATCGAAGGCAAAGAACTCACTTCCGACGGCGTTGGCGACTTGTTCAGCTGCGTTGCGCGTGACTGGGCCAGAGTTTTCAGTCGCTTGGTACGCACAGCTCAAGATCGCACGCACGCATGCTTGCACGTCGCCGCCAGCGTGCAGTGCTTCGAGCAACCGAGGGGCAGCGCGCATACGCTGTTCAACGCCGCCGACACCGATTTCAGCCAACGCAAACCGTATGGCGAGTGCAACCAGTACCGCGCATGCCGCCGAGTCGGCGCCACCGGAAATCGAAACAACATAGCCTTGGCTGCGGCTTTTGCGCAGGTAGTCCCACAGGCCCAACGCAACCGCGCGTGCGAATTCTTCTTCTTTGAGTGACGGCCCGTCTTCCCACGATGGCACGGCAACGTCGTGCGCAACCGGCTTGAGGGCAGGCCAAACAAAAGGTACTTCGATGACCAAGTCTTCAGCATCGTGGCGCGGCCGATGGCTACCACGGCGCGATTGATCGCGACGGTTAGCATCGACATCAACAACGGCAGCCGACACTTCAACCTCGCGCAATGACAAGCGTCGACCGCGTGCAGCCAAGGCACCGCCCGATGCAATGAGGCCGCCGCCATCGAAAACCACACGTCCGGCTTCGTTGCCCAACAAGTTTGCGTAAAGGTACGCAACGGCAAACGCACGCGAGCCTTCGACGATAAAACGTTGCCGCACTGCAAATTTGCCAAACGCAAAGTGGCTTGCCGATGGGTTGCAGATGACGTCGACGCCACGCAACGCAAGCTCGGTGCCCGGCCGATTGGCAACCCACGCGTCTTCGCAGATCTCAAAGCCGATGCGCACGTCGCCAACATCGAATACCAAGTCGCCGATCGGATAACGCGCAATGCTGCCGTCGTCGCGAGTGCGTTCCAACACGTCAACTTCGCCGCGTGGCCACTCTTTGAACCAGCGGGGTTCGTAGTGAATGCCGTCACCAGCGAGGAACTGTTTTCCGACGAAGCCTACGATAGCGCCGTCGACCAACAGCGCGGCAGCACTGTACAGCGCACGTTCGTGATAAACCGGCAAGCCGATGGCGACCACCATGCCGGCCGTGAGGGCCGCGATTTGATCGAGCTGCGCAAACGCTTGGCGATGCAGCCCGTCGGTAAAAAATGCATCTTCACAGCCATACCCCGTGATGGCCATTTCGGGCAAACACAGCAACGTCACGCCTTGGCTGCGTGCATTGTCGATGGCGGTTTGGATATGCGCGAAGTTTTCATCCCACGCCAACGGCGTTTGATTGAGACACGCAACTGCTACATTGATGAGTTTCATAAAAATGCCTTTGCTTACTGCAAATGGGAAACCAAGAGAGGCGCAACACTTTCGACTTTCACAAAATCATCGGCGAGCGCAACCGCGCGTGGATGGCTGTTCGTTACGACGATCTGACCAAACAGGCCAGTTGCACGAATCTTCTGCGCCGAGTCACCAGGCAATACGCCATGGGTGGCGATGGCATCGATGGACGCTGCGCCAGCATCGCGATAAGCGATGGCGGCATTGATCAACGAACCGCCAGTGCGAATCATATCGTCGTAGATCACCACGCGCTTGCCAGCAACCTGCGCACTCACGCCGGTAATTTCCGTGCTTTCACCGTCGGTGCGCCGCTTGTAAACAAACGCTGCAGCAACGCCCAAGTCGTTGGCCAACGACTCAACCCACTTGGCTCGGCCTGCGTCAGTGCACGCAAGCACAAAGTCGCTACCGCCCAGACGGCGCGCTGCTGCCATTACCAACGGCTTGCCATACACGTGCACCGGCCGGATGCCACCTTCGAAGTAGTGCGCC
>JAKQOD010000406.1 GCA_029565465.1 Deltaproteobacteria bacterium
CGGCGAAACGCTTCGATTGCAAACACCAGCAAGTTGCCACCGTCGAGCGCAGGCACCGGCAACAAGTTGATCAGCCCCAAGTTCACGCTGATCAACGCCATCATCAACAAGAACGAATCCCAGCCCTGATTGCCCGATACCGAAGCCACCCGATACATCATCAGCGGCCCCCCCAGTGCATCGCTTGGACGATCGCCGCCAAGCACGTTAAAAAATCCTGTTACCATCGTGCTGATGGTTTCACCCGTGCGCTCCAGTGCACGCGACAATGCATACGACACCCGGCTTTCGATGGTCACCATGGTGCCAGCGCCGCGATCAACGTCGTTGCTAGCACCGAACACCAAACGCGTTACGGTGTGATCGTAATCGTCTTTTTCGTTGCGGCGCACTTGGGTAACTTCGGCGTGCTTGATTTGCAACTGCCCTTCTTCCCAGCGTTTCCACGTCAATTTAAACGTCTTGTCAGGCTCCGTTTGCAAGCGCTGGTCGAGGTCATTCCAATGCAGCACTGGTTTGTCGTCGAGGGCGACCATCAAGTCGCCAACCCGCAAGCCAGCAGCATCAGCCGGCGAGCCCGGATCCACATGCGCTACGATCATCTCGGCATGCTCGATGCCGGTGTACATCGTGCGGCGCAGCTTTTCGTCAATCGGCACATTCGGCACCAGCTTGGCGTCGAGCGGCGTCAACAAATGAATTTGTGGCGCACCTGGAATCTCAGTGCCGCGGAAATACACCATAAATGTTTGGTGCGGATTGCGGCTCAGAGTTTTATCGACTTCAGTCCAGTTGCGCACCGGTTTACCGTCGATGCTGATCAACAAGTCACCGGTGCGCAACTTGGCGAGCGCGGCTGGCGAATTCGGATCAAGCACCCCAATAATCGGCACAAACGGCGCATGCGCAATGCCGATCCGCCCAACTACTTTGAGAGTGCCATCGCGTTTGCGTACCGTATCTTCAAGCGGCGTGATGTAGCGCTCAAAGACTTTGCCGTTGCGCGAAAACCGCACATGCAGCTCGCGCCCCGGTGAACGCTGCACCACGTCTTCGATGTCGTCCCAGTAACGCACCGACTCGCCATCAATTTCCAAAATGCGGTCACCCGGCGCGATCCCGGCCCGCTCAGCCGCGCCGTCCAAAACATCGCCAATCACAGCCCCTTTGAGCTGGGTTTGGCCAGCGAAAAACACAAAATAGATCAGAATCGGCAGCATCAGATTGGCTGCCGGCCCAGCGAAAACCACCATCAAGCGCTGCCATAGTGGCCGGCTGCCAAAGCTACGGTTGGCATCGCGTGGCTCCGTAGAATCGGCGGCCTCCGCCATAATCCGACAATAGCCACCGATCGGTAAGATCGCGATTTGATACTCAGTTTCGCCCAATTTGCGGCGAAACAGCGCCCTTCCATACCCCAATGAAAAGCGCATGACTTTGATATCAAGCACTTTGGCAGCCACAAAGTGGCCCAGCTCGTGAATTAACACGAGCACGCCGATCAAAAGGAGAAAATAGAAGACTGACATGGCTGGGCGGTTAAAACGTTTCGCGGTGTTAGCACGTCTGATACCCTTTTGACACGTGGCTTTGAAGTCGTCCCAGAATGGCTCTGATCAGCCGATTGATATCGAGGATTTACTCGATCAACTCGAGAAGCTGCTTGAACGACTTAAGGTCATGTATGAGCAGTACTTCATGGGCATCCAAAAGATGGCCCCAGCGCAGATTCACAATGAAGTCGAGCGCAGGTTGCGCGACCTGACCCAAATCAGCATTCGCAATACGGCCTTGCGCTACCGCTTCAATGCGATGCAACAAAAGTTTGCGTCGTACAACTCGTACTGGCGTCGCACCCTGCGCGAAATTGAACAAGGTCGTTATGTCCGCAGCTTGCAGCGTTTAAGCCGGCAAGCCGCGCGCGACGGCGTTGCACTGCCCGACGAGATTTTGGCCGCAATGCCGCAACGCATGCGCGAACAAGTGATGCGCGATCGAGAAGCGGCGTTGGCGCAAGCCAAGCGGCGCGGCGAAATCGCTGGCGCGTCGAGTGCAGCTAACAATGCAGGTGCAGCGCCGGTGGCTTCGGCTTCGCCAGCGACCCGCGACAAACGCGATGCGCGCGGCAATATTCTATTGTCGGAAGACGACGGTGACTTGGACTTGGACGCGCTGTTCGGCGGCATTACCGACGAAGCACCCGATACCATTCCGCCACCCGTGGCAGCAGCGCCAACGCGGACACCAGCGCCACCACCAGCGCTGGCCCGTCCGCACAACCCGACCGCGGTCAGCCCGCCACCCGTGATACCACGGGTCACCAAGCCACCACCGTTGCCACAAAACGCTACGCGGCCACCACCCGTACAGCCGTTAGCCAAGCCTGCCCCCGTCCCAGTCGCAGCCGCGGCAGCTCGGCAGCCACGGGCCGGAACCGAACTGGGCGCAAGTGCATCCGCGCGCCAACCTCGCGCAGCGACGGCGCTCGGCACAGGCACCGCACAACGCACACCGATGCCGTCGGCATCGTCGCTGGGCATGACCGATGCTGAAGTCCGCAGCCTTTACAACAACTATGTCAAAGCGCGCGAAATGGTCGGCGAAAAGAGCGACGCGAGCACATACGCGAAGCTGATGAAAACCATCCAACAGCAGGCGCCCAAAATCATGGAGCAATACAAGTCCAAAGGCGTCGAGTTCGGCGTGGTCGTCAAAGGCGACCAAGTCATCCTCAAAGCCAAACCCAAATGAGCCGCGTGCTTATTTGTGCAACGTCGATTTGATCGTGGCAATCACTTCGTCGTCGGCCAAGACGCGATTGCCGCGCTTGGCTTCGGCTAACACCGCGGCGACCAGCTCGGCCGAAGCATCGTAGCCACGCTTTTTGAGCCAGTAGATCACGTTGGATTCGCCTGAGTAGTGGCCAATTTCAATTTCTTGCTCTTTGCCAAACATGCCGGCCGGCACGCCTGAATAGATGCGATCGGCGAGCCAGCTGTCGCCTTTTTTCTCGGCTTTGATAATCGCTGCGGCATGCACGCCCGTCGCCGTGCGAAATGCGTCGGCGCCAGCGAGCGGATATTGCGGATGAATTGAAACCTTGGTGGCCAGCGACGCCGTCTTGCACCACAGCAACAGCTTCGATAGATCATGATTCGGCAGCTCGCCCAACAGCTTGAGGTTGAGCATGATCTGATCGAGCGCTGCGTTGCCAACGCGTTCGCCGATGCCAAGGGCCGTGCCATGCACACGGTCAGCGCCGTATTCGATCGCAAAGATCGAGTTGACCACGCCGAGGCCACGGTCGTTGTGGCCGTGCCAATCGATACCCACATCGCTGCGGCCCATGCCGTCGAGTAGGTTCCGCGTGAACTTCAACAAGTTGCGAATACCGTCGGGTGTTGCGTGACCAACTGTGTCGCAAACCACCAACCGCGCAGCGCCATGCTCGACGGCGTTGACGAACATCTTGTGCAAGATTTCGGGACGCGACCGCGTGGTGTCCTCGGTCACGTAACCAACCGGCAGATTGTACTTGCGCGCTAAATCGATCGCATCGGCCGAAAGCTGCAGCATCTTGGCTAAGTCCCATGCTTCGGCATATTGCCGAATCGGCGACGAACCAATGAAACACAGCACTTCGATTTCGATGCCCACTTTTTGCGAAATATCGATGATCGCTTGCACATCGTTTTGATGGGTTCGTGCAGCGCAGGCAGCCTTCACTTTGAGCCCACGCTTTTTTATGTGTTCAGCAATCGTAGTCACATCTTCGACGGCTCGGCGGCCAGCTCCCGGCAGGCCGATATCCATCGAATCGATGCCCAAGTCGTTGGCTAATTCGACCAAGCGCAACTTGTCGTCGATCGAAGGGTCTACCACCGATGGCGATTGAATGCCGTCGCGCAGGGTTTCATCCAAAAACTGGATGCGGCGTTTCGGCGAAAGCGGCGAAACTTTTTCAGTCGAGTTCCAGTCAAAAATCAATTCGTCGTCGGAAGGTTGCACGGCTTGGCTCTCCATTACATCACGTGACTCATAATCAGAATAATAATCGCAGTAACCGCAATCACGATGGCCATGATCAAAAACCAGCCCATCACCATGGCCGCCGCCGCCAGGCCGATTCCCAACAATGGCAACCCGTAGCTGCCTTCTTTGCGTGCAATCGATGTTGCACCAAGCCCCATCGCGGCAACAAAGAAAGGCACCGTAATTTGCCAGTTAGGTTGCGACCACAACTGCTTTTGCAGAATCGTCACCACGATAAACGCGATGACACCGATCAACAGGGTGCCCAAGCCAAACGCGTGTTTGCGAATCCAATCTTTGGGTTCGATTTTGGGCGGTGCGAGATGCTCCGGTTTGGGCAGCGATGAATCGTCCACGCCGACACTATAGCCCAAGTTATCGAACTAAAATGCGCAGTTCGCTGCGCAGTTCACAGTGCGCGCGACTGCGTGCAAAATCGATAAGATCCTGATTCAATTCACCTAGTTCGCGTGCGGCGGCGAATGCGGCTGGCACGTCGCCGCACAGCAGCAAGCCAACCCGATCCGCGGTTCGCACCAAGGCCCGCGACCATGCCGACAAATTGAGCGCTTGGCCGCGCGCTAAAAAGCGTTGCGCTAGTGCCCGGATTTGGCTGCGCTGCCCAGCGCTAAGGCTCGCTAGTATTTCAGTGGCGGCGACGACTGCGGTGTCTTGCTGTGGCGGCGCAGTGCCGGTCACTTCGCCAAACGCGGCCATCGCAGCGGCTCGCAACACCCGACCTTGGCGTGAGCCACCAATGGCGCGGCCAGGCGTGGCAAGTGACAACGCGCGGACTGCTTGAAACACCAATTCGGGACGCTCCGCTGCAGTTAAGGCTTCGTCGCCTGCAACTAATACCGGCGGCGACACCGCCACAACATGAATTTGATTGCCAAGCTCGGGCCTTGAGAACACCGCCGGTACGGCAACGTCGAGCAAACGCGCACACTCGTGCAAGGTGCGCGCAAATGCCGTGGGCAGCACGGTGCTATCGAGGCGGGCGCCGGGATCCAAATCAACATCGCGCAATGCCAACGGTGCTTGTTGGTCGATGACGGGCGCAAGCAAGTCCATCAACCCACCGAGTTCAACCGTATCGGCGGGATGCCGCAGCTTGGCCCAGTGGTGGGCTTCCAACGGTGCAGCCGGCAACAACACTGCAACCCGCCGATAACGTTCGTAGCGTGTGGCAATCTGCGCATCAACTGGCTCGTTGGGAATCGCTAACGCAACATCACACGATGCCTGAATAAACGCAGCGTCAACGGCCGCACTCGCTTCGGCGGTGCGCAACGCGCCAGTTGCCGTGACATCGGTACGTTGGCCGTTGTTATCAAGCTCAATCCGGGTACTCGACGGCCGCGCCTCGAGTTCCTTGCGCATCTTTACAACTTCAGGCGCATTCGCAGCGATGGCTTCGGCCGATCGAAATGCCGACCGCGCCGCGGAGCTTTCGTCGAGCGCCCAAAACACACGCACCAAGCGCAGCCACGCGGCGATTTCAGGGCCACCGGCACCGTTCAACCGAAACACAACCCGCTTGCAGATACGCTCGAGCCGTCGCAAATCACCACGCGCAATGAGCATTTGCTCAAGTTTGTCGAGGGCAACGTTGCGCGCGGGATCGATCTCCACGGCGCGCTCAAGATGAAATAACGCACCTTCAGCATCGACGCCGACTTCGGCTTCGAGGATGCCGCGATACTGATGGGCGCCCGCGTGATCAGGATTGGCCGTCAACGCAGCGTTGAGTGAATTGCGTGCAGCATCAATGGCAGTGCCAACTTTGCCTTGCTGATGCCACAACGCCCAGCCCAATGCCGCGAGATAGTCGGCTTCGTCGCCTGCAGTTGCAGCAACTTGCAGCAGGCTGGTCACGGCTTCATCCCAACGCTCTTCGCGCATCAATTGCTCGGCGACACGGAACTTTAGATCGGCGCCAAATGTTGTCGAAACAACGGGCAGCTCACCGCCTGCAAGCTCTTGATCATAGAGCCGCCGCGCGACATCGTCGAGCAACGTGTCGTACGCGCGTTGATAAGCTTGATGCAACTCTTCGAGCTTATATTGATCCAAACCCAAGCCATAGCGCGACATAAAATCGCGCGAGAACTCGCTGCGCCGATCCGCCAGCGCCACCGAAATGTCCGCAGCACTGGCATTGCGAGCAATCATCAACACGCCATAGTGATCTAAGCCGCGAATTCGCACGTGCTCGGCGGCAACTTTGCGGCGGACCGCGCTCGCTTCAGCGCTTTGTTGTTGTGCGCTGCTGACGACGTCCAATGCGACCACGCCGGATTCATCAGGATCCGTGACCGCAATCGGCACCGAACCTTCGTTAGTCTGATGCGTCATCCCGTCGAACAAGTCGTCGATCAGGGTATCGTCGGCAGGTGGCGCGACTACCGGCGGCATGGGCTCGTCCAGCGCCTTGATAGCTGGCGCAGGTGCACGCATCGGGGCTGGCACCCGTGCCGTCGTACGCGCGGTCGGGCTTGGCGGCGCAGGCGCCACATACGGCAGCGGCACCGCTAGATTGTCGTCGTCGACCAATGCAATGGAACCAAGCGCTTGATGGCGCCGTTGATCAGCTGCCGCAGTTGCGTCAGCACTTGCATCCACCGCATCACACAGCATCATTGCATCTAGCGCAGTACGCACCAGAATTGGGTCACCAACCGCGTTTTCGATTTCGCGGGTCGCAGCTTTGCGCCCTACAACTTCGATGACAGGGTCGCCAAATGCGCGTCGCAAGTCGCCGCGCATGCGCAAACCGCGCGGATTGAGTTGAAACGTCATATTGTCAAGCCGCGACAACCGCACACCATCTTCGGTGGCGGTTTCTTTGAGGCCCAACAACACGACATCGGTCATGCGTAGCGCCATGCCGCCCGCGGCTTCGATGTTTGCATCAAAGCGCCACGTACCTTGCGGCCATCGCAACGATGAAATCAGTTTAAACCGGGCTTGGCGGCGCAACTGCTCAAACAACACTTCGAGCGACATCGCGCCCATGGCCACCAACGTTTCGCCGAGCCGATCGCCACTTATCACCGCGCGTGCGACCGCATCTTGGTGGACAGCGTCGGTAATTACGCCATTGGCCACCAAGAAATGGCCCAATGTTTCGTCCCGTGGCGTTGACGCTGCGCTCATCGGGTTGCCGTTGACCAAATCGAAGTGTTTGAGCACTTTGCCACGGCGAATGGTCAAGCGACCATTGGCGAACGACTCGTGGAAATCGAGCAACAGCGCAGGCAGCGGCCGAAGCGCGAGTTCACCAGAATTGAGCCGAAGCGACACCAAAAAATGGTAGCGCGTTGCACCTAACAGTGTGCAATTCTTCCCGCAATTTTCGACAATTTCCGGCTGGCGGCTGGCCAAAACGGCTTAAAAGTTGCGCTAACGCTATTCCCCGACAACGTGGCACGCAACCGAACAGCCGTTGTTCAACACGCGCAATAACGGCCGCGTGGTTTTGCACTCCGGCGGCTTGTCTTGCACTTGGCAGCGTGGATGAAAGGCGCAGCCGGTGGGCGGTGCCAAAGGGCTCGGGACATCCCCGGTGAGCACGATCCGTTGTGCTGCAGCACTGCCCTTGCGCATCACGCGCGGCACAGCGGATAACAACGCTTGCGTATAAGGATGCCGCGGCTGCTGGTACAATGCCGCCGCACTGGCCAGCTCAACGATACGGCCAAGATACATGACCGCAACCCGATCGCTCACGTGTTGCACCACGCGCAAATCGTGTGAAATGAAAAGATACGTGAGTGCTTCCGATTCTTGCAGCTCGACCAGCAAATTGATGATTTGCGCTTGAATCGAAACATCGAGCGCGCTGATTGGCTCGTCGCAAACGATGAACTTCGGTTGCACGGCGAGTGCGCGCGCAATGCCAATGCGTTGCCGTTGCCCACCCGAAAATTGATGGGGATAGCGGGTCGCAGCATCAGGTGGCAAGCCAACTTTTTTCAACAGTTCTTGGACTCGGGCCGGCCGGTCGGCAGGCGCCAACAAGTTGTGAATCGCAAGTGGCTCACCGATAGTTGCGCCAACCGTCATGCGCGGATTCAACGACGCAAACGGGTCTTGAAAAATGATCTGGATTTGCCGACGCAACGCACGCAAGTCGTCGGCGCCAACCTTGGTGATGTCATTGCCATCGAACAAGACTTGGCCGGCGGTGGGCTCAACCAAACGCAACAAGGTGCGGCCCAACGTCGATTTGCCACAACCCGACTCACCAACGAGCCCAACCGTTTCACCACGGCCGATCGTCAAGTCCACGTCAGAGACAGCTTGCACCGATGCTTTTTGCCGAGTGAAGGCGCGCCGCAACGCAGCGCCGAAGCCGGGCGTTTCGCGTGGCCACGGCACGGTCGCACTAAAGTGCTTCGACAGCCCACGGGCTTCGAGCAACGGGTTCGTCGCCGCCGAGCTCACGCGCGTGCCTCCATATTGAGCGGAAAGTGACAACGCACGCTGCGCTCGGAGGTGCCGATCTGCACCAAGGCCGGCATCTCCGTTCGGCAACGATCCTGCACAGCACTGCAGCGCTCGGCAAAGGCGCAACCAGGGGGCAAGTTCGCTAAACTCGGCACCATGCCGGCGATTTCTTGCAAGCGCGGCCGGATGCGGCGGCCGTCGGCATTGAATTGCGGCGCTTCGTCGACATCAGCTTCCGGCATCGACCGCAATAAACCGGCGGTGTACGGATGATGTGGCGCTGCAAACAGCTCGGCTGCAGGCGCTCGTTCAACCACACGACCAGCGTACATCACGGCGACGTCGTCGCAGGTTTGCGCCACAACGCCCAAGTCGTGCGTGATCAACATCATGCTCATCTGGGTTTCCCGTTGCAGCGTGCGCAGCAGATCCAAAATCTGCGCTTCGATCGTCACGTCAAGCGCGGTGGTCGGCTCGTCGGCGATCAACACATCAGGCTTGCAGCATAGCGCCATCGCGATCATCACGCGTTGCCGCATGCCGCCCGATAGTTGGTGCGGATAATCGTCGACGCGCTGCTCGGCTGCTGGGATGCCAACTTGCTTAAGCGCTGCAATCGTGGCTTGCCGCGCGTCGGCTTTCGACTTTTTCTGATGCAGGCGAATCGCTTCGCCAATTTGATCCCCGATGGTGAACACCGGATTGAGCGACGTCATCGGCTCTTGAAAAATCATCGCAATGCGATTGCCGCGAATCGCTCGCATGTCGTCGGCATCGAGGCCCAACAGATTGCGATCTTTGTAGCGAATCTCGCCGCTTGCAATGCGCCCGGCGGGCTGCGCGATCAAGCGCAACACCGACAACGCCGTCACCGATTTGCCACAACCCGATTCACCGACGACACCGAGCGTTTCGCCTTGGTTGATCGCCAAGCTCACGCCGTCAACCGCACGCACGACCCCACGATCGGTGCGGAATTCCGTCACCAAATCGCGGATTTCGAGCAAAGGCATCGACACCCGCTAACAGTAACGGGGCCTGCCACAAACGGCAAGGGCAGCGGCAACCGTGCGCAACCAAATGTACACCTGCAAGCTTCAACTTCAGCAGCGCCGATGGCACGCTCCCCTGCGAGCGCCGCATGTTTCGATCTATCGTTAAGGACTACTCCATCGTGCACAACATGCTGCGCGCCACCAACCTTGGCTATATTGCCTTTGGCAAAGACACGTTACTGACAGATCACGAAGCACACAGTCTTTTCCTCGTCTATCATCAAGGCAACTGGCTTTGGCCAACCAACCATGATCGCTGCGACTGGACAACGACTAGTGCCACCGTTGTTACACGCCCTAAAGTCCAAGCCCTGTTCATGGGGCTGGCCGGTCAGCTCTTTCGTGTCGGCAGCGGCGACGTGAACGAAGAATCCGCACTGCAGCATCTAAAAGACGGACCGGGCTGCTTCGGGCCAATGCGAAGCATCTGCGCAGTCGAAGGACGTGCATATGCAGTTGGCATGGGTAGGCAGGCCTATCGACGGGTTGATCAAGACCGCTGGGAGCGGATCGATCAGACTTGCAGGACGCCACTCGAAGCCAACAACACGTACAGCTTCGAGTCGCTACACGGCTTGGTTGAGTCCGATATTTTCGCTGCCGGTCGTTGCGGTGAAGTGTGGAAATTCGACTCCATCCGTTGGACCCAAGAAGCTAGCCCAACGCAAAAAGTACTTACCGATATTCGGGTGTTGAACAACGGTACGGTGCTCGCTTGTGGGATAGATGGCATCCTTATCGAACGAACCACGAACGGCTGGCATGTCGTTGCGCAAGCCATCACCCGCGACGACTTCATGAGTATCTGCGAGTTCAAGGGGCGCACCTATGTTTCGACAATGAACGATGTGTACGAGTACATAGGCCAAACGATCGAACCGTTAGATTTTGGCGCAGACCGCCCAAATTCATTTTTCAGTCTGTCCGAGGCCGGCGACGCGATGTGGTCAGTCGGAGCCAAGAGCATCTCTTTGTTTGACGGCGCCACTTGGCAGCGCATCGTGTAGCAGCCCCGAATAAGCGGTTCTACGCGCTGATGCATCCGTGCTACCGTCGTCGCATGCGGCATAGGACGATAGTCGCGACGAGTGTCAGCCTGCTAGTTGGCTGTGCCGCCGGTGACAACTTCGATCCTCCTGCATGTTCGGTGCAACTATCACCACCCTCAGTGTATTCGCCCGATCCCGTCTGCAGCGCAGTGCAACATGAAGCCGGGTTGGTTGCGCCCACCATCGTCGTCGAGCAAGCCTTGCTCGACCGGTATTACGACCGTTACGCGCGGGCCGTTGCAGCCGAGCCATTGCTGTTGATCCGTCGCGAAGCGCAGGAACGCTGGGCAGTGCAAACCGCATCGATCGGCATCGTAGATCGCTGGCTCGCTGGCCACGATACCGCCAACATCGCCGACTTCGATGCGGTCATGCAGGCGCTCGGCGCCCGCTTTCGCCCCGACATCGCCAACGACGCATTGCCTGATTTTGCCGAGTGGCGCTTCAATCTTGGCATCGACGTCAAGCGCTTGTTCGGCCGGCTGCCGGTAGCCAAAGCACTGAGCCGCAGTCGATCGTCCCTCATTGACGTGACGCAGCCGCCAGCATCCTCTGCACAGCGCCTGATCAATTTTGCGTGGCCATCAGGGTCACCACCAGGTGGCAGCGACGACGCCATGCTAAGCATTGAGTTCACACTTACGGGGCCGGCCCTCTGGCGCCACTTGCTGGCCGAGGTTACCGCGACGACCGTGCAAGTTTACGATCTTGGCGGCTTGCCATTGCCGGCCGGCGTTCACCTGGCCCCGACGACGATGCCACGGCCGCGCTAACCCCAGCGTCGCAGCCGCAGCGAGTTAACCAACACCAACACGCTGGAAGCCGACATCGCAACGCTTGCGAAAATCGGTGATAGCTGCCAATCGGTCCACGGCGCAAACACGCCCGCGGCCAGCGTTATGCCGACGACGTTGAAGCCAAACGCCCACCATAGATTTTGTATAATCACGCGCATCGAGGCGCGCGCCAACGCAAATACGCGCGGCACTGCCGCCAATCCACCATGCAAAACGCGTACGTCAGCAGCTGCACCAGCAAGTTCGGTGCCGTGCTGCACCGCGATGCCCAAATCCGCCGCCGCCAACGCAGTTGCATCGTTGATGCCGTCGCCGATCATCGCGACAGCACGGCCTTCTCCTTTGAGGCGGCCAATCAACGCGGCTTTCGCCATCGGTTTGCATTCGGCAAACACGCGCGCTGAGTCAGTGACTCCTACTTGTTCAGCAATCCACGCCGTCGTGGCTGGCGAGTCGCCACTGGCAATGACGATAGCAACGTTATGGCGCCGCAGTTCGTCGCAAACAGTGCGCGCCTCGGCGCCAATTTCGTCACCAATCACGAACGCCGCGAGCATCGTCGTGGCCGCACCACCACCGCGGCCCAGCCAAACGATGGATGCACCCGGCGGCAGCGGTTGGGCGGCAAAGCGCTCGGCCGGCAGCGCCAACGCAGTGGCGTCGAACATATCAGCATTGCCCAACGCATAGGCCTCGCCATTGATGGTGGCACGCACACCGCCGCCGGCCACCACAGTGCGTGTTTGCACCGACGGTGCCGCGGCGACTTTTTGCGCTGCAGCGTAGTCACAAATCGCTTTGGCGATCGTGTGTTCGCTGCCTTGTTCAAGCCCAGCCGCCAAGGCCACCACACCGCTTGCATCAAGCTCGGTGCCAACCACATGCACTTGCAACACTGAACGTCGGCCCGTAGTTAAAGTGCCGGTTTTGTCGAACACCACCGTATCAACCCGTGCTGCAGCTTCAAGCGCACCTGCGTTTTTGAACAACAACCCAAGCGCTGCCGCGCGTGACGTTGCGACTGCAACCGCGGCGGGCGTCGCAATGCCCAGCGCACACGGACATGCGATGACCAACACCGACACGGCATGGGTCATCGCTTGTTGCCAATCACCGACCACCAAGCCCCACACCAGTGCCGTCACCGCAGCAAGCGCCACCACCACCGGCACAAACACGGCGCTGACCCGATCGGCCAACCGCGCAATCGGCGACTTTTCGCGTTGCGCGGCAATCACGGCGTCGGCGATGCGCCCGACCGTCGAAGCTTGCGCTGCCCGTGCAACCCGCACGGTCAAAATGCCGACTTGATTCAGCGAGCCAGCGTAGACAGCAGCGCCAACTTCTTTGGCCACCGGCACCGCTTCGCCGGTTAACAACGCCTCATCCACTTCCGAGGTGCCATCGAACACCGTGCCATCAGCCGCAATGCGTTCACCTGGACGACAGATAATTTCGTCGCCTGGAGCCAGCCCGTCAGCACTCAATTCTTCACCGGGCGCCGCAACAATGCTGCCATCGGCACGTTTGATCCGCAGCGCTTGCCCTCGCAGTTGTGCGGCCAGCGCTAATACGCCAGCGGTCACTTGATGCCGAGCGCGGGCTTCAAGCCATTTGCCAAGGGTGACGAAGAACAAAATGGTGATGCCGGCTTCGAAATATAAATGCAGCACCGCGGGGTGGTGCGCCCCGCTATGCGTCGCGCCACCGTCGAGGTATTGCACCAACATCACCATCGAATAGCCATACGACGCCAGCGCGCCAAGGCTCACGAGCACGTTCATATCGGCGGTGCGCTGCGCTAACGCGTGTGCGGCCAAGCGCAGATAGCGACCGCCAACGACGACTAGGCCAACGGTTGCCAGCACCGCTTGTACGATGCCGTCGGTACCCGGTGACGCAATCAATGCACCGTGCGACATCGCTATGATCAGCAGGGGCAGCGCACACAGCGCTGCGACGATCACGCGTCGAGGGCTGGCCGATTCAGGCGGCGCTTCGGGACCACCGGTGCCAGGCATGGCATGAGCGTTGGAGCCGTCATCGTCTGGCACTTCATAGCCTGCCGCGCGCACGGCATGTTGCACTGCTGCAACGGTGGCATCGCGATCCGCACCAGGTGTCAGCTGCAAACTTGCACGTGACAACACCAAATTAACGTCGACGTGCGCAACGCCCCCGATGTTAGCGACGGCGCGCTCGACATGCCGGACGCAAGCGGCGCAGGTCATACCTAAAACCGCAACGTCGGCGCACGCAGGCTCAGCAACCGTCGGAGAGACAGATTGCCGCAGTAGATTTTCCGGTGCGGACATGCGCTTTGGACTCGTCAGTAAGGTAAGGATGTACTAGAGTTCGCGCAACCATGCAATTGCTATTTCACGTTGAAGGTATGACTTGCCAACGGTGCGTTGGGCACGTTCGCACAGCAGTCATGGCCATGACCGGCGTCCATAGCGTCGATATCGAATTGACGTCCGGCGCCGTGAAAGTCGAAGCACTTAGCGATACCAATCGTGACGCGATTGCAAGTGCAATCACGGCGGCTGGCTATCCCGCAACCCCGGTGCTGAGTTCCTAGTGGTGCAACGTTTGGCGTTAGGAATCGCGAGTGCCATGTGCTTAGCGTGCAGCGCTTGCACACCTGCGTTGGTGCCGCTCACCTCAGCTTCGCCGGCAGCGTCAACCGCTGCAACTGGCAAGCGTGCACCAGCGTTGGCGGCCTATGCCGATCCTCCACCGGCGCCTGCACCAACGAATGATCCACCGCCGCCCCATCACCATCACCATCCATGAACACCATGCGCATTATGGCTGGCATCTTGGTAGCCGCGACCACCGGCTGCCTGCCAAGCAATGGGCAGATGCGCAATGGCACCGCGCAACAGCTTGGCGCACGGTGGGCGCCGGCCATGGCCAGTGCAGCGTCAGGGAATGCGGCACAACGTGCGTCGTTGGTTGCGAAATTGCTGGCGGCGCCCCTGACGCAGGAAACCGTTGCCAAAATCGCCTTGGCCAACAATCCCGCGATGCTTGCGGCATTCGACGAACTTGATATTGCGGCAGCCGATGTTGGTATCATGTTGGCACCGCCAGCGATCCATGCCGATTTTAGTGTCCGCTGGAATCACCACTATTATGAAGTCGAATCGGCGCTGCTCGTCGATGTGCTTGGCTTGATCAACCGCGCCGTTCACCTCAAACTTGCGGATGCGGCTGCGACCCAAGCGCAAAGTCGGGCCACGGCACGCGCGCTGGAACTCGCAACCAACGCCGAACTCGCGTATCTCAGAGTCGTTGCCGCGCAACAAGAGGCGGCGTTGCGGCAGCAAGTTTTCGACGCAGCCGATGCAGCTGTTGCAGTGCGGCAACGCATGCACGACGCTGGCAACACCACCGATCTGGCGCTGGTCCGCGAACTTGATCAACGCGAACAAACCCGTGTCGAACTGGGGCGCGCTCAACTAGCGGTAGAAATCACGCGTGAACAACTCAACGCGGCGCTTGGCCTCTCCGGCGATCAAACCAACTGGTCTGCAGCGGGCCAGCTTTTGCCTGCCCTGCCTGCGGCGGTGCCGGCAATCGACGAGCTTGAAACTGAAGCAGTTGCGAACAGCCTCGGCGTAGCTGCTGCACGTGCACAAGCCGAAGTCGCAGCCGAACAAACTGGCATCGCCCGCAAGCGACAATGGTTGCCCGAGCTTGCGCTCGGCATTGCCGTCGTCGAGCATGGCAGTGGCGTCGAAGCAGGGCCAGCGATTCAAGTCGGCTTGCCTTGGTTTGGCAGCGGCCGCGCGGTGGCCGAGCGCAGCACTGCACAATTACATCGCGCACAACACGAGCTGACCTCACTTGCCATCAATCTGCGTGCAGCCGCACGTGCGGCACGCATGTCAGCACTCGCCGCCTTTGCAGAAGCCACCAATCTGCGCGATGTGATCGTGCCATTGCGCCAAAAGATCGTCGACGAAACGCTATTGCACTACAATGCCATGAACGCCGATCCATTCACCCTCATTATGGCCCAACGCGAACTCACCGACGGCAAACGACAATTGCTTGCTTCGCAATTGCGGTTTGCCCAAGCGATGGTCCGGGTCAGCGCGCTACGGCGTGGGCTGTTGCGCCCGGAATTGCTTACCAGCGCGATGGCCGTGGAATCATCGATGTTGGCCACACCCGCGCCTGCTGGAGGGCACTGAAATGAGCATCTCGCGCCGCCGTTTGCTATCAAGTAGCCTCGTTGCTGGCGCGGCCGCCGTTGGAGCCCGCGTTACGCGTGCAGCGGCACAGCCAACGGCCGCCAGCGCGCCACCGGGCCCAACCGGCCCAGCAAGCCAACGCTCAACCTTGGTGGTCCCGAACGGCGCAGTCATGCCTTACACCGTGCGCA